>DAOUEM010000336.1:0-1714 GCA_034430555.1 Anaerolineae bacterium | reverse complement strand
TTATCTTAAAAAACCTGCAAGGATTCAGGTTCTATAAGGTACGGGTATGTCAAAGTTCAGTGAAAATGTCACCCTAACTGTTCAACGAAAATGTCACCATGGCTCTTAAGCGACTCTCTGCGGCTTGAAAGGTTTTCGCCACGGATGATCTGCAGCTGGTTTGTGCGGTTCTGTGCGAGCTGGTTGCTGGTTCGGTACCGCTGGTTGAGTTTCAGGAACGGGAGCGGATGGTGGCGGCTCCTGTTGAGCAGCGGCCAGCTTGCCCACTCGGACGGGACCCTCCTGTCCCGTGTTAATGATAGTCAATAACTGGTCCTGATAGCAAATGCCGACCCGACCGTCGAGATATTGGCACACTTGGACCCGTGCTTTGGCGTAGCTAATTCGGTCGGGGCCGGGCGGAATTTGCAGGGTGACGCCAGCGAAAGAGATGGTGTTGTCATGGGCGACTGTCCGGTCGTGTTTGAAACAAAAGACTTGGTCGGTGTTCAAGGGTGTGGGGAGGGGACGATACTTGGAACCGGGCTGGGCGGCCTGTTTAGAAAATCGTCCATTGAAGACCGGCAAGAATTGAGCCAAGGCGGTGTTAGCCTCTTGCAGCGAACAGGCTCCAGCCTGGCGGAGGGCTTTGACCAACCGATCCTGGAGGGTGCCAAATAATCGCTCTACACGCCCCTTAGCTTGCGGAGAGCGGGCGGCAATGAGTTGGATAGATAATTCAGCCACCAGACGTCCGAATTGGCTCTGCGGGGCTTCTCCGCGCAATTGCTGGTCGATGGTGGCTTGGACCGGGCTTTGGAAGATGGTATGGCGGTCGGCATACAAGGCCAGGGGCAACCCGTGGGACTGGGCAATCTGTCTGACTAACAGGAAATAACCGGCTGCGTCCTCTTGTTCTCGAAACAGGGCATAAGGTACCTCGTTGGTCGCGTCGTCGATGGCGGCGATCAACGTTAACCGGGGACCACGTCCTTCCAGCCAATCGTGGTCACTGCCATCGATCTGGAGCAGCATCCCGGCCTGCGGATACCGCTCCCGTCGACTGCGATGCCGTGGTGCTCGTCTTTGGCGGGGACTGTCTAACTCGGCTTGCCGGCGAATGCGTCGCACGGTGGACCGAGACAGAATAATGCCATGCTGTCCCGCCAACTCCTCTGTGAAATGCTGATCATTGTAATCCCGATACGTGGTGCGGGCCAGGGCTAGCACTTGATCTCGGATGGCCTCAGGCGTACGTTTAGCTGGAGATCTGCCGCGATTACCATGAACCACTGCTTCTACTCCCTTCTGTCGATATGCGGCCAACAAACGTCGTACCTGCCGGACTGAGAGACCTATCAATTCTGCCGCCTCCCGCCCGATCACTCGACCGGCATCCAATTCAGTGATCACCTGCAATCTCTTCTGTTCTTTCATCGATAATATCACCTGTTCTCTCATAGGGTGACATTATCCCTGAACAATTACCTGGTGTCACTTTCACTGAACAACAACACATCTCCAGAATCAGCCTTGACAGAATTGGGGAAATGTGCTATACTATTTACCGTAGGATGAAGTAAGCAATTTGTTCGGGGGAAACTGGTATGCGGTTGGCCACCCAAAGGCGAACTGTTCGTCCGGGGTGGCTTTCTGATTTGTCAGCCCGAAGCAGATTGTGACTAGTAAGGCAAACTGGCTCGTGGCGGATTTGCTTTCGCTTTCAACCTATACG
>DAOUEM010000335.1:0-5175 GCA_034430555.1 Anaerolineae bacterium | reverse complement strand
CATCCCCGGCAGTCTGGGCACGCTCGGGGCAGTGATTTTTATCCGCAGCCCGCTGCAAAACCGTAAATCGCTGTTTGATGTCGGCATCAGCGGCCCGCTGGCCGGGTTGATCGTGGCCCTGCCGCTGTTTATGATCGGGCTGGCCCTGCCGCCCATCGAGTTTGGCGCGCCCATCAACCTGATCTTTCGCGGCCTGGGCGTGCCGCCGCTGCTGGCGTTCGTCGGTGACTTCGTCGCCGAGGGCAGCCTGAGCCGGGCGATCCTGCTGCACCCGGTGGCCCTGGCGGCCTGGTTTGGCGTGCTGCTGACGGCGCTGAACCTGCTCCCGCTGGGTCAATTTGACGGCGGGCACGTGGCTTATGCGCTGTTCGGACGGCTGGCCTGGGGCATCGCCAACGTGACCTTCATGACTCTGCTATTGATGGGTTTTGTGTTCTGGCAGACATGGCTGTTGTGGGCGTTTCTGGCGGCGATGAGCGGCCTGCGCCACCCGCCGCCGCAGGACGACATCACGCCGTTGGACCTCCGCCGGCGGATTTTGGGCTGGGTCACCATCCTGATTTTTATCCTGATCCTGATTCCCCAGCCGATCATCCCGCGGCTGCAGCTCTCCGCTCCCAGCGGTGAACCGTTCCCGACAATGGCGCCCCCCGACATCCCGACGCCGGAGCCGTTCGTCTTTGAGTAGCAGCGCCCGCCGAATTGACCCTTCACCCGGCGGCCTTCCTGCTGTAGAATGAACGATCCGCCAACGGTTAAGAGCCTGCGACGCACCACTTACCACGGCGCTGCGGGTTTTTTTAGTTGCCAAGGAGGCTGTCCGATGCACGTCGGGATCGACTTCGGGACCACGAACTCGAGCCTCGCCAGGTTCGACGGCAGACAGGTCCGGTACTTCACGCTGGACGCCGCTAACAAAGACCTCCGCTTACTGCCATCCCTGATTTACATCACGCGTGACCAGGAGACCGTCGTCGGGTTTGGCGCGGCCCGGCGGTACATCGACGAGAACGTCGGACGTCCCATCCGCTACGAGAAGCGGCTGGTGGGTGAGATCGAGATCATGGTGGCCGGCACGGGCGGCAGTCCGATCGTCTACAACGAATCGATCTATGCCTACGAAGACGTGGAAGCGCCGGGCCGGTTCCTGCAATCCATCAAAGCGGTGCTGCGCGACGAAAACTACCAGGGCACGTTTATCTTCAAGAAATACTATGCTGCCCATGACCTGATCGCCCTGGTGCTGCGCCAGGCCAAAACGCAAGCCGAGGCCGAACTGGACCGGACGATCACTCATGCCGTGTTGGGCCGCCCGGTGCTCTTTTCCCACGATCCCAATGTCGATGCCCAGGCCAATGAGACGCTGCTCGCCGCCGCGCGGGAGGCCGGCTTCCAGGAAGTTTCGTTGGAACTGGAGCCGGTGGCAGCCGCCTACGCCTACCACGTGGAAGCCCGGCAGCGACAGACCGCCCTGGTGTTTGATTTCGGCGGCGGCACGCTCGACTTCACCGTGGTGCGGTTGGGCGGCTCCGAGCCGCAGGAGGTCATTGCGACCCAGGGTGTATTGCTCGGCGGCGACGATATCGACAAGCGCATCGTGCGCACCCTGGAGAGGTATTTCGGTGCTGGCACCACCTTTCGACCCGGCCTGGGTGAGCAGGTGCTGCCGTTTCCCAAGTATATCACGTACCACATCCTGGACTGGCAGACCCTGCTGGAGCTGGCCGAACCGGAACACGCCCTGATCATCGACAACGCGCAGCGCACCGGCAGCAACCCGACGCGAATCCGGGCGCTGCAATCGTTGATCAACAATAACCTGGGCTTTTCGCTGCGGAACGAGGCCGAACGCCTGAAGATCAGCCTGTCCGAGCGGATGGCCGACCTCTTTGTCTTCAAAGCACCGCACATCCGCATCAACGAATCCTACACCCGCCAGCGCCTGGAAAACCAGATTCGTTACACGCAGCAGCAGATCAACCAGGGCCTGGACGAGCTGCTGCGCAAAGCGGGCATTACCGAGGATAAAATCGACGTGGTGCTGCGGACCGGCGGCTCGGCAGCGATTCCCCTCTACATCCGGCTGCTGGAGGAGCGCTTCGGGGCGGACCGGGTCGTGGCGCAGGATGCCTTCACCAGCATCACCGCCGGCCTGGCGATCATCGCCGCCGAGCGTTATGGTTAAGCGGCATCTTCTCTGGCACTCAAGCCATTGACCGCATTCCTGATTGTCTATAATCATCTACAGCGCCAATATTTTCACACAGGAGGCTATCATGAAAGCCGCCGTGTACGAAGCGTTTGCCCAACCGCCCACCATCCAGCAGGTGCCCGATCCCGCGCCTCCTGAGGACGGCGTCGTTCTGCGGGTGCACGCGACCGGCCTGTGTCGCAGCGATTGGCACGGCTGGATGGGCCACGATCCCGACATCCGGCTGCCCCACGTCCCCGGTCATGAACTGGCCGGCGTGGTCGAGGCCGTGGGCAAAGACGTGCGCCGCTGGGATGCCGGCGAGCGGGTCACGTTGCCGTTCGCGGTGGGCTGTGGGCGCTGCCCGCAGTGCCTGGCCGGGGACCAGCACATCTGTGACGATTACTTCCAGCCCGGGTTTACCGCCTGGGGCTCCTTTGCCGAGTACGTGGCCATTCCCCACGCCGATGTCAACCTGGTGCGGCTGCCCGAGGCCGTTGGTGATGTCGAAGCGGCCAGCCTGGGCTGCCGGTTCATCACGTCGTTTCGGGCGGTAGTGGCGCAGGGGCGGGTGACCGGCGGGGAATGGGTGGTGGTGCATGGCTGCGGCGGCGTCGGGCTGTCCGCCATCATGATTGCCCAGGCGGTGGGGGCGCAGGTCATCGGCGTGGACATCAAGGACGAGGCGCTGATCCTGGCGCGGTCGTTGGGCGCAGCCTATACCCTGAACGCGCGCAACGAGGTGGACCTCGTCGGGGCGATTCATGAGCTGACCGGGGGTGGGGCGCACGTCTCGATCGATGCGTTGGGCAGCGGGGTGACCTGCCGGAACTCGATCCTCAGCCTGCGGAAACGAGGCCGCCACATCCAGGTGGGCCTGATGCTGGCCGGCGAGCAGGATTCGCCTGTGCCGATGGACCACGTGATCGCCAAAGAACTGGAAATACTGGGCAGTCACGGTATGCAGGCGCACCAGTACGGCCCGCTGCTGGACATGATCGCCGCCGGTATCCTGGAACCCAAACGCCTGGTCGGCAGGACGATCGCACTGGCGGAGTCGCCGGATGCGCTGGTCGCACTGGGGGAGTTCCGGGAGACAGGCGTGACGGTGATCGATCGTTTTTAACCTGAGATTAGCCTCAATTACATCGTCGAGGTCGCCATCGAAGCGGGCAGCTTTGAGGTGCTGGTGGCTGCTTTGGGCGCCGCCGGGCTGGCCGACACCAAGCCCCTGACGATAGCCTGTTGTACCACGTGGTGGACGGCATCGTGTTGGCTGGGGACGTCATCGAACTTGAGGCCGCGCCTACTTTGCAGGGCAGCGAGATCAGCATCAGCGTGACCGAAGATGGCGTATTCCTGAACGACGCCGGGAGGGCATCATCACCGACATCCTGGCGAGCAACGGCGTCATCCATGTGATCGACTATGTCCTCGCGCCGGCCGGCGAGTAAACGACCGGTAAGATTTATGCGGCGGACAGCTTCTACCAAACAAGAGGCTCGTTAGCAGCATCGAATCTCAATGTAGAAGAGCTTCTCCTTTCTCTTCTCCCCCTTCTGTGAGGCCGGGCACCATCCCCCGGCCTCCTCCTTCTTGGACAACACCGCCAGTCAATGGATACCCTTTCATACACCTGCCGGTTAAGGCGCTCATGGTGTCGGGCGCCTTAACCGGGCTAAGGGGCAACACCCTGGCCTGATGCCGTCGCCAGGGGAGTTGCGGTACACTTGCGACCTGTCGTTATCCTGACCGCCGAATCGAGCGCTAACCATGTTCGGATATCTGGGGCATTTCGCCGCTTTGGGGACATCTGTCGCCTGGAGTTTCTCGTCCGTCTTTTTTACGCTGTCGGGCCGCCGGGTGGGTTCAGCCGTCGTCAACCGCACACGCCTCGTCCTGGCCGTGATACTGGTGGCCATCACGCATCGCGTGATCGTTGGCCAATTCCTGCCGGTCGGTGCTGAGTCCTTTCGCTGGGGCTGGCTGGGGCTGTCCGGCCTGCTGGGTTACGTCATCGGGGACGGTTTTCTCTTTCAGGCGTTTGTGATGATCGGCCCGCGCCTATCGATGCTGCTGATGGCGATGAACCCGGTGCTCAGCACGATCCTGGCCTGGGTGCTGCTGCGGGAGACGCTCAGCGCCGTGGAGATATGCGGGATTATGTTGAGCGTCGGGGGTGTGGCGCTGGTCATCGCCGACCGCCAGCCTGGCGCAACCAGGCAAGACACATCGTCAACCACGGCGGCTGCGCCGGTAGAATCGCCCGGTACCCCGCGTAACACGCGCGTTTACACCCTGGGTGTATTGTTTGGCCTGGGAGCGGCTTTCGGGCAGGCCAGCGGCCTCCTGGCGTCAAAATTGGGGCTTGCGGGCGACTTTCCGGCGCTTTCCGGCAACCTGATCCGGCTGCTGGTGGCGATGGCTGCTATCTGGATCATCGCGGTGTGCCGGGGCAAGGTCCGCGAGAACTTTCAGCTGCTGCGGGCCGCGCCGCGCGCCGTTCGCGGAATCATTGGTGGGGCGGTGGCGGGGCCGTTCCTGGGGGTGTGGTTATCGCTGGTGGCCGTCCAGTATGCGCCGCTGGGCATTGCCTCCACGCTGATGAGCTTCCCCCCGATTTTTCTGCTGCCGGTCGGTCGGCTGATGTTCGGCGAGCGCTTTGGCGCAAGGGCGGTCGCCGGCACGGTCATCGCGATTGCCGGCACGGCAGTCTTGTTCCTGGGCGCGCCGGGCGCCGCTCCAGCGCGTTAGGGATGGAAGCAGCCGCACATGCATCGCCACAGCGGCGCAGTATGGACAAACGTCAGCGCTTCGATTAAAATACAAACGCTGGACGGGCGGTTAGCTCAATTGGCAGAGCGCCTGACTTACATTCAGGAGGTTACAGGTTCGAGTCCTGTACTGCCCATATAGTCGTTTCCGTACGATGCCCGTTAGCAGCGGGCGTTTCTGTTGTTGTAGGCAGCATCACCGGTTGTGGA
>DAOUEM010000334.1:0-8231 GCA_034430555.1 Anaerolineae bacterium | reverse complement strand
GCGGGGCGCAGTTGGCCGTCGGTTCCGGGGACGGTGTGCGCCTCTACGATGCCAATACCTTTGACCTGTTAAACACGCTGGCGGTGGGGCCGGTCTTCGACTTCGTCACGGTGCAGAATACGCTGTACGCGGTCACCTGGGCGCTGGAGGGCATCCGGCTGGTGGCGGTGCCGGGCGGCGCGATCTTTTTGGTGCTGACCAGCGCGCCCCACGACCCGGCCTGGGCCGTTGCCGCGAGGGATGGGGCCTGGCTGGTGCTGGGGCCGACCTCCGACGGGCAGACGGCCACCCTGTGGAGCCTGATGAACGCCGGGCCGCCGGCCACGAACCCTTACTGGTGGCCGGGCTGGGGCGTGATCCGCGCCGACTTCAGCCCGGACGGCCGCTACGCCCTGATCAACGACATCTTCTACCTGCGAAGCTGCGCCGTGGCCGGGACCGGCTGCCAGTTCGACCTGGTGCGCAACGACTTCGCGGCGGCGGGTTTCTTTGGCGACGTGGGCTGGTCCGGCGACGGGACGCGCCTGATCGGGCTGAGCGACCGCTTCTGGTTGTGGGATGGCAACGTGAGCGGCGTCGGCTTCACGCTGCGCAGCACGCTGGGCGTCCAGAACCCGCGGGCGGTGGCCCTCAACGGGGACGGCTCGCGGGGGGCGGTGGTGGCGCGCGCCCTGATGGAGCTGTGGAACCTGGTCGAGGGTAACTACTACAGCAACCGGGTGGTGGAACTGCCCGGCGCGGTCAGCGACATGGCCTTCCGCCCGGACGGGGCGCAGTTGGTGGTGGCGACGGGCGACCGCGTGACCGTCTACGACCCGGTGGGCGGGGGCGTCATTCGCGCCGTGGAATGATGATTGATGGTAGGGGCGTTCAACTGAACGCCCGGCTGAACGCCCGGCGGTGCTGGCGGCCTATCAACCGGGGCGACGCACCGCCTCGCCCCTACAAATGACGCGGTGAATTATCCAACGGCGTTTCGACCGATGCCACGTCGACCGAGAGGAGCGGACCCTAATATGCCTTACCAAGACCTGAAACGTTTCGCCGAGACGGTGGGCGACCGGCACGGCTGGGATTTTTCCGCGGTGCGGGAGGATATCGACCCCACGCCCTGGGACTACCTGGAGGTGGTGCGCCGCTACCTGCGCCCCGATCCGCGCCCCGACCAGCGCGTGCTGGATGTCGGCACCGGCGGCGGCGAGAAGTTCCTGGCGCTGGCGGAGCGGTTCAACAGCGGCGTCGGCGTGGACGTCTCGGCGGCCATGATCGCGGCGGCCCAGGCCAATACCCCGCCCGACCTGGCCGATAACGTGCGCTTCCAGCAGATGCGGGCCGAAGCGCTGGACTTCCCCAACGAGCGGTTCCACCTGGTGCTCAACCGGCACAGCGTGGTGCACCCCCCGGAGATCATGCGCGTGCTCAAGCCGGGCGGCGTCTTCATCACGCAGCAGGTCGGCGCGCGCAATACGCACAACATCTGCCAGGTCTTCGACTGCGACGTGGGCGGCCGCTACCTGGACAACCCCGAGCAGGACGACGATCCGCAGGACCTGGAGGCGCTGGCCGAGACCTTCCGTGGCTACGGCGGGGTGATCGTGGCGACCGGCGAATACGACGTGGGCTATTACTTCCAGGATGTCGAATCGTTCATCTTCTGGCTGAAGGCCATCCCCATGCCGGAAGACTTCGACATCGAGCGGCACTGGCGGCAGGTGGACAAACTGATCACCCACCACAGCACACCGCGCGGCATCCAGACCAACGAGCACCGCGAGCTGCTCATCGTGCGCAAGGTGTAAGCGTGGTCTGACGCGCTAGCTGCCGTCGTGCACCGCGTCGAACATGGCGACCACGTTGGCCGGGGGCACGTTCGCCAGGATGTTGTGCACCTGCTGGAAGACGAAGTTTAATACATGGCTCTAGGTTCCTGGCTTTGGTACACCGTAATCTAAGACAGAGCCAGTGGCACTATCAAAATCCACTACAACCATCTGGATGCTATCTGGTAAAAGGAAGGAACAAGAGTAGATTCGATATGACCCGTTACATTCTTCAGGAGGGGGACAAAAGCCAGCCACAAAATCAAGGTGTTCTAATTGCCCGTAGCATTGCATTGATGGTCGTGACGGCAAATCACCCAGTAACGCCATGATGTCCGCATGAGTGAAGGCGTATGGAGGAAAGTGCTCGTGGAGTGTCTCCTCGAATGTGTAGGCATCCTGACTTGATGATGCATCACAAAAGGCATCATCATTGCTCAGGCCAAAAATCTGGCACACATACTGCACATCACCGCTGGCAAAAGTTGGCAGCGGCACAGGAGTATTGATGACATCCATTACTATAGTGCTGGAGATCTGCCATAAGATAGCGACTGAGATCAGAATACCCAGCAAACAACACGCGCCGACGATAAAGATGAGCGTTTGTTTTCTCATTGCCTGATCATTCAACCCTTGTCTTGCGCAAGGTACCCTAACCGGCGTCGTTTACCGCATCGAACATGGCGACCACGTTGGCCGGGGGCACGTTCGCCAGGATGTTGTGCACCTGCTGGAAGACGAAGCCGCCGCCCGGCTTCAGGATGCCCACCTGCTCGCGGACGTGATCGGCCACCTTGTCCGGCGTCTCCTCCATCAGGATGACCTGCGTATCGCAGCCGCCGCCCCACAGCGTGATGTCCCGCCCGAAGTCGGCCTTCAGCCCGGATGCCTCCATGCCCTTGGCGCGGACCTGCACCGGGTTGATGGCGTCCAGGCCGGCGTCGATCAGGTCGGGCAGCAGGGGGCGCACCCCGCCGCAGCAGTGCAGGTTGACGGCCACCTGCGGCTTGAGTTCCCTGGCGCGTTTCCACATCCGGCTGTGACGCGGTTTGAACAGGCGGCGGTACATGTCCGGCGACATCTGCGGGCCGCTTTGCATGCCCAGGTCGTCGCCAAAGACGATCACGTCGATGCAGTCGCCGATGACGTCCAGGAAACGTTCCAGGTTTTCCAGGTGGATGGCGGTCAGGATGTCCAGGAAGCGCTCGACGCGGTCCGGCTCGGCGGCCATCATCATGTAGAAGTTATCGTTGCGGTAAAAGAACTGCCCGATCTCCAGCAGGTTGCCGCCGAACAGCCCGACGATGGCCCGGTCGGTCGACGCGCGCAGCGCCCTGGCCCCCTCGGCGAAGGCGCGGTCCCGCCCTGGCCCGGAAGCCAGCGGTCCGGACGGGGTGGCGATGGCCGTCCACATGCACTCGTCGAAGGCGGCCTCGATGGCGTTTTTGTCGTCGGGGCCGTCGGCCAGCGGGAAGTACGTCTGCTCGAAGTACAGCGCGCCGTCCGGCATCTGGCCGATCACGCGCCCGCTCTTGGACCGTAATATCCACCGCCGGTTGGCCTCGTCGCGTTCGGGCACGCTCCAGGCCGGGACCTGGCAGGGCGTGCCGTCCGGCAGGACCCAGTCGGCCCAGTGTTCGTCCTCCAGGGCGAAGCCGCGCCCCAGCTCGACGGTATCGACCCGGAAGCGGTCCAGCACGTCCTCGTCGACGATGGCCAGGCCCTGGATCAGGTCGTAGACGCGGACCGGTCTGGCGGGCAGGCCCAGGTGATCGCGTAGCCGGGCGTAGGCAATGGCGGCGATGCCGGACGAGCGGTGCCCGGAAAAATCGATGGGGACGCGGTCTGGCTCCTGGTGGTGCAAAGCGGCGCGGACTCGTTCGCGGCTGTTCATGGGTTTCGCTCCGTGGGTGGCTGATCTGCCATAAGTATAGGCAGTTTCGCGCCGGCGAGCGACAGATCGGCCGGTCCTGGCCGCTGGAATTCCGGGCGGCGCGGCGGTATGCTTGGCCCATGCGCAGCGCTTCACTTACCTGTGAAAAGTCGAGGACCCCATGCACCCATCCGAAGAATCGGTGACAGCCCGCCCGGCGTGGCGGCAGTTGCCCCGCAACGTGTGGATCGTCACCGCTACCAGCTTCCTGACCGACATCTCCAGCAACATGCTGTGGGACCTGATCCCGCTGTTTCTGGCCAACGTGCTGGGCGTCAAAACCAGCGTGATCGGCCTGATCGAAGGTCTGGCCGAGACCACGGCCAGCCTGCTGAAAATCTTCTCCGGCTGGCTCTCCGACCGGCTGGGGGCGCGCAAGTGGCTGACCGTGTCCGGCTACGGCCTGTCCACCCTGGCCAAGCCGTTCCTGTATGGCGTGACCTCGTGGTGGGGCGTGCTGCTGGTGCGCTTCGCGGACCGGGTGGGCAAGGGCATCCGCACCGCCCCGCGCGACGCCCTGGTGGCGGACAGCATCGACGCGCAGCACCGCGGGCTGGCCTTCGGCCTGCACCGGGCCGGGGATACCGCCGGAGCGGCACTGGGCATCCTGATCGCGCTGCTGATCGTGCTGGCAACCGGGGCCGGGGCCGTCACCCTGAGCCGCGAGACCTTCCAGATCGTGGTGCTGGCCAGCATCGTCCCGGCGGTCCTGGCCGTGATCGTGCTGGCGGTGGGGGCGCGGGACGTGCCCGTCGACTCGCGCCGCGAACCGCCCCGCCTGACCCTGCGCGGCTTCGACCGGCGCTTTTACGTCTTTTTGCTGGCGGTGGTGGTCTTCACGCTGGGCAACTCGGCGGACGCCTTCCTCATCCTGCGGGCGCAGGAGCGCGGCCTCAGCGTGGCCGGCGTGATGGGCATGGTGCTGACCTTCAACGTGATCTACGCGCTGGTTTCCGGGCCGGCGGGTTTGCTCTCCGACCGGATCGGGCGGCGCCGGCTGATCGTGGGCGGCTGGCTGGTCTATGGGCTGCTGTACCTGGGGTTCGCGGTGGTGGACCAGGCCTGGCAGATGTGGGCCCTGTTCGGGCTGTACGGCATCTATTACGGCGCGGTGGAGGGCAGCGCCCGCGCCCTGGTGGCCGACCTGGTGCCCGCCGACCAGCGCGGCACGGCCTACGGCGTCTACAACGCGGCGGTGGGGGTGATGACGCTGCCGGCCAGCCTGATCGCGGGGGTGCTGTGGAGCGGCCTCGGCGGGTGGGCGGGCCTGGGGCCGAGCGCGCCGTTTCTCTTCGGGGCCGGGATGGCCCTGCTGGCGGTGGCGCTCTTGACCGGAGGGCTGCGCGGGTCGGGGAGGGAAATACCCGGGGAAGGCTGAGGCGGATGCAAATCGTCGTATTCGATGGGCAGGGCATGCAGGAGAAAACGACTGACGAACTGCCAGCGCTGCTGGCGGCGTCCGAATCCCTGATGTGGGTCGACATCACCGGTCCTGGCGAGGGGGATATCGCCGTGATGCGGGACGTGTTCGGCTTTCACCCGCTGGCCATCGAGGACACCCACAACCAGCGCCAGCGCCCCAAAGTAGAAGCCTACGAAGATTATCTCTTTGTCATCCTCAATACCATCACTGTGGCCGGACCAACCGTTGCCTTTGAGGAGTTCGACGTCTTTCTGGGGACGAACTACCTCGTCACCGTGCAAAAAAGATCATCCCCGCTTATCGCTGAAGCGCAGCGGCGGATCACGCACGCGCCGAAACTGCTGGCCGCCTCCGCCGATCATCTCTTTTATGTCCTGCTGGATACCATCGTGGACAGCTTTTTTCCGGTTCTGGACGCGGTGGAAGAAGAAGTGGATCGCCTGGGCGACCTGATCATGACCCATCCAGACCAGGAAGTGCTCAACAACTTGTTCCAGCGCAAGCGCGATCTGGCCGACATCTGGCGCGTGGTCTGGCCGCAGCGTGACGTGCTCAATAACCTGGCCCACCACCGGGCGGCCTTTCTGGAGCAGGGCGATCTCCGCTACTACCTGCGTGATGTCTCCGACCACCTGATGTGGATCGCGGATATGGTGAATACGCTGCGCGATACGCTGACCAGCATGATGGACCTCTACATGTCGGCCACCTCGAACCGGTTGAATGTGGTGGTCAACCGGCTGACGGTGTTCACCGTGGTGATCGGCATCCTGACCGTGATCAGCGGCTTCTATGGTATGAACTTCGCCCAGAGCTGGCCGCCGTTCGAGACGGCCTGGGCGGTGCCGCTGGTGCTGGCCTTGATGGCCCTGGTCGCCGGGGGGCTGCTGGTGGCCCTGCGGCGGCTGCGCTGGTACTAGCCGGTGTTTTAACTTCGGGCGGTCAGTCTGTATAATACGGCTTACGTGGGCAACCGAACGGTTTTTTGGGGGCAGCGCCCGCCTTCACCCTGGCAGAGGGCGATATGAGTCTCATCGACGTGCGTGATCTCTCGCTGGACCGCAACGGCCAGGCCGTGCTGCACGGCGTGAGCCTGGGCGTGCAGGCCGGCGAAATCCTGGTGGTGATGGGGCCCAGCGGCAGCGGCAAAAGCTCCCTGCTGCGCTGCCTGAACCGCCTGGAGGAACCGGCGCCGGGCCGCGTCTTTTTACGGGAGCGCGATGTGACCGACCTGCCCGTCGTCGAGCTGCGGCACCGGGTGGGCATGATCTTCCAGAAGACGACGCCCTTCCCCGGCACGGTGGCCGACAACGTCGCCTACGGCCCCTGCTTACACGGCCAGACGCTGCCCCGCGCCCGCATCGTCGAGCTGCTGGAGGCCGCTGCCCTGGACGCCGCCCTGGCCGACAAGCCGGCGGGGGCGCTCTCCGGGGGGCAGGAACAGCGGCTGGCCATCGCGCGCGCCCTGGCCAACGAGCCGGAGGTGCTGCTGCTGGACGAGCCGACCTCGGCCCTGGACCCGGTCGCCACGCACCGTGTGGAAGAGACGCTGCTGGCTCTGCGAGCGCGGCTCAACCTGACGATGGTATGGGTCAGCCATACGGCGGACCAGGCGCGCCGGGTCGGCGACCGGCTGATCCTGCTGGAAGCGGGGCGCATCACGCGGGAGGGGACCGCGGCGGTCCTGCTCGACCGGGAGGCGGGCGACCCGCTCGTGCTGGCCTTCGCCGCGGGCGCCACCGCCGAGACCGCGCCTGCCGGGATCGCGCCTGCCGAAATCGCAGAAGGAGAAAAGACCCCCGGATGACCGATCAACGCGCCAACCTGATTGAGAACGGCGCCCTGCGCTTCGGCCGGCTGATGAAGCTGCGCCAGAAACCGCCTCTATTTGCCGCGGGCGAGGCCCACTTCTGGACCGATCCCTACATCGCCCAGCAGATGCTGGAGGCCCACCTCGACCCCGACGTGGACGCGGCCAGCCGTCCCCCGGCGGTCATCACGCGCATCGTGGACTGGATCGTCGAGCGGCTGGCGCTGCTGCCGGGCGATACCCTGCTCGACCTGGGCTGCGGCCCCGGCCTGTACTGCCAGCAGTGGGCGGCGCGCGGCCTGGAGGTCACCGGCATGGACTTCTCCGAGAATTCGCTGGCCTACGCCCGCCAGGTCGATTCGGCCAGCCGCTACCTCTGCCAGGATTACCGCACACTCGACCACCGGGAAGCCTACCAGGCCATCACGCTGATTTACGGCGACTTCAACACGCTTAACGATGCGGACCGCGATACGCTGCTGGGCCACGTGCACCGGGCGCTGCTGCCGGGCGGCATGTTCGCCTTCGACGTGACGACCCGCGTTTACCACGAGCGCAACGACGCCGGCGCCAGTTGGTCCGCGCTGGACGGGCCGGGCTTCTGGAAGCCGGGGCCGCACCTGGTGCTGGCCAACACTTACATGTATCCCGAGCACGACGCCGCCCTGGACCAGTATGTGGTGGTGGAGGCGGACGGCACGATCAGCGTCTACCGCAACTGGTTCCACTACTACAGCGTGGAAACGATTACGGCGGTGCTGGCGGCGGGCGGCTTCGAGGTGGTGGACGTCACCAGCGACTTGATGGGCACGCCTTACACACCGGAATCCGAGTGGATCGGCGTGGTGGCCTGCCAGGCGTAGGGGCGTAACATGTTACGTCCGCCAGCCATCAGCACTCAGCGGTCAGCTTGTCTGATTGACCATCGGTTCGGCAGGGACTGTGGTGACTGTTTTCTGCTGAAAGCTGAGCGCTGACAGCCACTCACATCACACCGCAGGTCTTATGATTCTTCTTGTCTCGATTTGTTCGAAACAGGAGGCGCACGTTTATGAACCAGGCGGCGTTACAGGCACTGGCCGAAAAACAGGTCGGCGGCAGCATCCACAACATGGTGATCGGCGTGCAGTCGGAAGACGGACGCGTGGATACCACCAAGACCGTCGGCATCATCAAGCTGCCCGGCGCCATGACCGGCATGATCCTGGCGGGCGCTTCCCCCCTGGAAGCGGTGCGCTTGCA
>DAOUEM010000333.1:0-5653 GCA_034430555.1 Anaerolineae bacterium | reverse complement strand
CTGGATCAGGCCGTAGCGCCCGTTGGACCGCCACACGTCCACCCCTTCCCGCGCATCCATCGCCGCGATGGTCGCCGCCGGCAGCCCGACCAGCGTATCGCCCTTCATGGTGCGCAGCGTGACCAGCGGGGCGGGGAAGTAGCCAATCGCCTCTTTGAACGTGATCTCCGGCGGCCACAGCGCGTCCCCGGCCAGGCGGCGGTAGTTGGCGTCGCCTTTGAGGATGACCAGGTGCGCCGCCGCCAAGAGCCGCTCCAGGCGCGGCGGCAGGTCCCACAGGACGCGGCTGCTGTTCCAGTAGCCATCCGGGGCGAGCTGTAGATGGCCGTCGTTCAGAGCGCGGCGCAGTCGCTGCCCTAACGCCTGAACCGCTGCCACCGAGTGGGCCTCGAAGCGGCCCAACAGGTCGAGGGCATCGGCCACGGTGGCGTCGCTGACGAAGGTCGGATGCAGCTTGAGGTGCAGCACCACGCGGTGGCCGGCTGCCAGCAGCCCGTCGATCAGGGCCATGTCCATCGCCAGTTCGGTGCCGGTGTTGTCCGCCACCACGTGGACCGCGCCCGTTCCACTGAGCAGGTGCGCCAGCATCGTTTCGCTGTCGTTGGCCAGCAGGTGGTCCGCGCCCGCCGTCATGCCGTGTTCCAGCGACGGCGTATAGCTCAGGTCGATGCGGTTGCCCCACAGCGCGGTGAAGATCAGCGCCCGCAGCCGTTTTTCGCCGTCCCCCTCGATGGCGGCGGCCCGCGCCAGCAGGCTCCACAGCGCCGCCCCTTCGATCTCCGCGCGTTTGATCGGCGAGAAGGGGTCGATGCCCGTTTCCCACCAGCGCACCGCCTCGATCAGCAGGCGGTAGCCGTACGTCTCCGCGAACCACCAGTCGGTGTTCAGCCAGGTCTGCCCGGCATGATCCGCATAAGCCGCCGCCCAGTCATCGGCATCGGGCGCGGGTAGGGCCAGCGGCGGGATCGGCTCGTTTTGGGCGATGCCGTCGGCCAGCGCCTCGACCGCCTCCGCCATGGCGGGCGTGATGGCGTCCCCAAGACGGTCACGCGTCTCGCGGAAGGTGCGCGGAATACGCTCGTGCATCGTGTTGTAGGCGAAGGCATTGCTGCCGTCGGTGCGGATCATGGGCGGGATGAAGGCGGGGGCGGGCATAAGCGCTCCTGTTGGCCGGGCTATCATCGGGTCAACCCGTGTATGATACCGCAAAGCGCCGCCCGATGAGGTTCCGCCTGCTACTGCACGGGACGACCACCCTCGTGGCGCGCGGCTACGACGCCAACACCGTCGCCGAGATGGGGACCTATACGCTGCTGTTGGTGGTGGGTGATGCGGCGTGGTGCGGATGAGGCTCCGCCCCGCTTATCGTTGGCTGGCGTGGAGGATCGTGTACCCGATGATCTCATCACCGTCATAGCGGACAATGACGTCTTCGTCCGTCATCTCGCCGTCAGTAGCGATGCTTGGCTTCCTGAAGTTGATGTACAGCACATCCGCCTCAACATCGTACGACAGCCAGACGGTTCGCTGGGGTATTGCTTTTATGGTCGGCAGGAACCGCAAGAAATCCTGAAAATTGACTACGGCCATATCTGTCTCTTCTTTTCGATCCAACCGGTCCGGCGTGTGAGGAAAGCTGTGATGATGAAGCCATCCGACTCAAGCTCGCGGTAAATCACGATCAACCTTTTGCCCGACTCGATGGCCCTCAACGCCAGGTGCTCGCCGCTGTTTCCCACCAATATCCGTTCCGGGTCGGCGATTGTGTCAAGGCCCGCTGATTTGAGGTCGGCAAGTTCGCCGTGTTCTTCGATGATGTGCGTCCAACGCTCATCCGGCAGGCGGATCACCACACCGTTTTTCGAGGTGGTCGTCGTCATTCAACCCAACCGTAACATATTATGTACACCCTGTCACTCGATCCGCACGCGGCTGCCGCTGGCCGTCTTCTCCACCGTCAACCGCGCCGGGAAGGCGTCGCGCAGGTCGTCGATGTGTGTAATCACCAGGATCAGGTCGAAGTCGTCGGCAATGGCGTTGATGGCCTCCACCAGCCGCTCCCGCCCGGCGGCATCCTGCGTGCCGAAGCCCTCGTCCAGAAACAGCGTGCGCAGGTGCGCGCCGGCCCGCTGCGCCAGCAGCCGGCTCAGCGCGATCCGCACCGCGAAGTTGATGCGGAAGGCTTCCCCGCCGCTGTACAGCGCGTAATCGCGCGTGCCCGCCTCGTCGGTGATGGTGATGTCCAGCGTCTCGGCCACCCCGCCGGTGACCTTCTCCCGCTGCGTGCTGAACTGCACCTGCATCCGCCCGTCGGTCATGCGCGTCAGGATGTCGTTGGCCGCGTCCTCCAGCTCCGGGATGGCCGCCTCGATGATCATGGCCGGAATGCCGTTTTTGCCGAAGGCCTCGCGTAGTTGGGTGTACACCCCCTGCCGTTCCAGCAGGTCGTCCCGCCGGACGTGCAGCGCTTCCTGCCGCTGACGGGCGCCTTCCAGTGCGCCTAAGGCCTGCTGGGCGCGGGCGCGTTTTTCCGCCGCCACCTGGAGTTCCGTGCGGCGTTCGCGGGCCTCGTCGTAGCGGCGGTTGGCTTCCACCACCAGCGCCTTGAGCCGCTCCACTTCCGCCGTCATATCGGCCTGAGCGGTCTCGTCCTCGGCGCGCACCCGGCGCAGACGTTCCAACCGCTGATGCGTGGCGTTGAGCGCCCCCTGCGCCTCCGGCAGCGACTCGAGCGCGATCTGGAGCTGCTGCTGGCGCGTTTCGTAGGCGCGGTAGGCGTCCAGGTCCTCGCGGGCGGCGGCGTGCGCCGAGCGGTCATAACCCAGCGCCGCGATCTCCTGCTGTAGCCCGGCCAACTGCGCGCGCGCTTCTCCGGCGAAGTCCTCCGCGGCCAGCGCCGCTTCGACGCTGTTCAGGGCCGCGCGGGCCTCGGTGATCCGGGTGTCGGCCTCGCGAGCCGCCTCCTGGCGGGCGCGTAACGTGCCCAGCCGCTCGCGCAGCGGGTCGAGCCTACGTAGTTCCGGCGTCAGTGCCGCGATCTGCCCCTCGTAGCCGGCGCTGGCCTCGCGAATTTCGTCCAGCCGGGTGCTGTTGGCCCGGAACTGGTCGCCGCGCGTGGTACCCTCCTCCTGGTACTCGGCGATCAGGTCGGCCCGCTGCTGGGGGGAGAGTGGCTGCCGGCAGGTCGGGCACAGGGCCGATTCGGGATCGGCGGCGCTGAGCGTATCCAGCCGCCCTTTGATGGCCGCCATCTCGGCGCGCAGGGCCTGGTTGGTGCCGCGCAGCGAAGCCGCTTCTTCATTGAGGCCGCTGACCGTCTCCCGCAGGGCGTCGCGCTCGGCTTCCTGCACTTCCAGCGCCCGGATGTCGCCCTCGACTGTTTCCAGGTCGTCGCCGATGCCCGCCGCGTCGGCGGTGAGCCGCTCCAATTCCTCGATGGCGCCCCGGTGATCGCCGGCCTGCGCTTCCAGGGCGGCCCGCGCCTCGGCGATCTGGCTTTCCAGGGTATGGCGGCGCGACTCGGCGTCTTGCAGGTCCATCAATTTATCGCTGAGGTTGAGGTCGGCCTGTCGAGCCGCTTCCAATGTGGCGTAGCCCGTCTCAATCGAATCGCGCTCGTCGATGATGCCCTGGTACTCGGCGATGCGCCCTGCCTGCCGCTCGATCTCGGCCCGGACGGCGGCTTCGTCGCCGGTGTATTCGCGCAGCCGGCGATCCAGGTCGGCCTGCCGGTCGGAGGCGGTGCGGAGCTGCGTCGACGCGTCGGCGATGGCCTCGTAGCGCGCGTCGGCTTCGGCCACCAGTTTTTCCACGGCGTTGTAGGCGATCTCCGCCTCTTTGAGGTCGCGCTCCAGCACCGGGCGGCGGGCCAGGTCTTCCGCGATCTCCTGCAAGCGCCCCTCGATGTTGGTCAGCCCGGTATCGATCTGGCGCAGTTCGCTCTTGGCGCGGTCCTCGTAGACGCGCCACGACTCCAGCCCCAGGATGTCCGCCAGGATGGCTTTGCGCTGGGCCGGCGTCTTGACGGTGAAGGCGTCCGCTTTGCCCTGCTGCAAGAAGGCGCTGTGCACGAAGGTGTCGTAATCCAGCCGCAGCAGCCCGTCGATGCGCGCCTGCGTCTCCCGCATGGACGACGCGCTGATCTCGTTGAAGCCGCCGCTGACCGCCTCGTCCCAGATGAACAGGCTGAGCTGCCCCTGGCGGCGTTTGCGATCCCGGCGGCGGGCCACCCGGTACAGGTCGCCCTCCTGCTCGAAGTCCAGCTCGACCGCCATCTCGTCCGCGCCCAGCGTGATCAGGTCCTGGTCGGAGCGCCCGCGCGCCCGGCCCCACAGCGCCCAGGTGATGGCGTCCAGCAGGCTGGATTTGCCCGCGCCGTTGGGGCCGCTCAGGCAGGCCAGGTGCAGCCCTTCGAACCGGATCGGGTCCGGGGCGCGGTAGGCGAGGAAGTTGCGCAGGGTGAGTCGCACGGGCAGCATGGGGCGTGAGCTTTCAGCACATAGCGATCAGCAGTCAGCGGGCACGGGGCAGCGTGGGGAATAGTGTAATCTGCCGGGGGCGTTTGGGCGAGTCGGGCTAAAGCCAGAAGGGAACATCGCCCCTAACTAAACCGGGACGGATATTTCGGCTTAAAAAACCTGCAATTTTATCGCTGGCGTGCGTGCTGACCGGTAGCCGGGTGGGGCGAACTGAGCCATAGTGGATCAGGGTAAGCGACATAACAGAATGAATAGCTTGTTCTATGGACAATCGGCTGTGGTTAACTATAGCCAACGGCCTGGCAGTTGAGAAGTGACCATCTCTGCCTTTAATTGGTTGTGAGGAAACTAAGTATGCCGAGTTGCTACCAAGTTTAAATATGGTTCCTCTCTCAACTTGCTCAATGTCGCCATTGTTCTTGTAAAAACGCGCCACGCCGGACTTAATAACCTCAATTGGTAAAAACTCCGCACTGATTTGATGCCCCCAATCCATGATATTTTGTAGTTCGTCACCTACAAATCGTCCATCGCGATGGACAATGACCCTCTTTCCTTCGAATTCGTCCTTAGGTAGTATTCTTTCCAATACAGCTTGGGGGATAATCTCACCTTGCACGGACATGCCCATTGCTGCATACCCTAATAATGCTCCTTGATTTGTATAAACCCGTGATAAGGCAGCATCATTTATAGTGCCGGGAGCGTTGGGCCGGATTCTTCGTGATACATCAAGGCCGACCACAACATCTGCATATTCAAGAGGCTCGGCAAGAACGTAGGGGATATTACCTGTTTTGCCAAGTATACCCATCATGATATTGTCATCCGCATAAGTATTGTCCACGGTTTTCTCGTAGATTACTTGGCTAGGTACGCCTTCTCCAATACAGATGCTTTTGACCGTGTTGTATAGGGATAAGGGATCATCATCACTCAAGGCACGATCACTATCCGGCAAATAAACTAAGATGATATCAGGTTTATCACGAATCAGTTTGTTGAGTTTGTCGGTTACCTCTGCGCGTTGTGCCGTTGGAGTCTCAGCCACAATTCTTACTTGCCGCTCCTCACCAAGGCCTACACTTTGGGCTTCTAGGTTTAGAGATTTTAGAAATGCCTTGAAGCGCTTGAGTTGACTATTGCGGTTACTACCATGCGCTGTTCCTGGTATA
>DAOUEM010000332.1:0-1695 GCA_034430555.1 Anaerolineae bacterium | reverse complement strand
GCCGTCCGCGCCTGGGACGTGCTCGCTCTTGAAGTACAACTGGCCTTCGGCGACGTAGGCGTGCCCCTCTGTGCCGCTGATGGTGATCTTGACCGGGTCGGCCACGTCCACCCAGCCCGCCGCCAGGCTGCCCAATACGCCACTGCGGAACTTGAGCAGTCCCTCGCCGAACTCGTCGCAGGCGCCGTAGTTGGCGACGGCGGTATCGACGCTGGCCGTCACGCTGGCCACATCGCCCAGGAGCCACATCATGATGTCCAGGGCGTGAGTGCCCAGGTCGCCAAAGGCGCCAACGCCGGCCTGGGCCAGGTCGGTCATCCACAGCCAGCCGGCATCGAACCAGCGGCCCAGCGAGCCGTGGTGGCAGTTGCTGTGCCGCATCCGCGTGATCTGGCCGAAGCTGCCCGCCGCGATCTGGGCCCGCAGGAAGCGGTTGATGGGCTGGCTGCGCATGAAGTAGCCCGTCTGGAAGCGCACGCCCGCCGCGTCGATGGCCCGGGCCATCGGGTAAGCGTCGGCGGCGCCCAGGCCCAGCGGTTTTTCCACAAACAGGTGTTTGCCGGCGTCAACGGCGGCCAGCACCAGGTCCTGGTGGCGGTTGGTCTCCGCGCAGACGATGACCGATTCGATGGCCTCGTCCTCCCAGATGGCTGCCAGGTCGCTGACGACCTGGGCATTCACGGCTGCCGCGTCTTTGGCAGCGCGGGCCGCGTCATGATCCCAGACCGCTTTGACGCTGACGTCGGTCCGCTCGTTCAAGCGTTTGATAAAGCCGGGGGTATGAATGTGGGCCGTCCCCACGAATGCGGTTTGATGCATGGCTTACTCCTTGTGTGAAGCAGGCCGCCTGCGGCCCGGTAAAAAGCAGGCCGCCTGCTAAAAAACAGGCCGCCTGCTGCCAGGTCCGTCAGCCGGGTAAGCGACGGTGGAACAGGCGACGATGATGTCAAGGTGCCGGGTCTCCAGGCTGGCGTGCCGCCCCATGATGGGCCGCGGCCTGGGAGACGGCGTCAGCGGCCCTGAACCTCGGCGGGCGCGACTGGTTTGTCCTCGTAGAGGTAGCAGGACGCCTGGTGGTCGATCGCGTCGATCTGGTAGAGCGGCGGCTGTTTCTCCAGGCATTTGTCCATATGCTTGGGGCAGCGCGGATAAAAGCGGCAGCCGGTGGTGACCATGCCGCGCATCTCTTCCTCGTCCGGCAGCTCAATTTCCCCCTGCCATTTGTCGTCCGGGTCGGGGGCGGGGACCGAGTCGATCAGTAGCTGCACGTAGGGATGGTGCGGGTTGTCGATCACCTTGGTGGTGTAGCCTTTTTCCGCCACCGAGCCTTGATACAGAATGTGAATCTGGTCGCCGATCTGGTAGGCCGTGCTCAGGTCGTGCGTGATGTACAGGAAGGAGATGTTGGCCTCGCCCTTGAGGCGCAGCATCACGTCCAGGATGGCAGCGCGCAGCGAGGCGTCGACCATCGAGACCGGCTCGTCGGCCACGATCAGCTTGGGTTGGATCAGGTAGGCGCGGGCCATCATGATGCGCTGGCGCTGGCCGCCGCTCAACTGGTGGGGATACTTGCGCAGCACGTCTTCGCCATAGAGGCCGACCACGTTCAGGGCTTCCTCGATGGTATCCCGCGAGTTGTTTTTGCCGGTCGCCAGGTTGAAGTGATTGATTACCAGGTCGAAGACGTGCTCGACC
>DAOUEM010000331.1:0-3014 GCA_034430555.1 Anaerolineae bacterium | reverse complement strand
GGGCGCATCCTATGGTGGCAATCGGTACCAGTTGAGCGCTTAGAGTCCGTCGGCCATCGTCCAGGGATATCTCTCGGCGGACATCTGTCTCTGCATGGGTGCGGCCTGTCAGCAAGTCGAGGACCTGTTGGTTATCGGTGATGTCCGTCAGGCGCCGGTTGCCGGATAGAACATCTTCAGTGATGTTGAAGAGACGTCGGGCGGCTTCATTCGCGTACATAAGCCTGCCCTGGTCGTCCACCACCAGAATTGGCTCAAGCAGACCATCGACCAGGGCTGACGGGAGAGCGGCCTGAGGGGTGCTGCTGCTCTTGACCAGTGCCCGATGGATGGCTTCCTGCAACTCCGCGGCGTTGACCGGCAGCCGCAGGTAATCGGCCGCGCCGGCGCGCAGGCATTCGACAGCTAGTTGCTCCGATCCTTGGGCCGTGGCCACGATCACGGGGATATGCCAGCCGGCTGCTTGCAAGGCTTCCAGGATTGCCAGCCCATTGGTGGGGGGCAGGGTGTAGTCCGCCACGATCACCTGCGGCTGGTGCTGCCGGTGGAGGGCCAGCGTCTCATCAAGGCTGGCTGCCGTCAGGATTTCGAGGTCGTTAACCGTGCGCAAGTCACCGACCGGCTGTTGCAGCGCGGATGTTTCAGGCATGGCCAGTAAAATGCGCGTATGTTTCACTGTGATCGTACTCCCCGCATGCTGTGAGTGTAACAGAAAGAAGGGCTGCTGCCATCATCTGCTCACCTGGGGGGGGGAGACGCAACCGCCTTGCCGAAAACAAAAAAAGGGACTGCGTCTGGCAGTCCCTTTGTTGGCTGTCCGGGAGGGATCTAGTAATCCATGCCGCCGGGTGGCATCGGTGCTGGCGGGTTGTTCTCGGGCAGATCGGTGATCAGGGCCTCGGTGGTCAGGATCATCGCCGCGATGCTGGCCGCATTCTCCAGCGCGCCGCGGGTCACCTTGGCCGGGTCCAGGATGCCGGCTTCGATCATGTCAACGTATTTGCCGCTGAGCACTTCGAAGCCGATGTTGGTGTTCTTCTGTTCGCTCTGGGCGCGGCGCACGTTCTGGACGATGACGGCGCCATCTTCGCCGGCATTGGCGGCGATCTTCTTCATCGGCTCTTCCAGCGCGCGGCGCAGGATGGAGACGCCGGTGTTTTCGTCGTCGTAGGTCAGTCTGACCTTGTCCAGGGCCTTAACCGCGTTAATCAGGGCGACACCACCACCGGGCACGATGCCCTCTTCCACGGCGGCGCGGGTCGCGCTGAGCGCATCTTCCACACGGTGTTTCTTTTCCTTCAGCTCGACCTCGGTCGCGGCGCCCACGCGGATGACGGCCACACCGCCGGCCAGTTTCGCCATACGTTCTTGCAGCTTCTCGCGGTCGTAGTCGCTGGTGCTGTTTTCGATCTCGACCTTGATCTCTTCCACGCGGCCCTTGATGGCAGCTTCATCGCCGGCGCCGTTGATGATAGTCGTATCATCCTTGGTGCTGACCACTTTCCCGGCGCGGCCCAGGTCACTGACCTGCACGCTCTCCAGCTTGCGGCCCATTTCCTCGGTGATGACCTCGCCGCCGGTCAGGATGGCGATGTCGCGTAACATGGCCTTGCGGCGGTCGCCGAAGCCAGGCGCTTTTACGGCCAGCACGCTCAACATACCGCGCAGCTTGTTCAGCACCAGGGTGGCCAGCGCTTCGCCGTCAATATCCTCGGCGATGATCACCAGGTCACGCTTGCCGATCTGGACCAGCTTCTCCAGGATCGGGACGATGTCCTGGGCGGCGCTGATCTTCTTGTCGTGGATCAGGATGTAAGGCTCTTCGATGACGGCTTCCATCGCTTCGGACGTCGTGACGAAATAGGCGCTGATGTACCCACGGTCGAACTGCATACCCTCGACGTATTCCACCTCAAATTCGAGGCCGCGGCTTTCCTCGACTGTGATCACGCCGTCGTTGCCGACTTTGTCCATCACGTCCGCCAGCAGGTCGCCGATTTCCTGGTTCTGGGCGGAAATGGCGGCCACGGCGGCGATCTTGTCTTTGGTGCTGATATCGATCGCCATCTTGCGAATGGCCTCGGACACTTTTTCGGTCGCCGCTTCGATACCGCGCTTGAGCATCATGGGGTTGGCGCCGGCGGCCACGTTCTTCAGGCCCTCGTTGACGATAGTCTGGGCCAGCAGCGTGGCGGTGGTGGTACCGTCACCAGCGATGTCGTTGGTCTTGGTGGCCGCTTCTTTGAGGAGCTGCGCCCCCATGTTCTCGAAGGGGTCTTCCAGTTCGATCTCTTTGGCGACAGTGACGCCATCGTGAGTGACCGTCGGCGCGCCAAACCGCTTGTCCAGGGCTACGTTACGACCCTTGGGGCCGAGCGTGGTCACGACGGCATCGGCCAGCTTGTCAACGCCGCTCTTCAGGCTGCGGCGTGCATCCTCACGGAAGACGAGTTGCTTGGGCATGGTTTAATTTCCTCCAGAAAAAAGACAATGTGATGGGACTGCTGACTTACGCATCTTCAACAACGGCCAGGATGTCGCTTTCTTTCAGGATGAGCACTTTCTGGTCATCGAGCTTGATTTCGGTACCGCCGTATTTGGCGTACAGCACCTGGTCGCCAACCTTAACGTCCAGCGGCAGGCGCTTCTCGCCGTCCTCGTCGAAGCGGCCCGGGCCTACCGCCAGGACCTCACCCCGCTGGGGCTTTTCTTTGGCTGTTTCCGGCAGCACCAGTTGCCCACCCGCGAAGGTTTCTTCTTGTTCGGTTGGTTTCACGACAACACGATCGTTGAGCGGTCGTAGCTTAAGAGCCATTGTCAGCCACCCTCCTCCTGAATTAGATGATGGATAGGTTTTTTGGTCGCAGCTAATATGTGCCAAAAAGAGATTTTTAGCACTTGATATGCCAGAGTGCTAATCAACCTGTGGGCAGTTTACCAAACACAAGGGGGATTGTCAAGCGATTTAGCACACTTTTTATGTGAGTGCTAATGATGAACTGGCTCTGATTGTA
>DAOUEM010000330.1:0-1643 GCA_034430555.1 Anaerolineae bacterium | reverse complement strand
CCGTCTATGAGATCGCGGTGGATGGACGGCGGCTGGCCGTGGCTCACCCCGGCGTGGGCGCGCCGCTGGCCGCGAGCGTCCTGGATGAGATGATCGCGCTGGGAAGCCGCAAGTTCATCGCCTGCGGCGGCGCGGGCGTCATCGTGCCGGATGTGGCGGTGGGGCACGTCGTCATCCCGACGGCCGCGGTGCGCGACGAGGGCACGTCCTACCATTACCTGCCGCCGGGGCGAGAAGTGGTCCCCAGCACGGAAGGCATCAAAGCCCTGGAAGCCACCCTCACCGCCGATAACGTGCCGTACCTGCTCGGCAAGACGTGGACCACTGACGGCATTTACCGCGAGACCCAGGCCAAAATCAACCGGCGGCGCGCGGAAGGCTGCCTGACCGTCGAGATGGAAGCGGCTGCCTTTTTTGCGGTGGCGCAGTTTCGAGAGGTCACTTTCGCCCAACTGCTGTACAGCGGCGACGACGTGAGCGGCGAGACCTGGGATTCACGGCACTGGGATAAACGCACCAGCGTGCGGGAGAAGCTCTTCTGGCTGGCCGCCGAAACCGCTTTGAAGCTCCAGGAGGAAACGCGATGAACGCCACAACCATCACCATCACAGCAGGCGATGCCGGGGCAGGCGCGCTCGGACGAGCGTTGGTCGCCCCAATGAAGGACCTGGATACCTACCGCGTCGGGCGGGTATGGCACACCATCTGGCACCGGGATCAGCAGCCGCATGGCACGACCGTGGACGCGATCAAACAACTGGGCGGCGGGCCGCTTGGCGTAGGGCAGTCCCTGGTTTTCCAGACGGCGGACGAGCAAATCCTGGGGCACAGTCGCGTGACCGGCATCCGGATCATGGACCCGGCCCTGGCGACCACGGCGGACATCAAAGCGCTGGGCCGCGGCACCGATCGCAGCGCCCTGCAAGAGGCCGGCAACGGTTCCCGCTGCTGGTATGTTACATTTGAGCCGGTAAGGCAGGCACCACAAGAAGCCGAGCATGGCCGGAGCAACCCGCGCCAGTCTGACGGGCTGCGCAGCGCTGTACCCGTCCACCGATAGATGCCAGTTTTCTGGCCGGCAAACTGGAGCGAGGGTCGCATGAGTGAAGCAGACATCACCATCAGGCCAATCGAAGCCGCCGACGCCGCTGCCGTCAACCGGATCATGTGGGGGTTGGACTGGTTTTCCTGGCCGGAACCAGCCGCCGAATCGGAGGCGCGTTTCGCGGCGCAGATCGAGCGCTATTTTGCCGGCGGAAGCGAAAACCGGGTCACGTTGATGGCCGTCACAGCAGACGGCAGCGCGGCGGGCTTCGTGTGCGCGCACTGGCTGTACAGCGTGACGGCCACCGAAGGCTACATCTCGCACCTGTTCGTGGACGAAGCCTACCGCGGCCAGGGGATCGGACGGCGGCTGCTGGCCGCAATCACCGAGCAGGCGCAGGCGTCAGGGTGCTTCCGGCTGTTTTTGTATGCGCGGCGTCACCGGGAGGTTTACCGGCGTTTGTTTTACCCGAATCACGGGTGGCAGGAGCAGGACGACGCGGCGCTCTTCATGCAGTTCATGCAGACCGATGAGTGAGACGAGGTCAGGTGATGGTCTCTATAACAGGCAGGTTCAAATTGATGGCGGTACTGGCGAT
>DAOUEM010000329.1:0-2487 GCA_034430555.1 Anaerolineae bacterium | reverse complement strand
GATAGGGTACATCCAGGCGGCTTTCGAACGCGCTGCGAGGGAATGGCCGTGGACCGGTGGGTTGATCTTGCAGCACTGGCAGCCAGCAGCAGCGCCTGACGATCCGGTGTGGGGATTCGCGGTGATTCCCTACGGTTCGGAAAACGAACCAGGGGTACCTGACTTATTTGGCGGAACAATCGCCGCCGAATCGGGGGCAACACCAGGCCGGTACCATTCCCGGACAGATAATGCATCTTACAGCGGTGAGTGGGAATTCAGCGAGTTGGGGGCGGACTTCGGTCAGCAGGCGGATAGTGAGGCTACCTTTACTTTCGTCGGTACTGCAGTCGCGTTAGAACTGCGCCGGGCCGACTATCGTGCTTACCTCTTCCTGACGATTGATGGTCGACCAGCCCCAGCGCTCCCGACTGACCTGGACGGGCAGAGTTATATCATTCTCACTGCTGACGACCTGGAACCACATACTGATACTATTTTGGTAGCCGCGGGCCTGCCCTATGGGGAGCATACCATGCACTTGCGGGCAGAGCGCGGCTGGGACCAGTGGGCTTTGGCGGCATATAGAGTCGGGGTGCCCCCGGATACTGCGTCTTACGATGCGGTTGCTCTTTTCTCTTTGATGGTGTTGGTCATTGGCGGGAGTATGGTGCTGGTTGTTGTATCGCGCTATCCGCCGGGAACGTTTGGAGCGTGGTGCAGTTTGTTGTGGCGGCGGCTGGGTCAGACCGGTCAGGTGATTATGGCCGGGCTTACCTCGTGGGTGTTGATGCTAAATATGCTGTTGACCTGGCAGGAACAAATGCCGGCGTTGGTCAGGCGCGATCCGCCGGGGTTATTGATGGGACTGGTGACCGCGGGAGTGCTGTATTTCTCGCCTTCGTTTGTGCTTACCATTATCAGTGCTGGACTGCTGTGGTGGTTGATCTATCAGCGTTTAGAACTTGGTTTGCTTCTTACCATATTCTGGGCACCGTTTTTTTTGTTTCCGGTTGAGTTGTTCCGGTATGCGTTGCCAATGGCTGAAGTCTGTGTGTTGCTGACGGCTTTGGCCTGGTCTGTGCATATGTTTGTGCGGTGGCTTTCGAGTCGTCGGCAAAGTCTGTCAATTGCCCTACCCTGGTCAGGGTTTGTAAAACGTTTGAATGCGCTTGACTGGGGGATGTTTCTGTTCTTTGTGTTTGGCACGCTGGCGGTTGCTTGGTCGGTTTATCGGGCTGAGGCGCTGCGGGAGTGGCGCATAATGATATTTGAGCCGTCGCTTTTTTACGTGATGCTGAGGACGACGGTATCCGGTAGGGCAGCAGTGGGGCGGTTGGTTGGTGTGTTTGTGCTGGCGGGCGTGGTCATTGCCGTTTTGGGTTTGGGGATGTATATGGTCGGGGAGGGTGCAATTACGGCGGAAGGTGGCGTCTCGCGTCTGGCGGGGGTATATGGCTCGCCTAATAATTTGGGTCTGTTTTTGGATCGGGTGCTGCCTTTTTTGGTTGCTTTTTGGTTATTGACTACACGAAATCTTGTTCGCATTGCTTTTGGCATACTCATTCTGGTCTTGCTGGCAGCGGTAGCCCTCAGCCAGAGCGTTGGCGCGATTTTACTAGGCATCCCGGTCGGGATCGGCAGCGTCCTTCTGCTGTGGCACTGGCGGCGCGGCATTTTGATCATCGCAGCCTCGACGGTAGCTGGAATCATCGCTGCCATCCCACTGTCACAACATCCACGCTTCTCCCGCTTGCTGGATTTTTCCAGCGGCACATCATTCTTCCGGCTGCGGTTGTGGCAAAGCGCGCTGCATATGATCGCCGATAACCCGGTACGCGGCCTGGGCCTGGACCAATTCCTTTACGCCTACCGGGGGCGCTACATCCTGCCCGATGCCTGGCAAGAGCCGAATCTCTCCCACCCACACAACATCTTGCTGGACTTCTGGACCCGGCTCGGCATCGGGGGAGTCATCGCTATTGGCTGGCTGCAGATTGCGTTCTGGCGCAGCGCCTGGCAGGTTTACCGGACCGCCAGCGATAACATGCTGAGAGCGGTGAGCATTGGCATGATGGGCAGTATGGCCGCCCTGCTGGCGCATGGACTGGTGGACAACAGCGTATTTGTGCCCGACCTGGCTTACGTATTTGCCCTGCTGGTAGCCCTGCCCAGCCTGCTCCACACGGTGCAAGTTGACGACATCCCTTAGCAATGGTGTAATTGGGTAATTGCGGTAGACCATCCGAGGGCGCATGTATGGAAGCTGAGATCAACGGCATACAGATAAAGCTCATGCAGGGAGATATTACCAACCTGGCCGTCGATGCCATCGTGAATCCCGCGAACAGCCAGCTTATCCTGGGCGGCGGTGTCGCCGGCGCCATCTACCGGAAAGGTGGTGCCAGCATCCAGCAGGAATGCCTGGAGATCGGCTGGTGCGATGTCGGTGATGCCGTGATCACTAAAGGGGCAAATTTACCGGCGCGCCACGTCATTCATGCAGTG
>DAOUEM010000328.1:0-7817 GCA_034430555.1 Anaerolineae bacterium | reverse complement strand
CCGGCGGGGCCTCACGGGCTAAGCCCCCTCGCCGGCCTCGTCGGCAGCGGGTGCGGGCGGCGCGTAGGACTGTATGCCCGGCACCTGTGCCACGAAGCGGTAGGTCTGGTCGCCGTCGATGATCTGCATCCGCCCGGTGCGGGCCACCTCCCAGACGACGCGGGCCAGGTCGCCGGTCGCCCAGGTGGGGTTGTCGAGCGTCATCTCGGCCAGGTCGACGCCAGGGAAGCTCTCCGCGAAGACATCCCAGGGCATACTAGGGATATCGCTGCGGCGCTCCACCGGGACGGCGCTCACCCAGGCCCCTGGCGGCAGGTAGATCACCGGCGAGGTGCTGAGCTGCTGGCAGCGCTCCAGGATGTTGGCGAAGGCGTCCGGCGGCCAGTTGGAAAAGGCGTTCAGGATACGGGTCTCGCCGTAGAGGGTGACCGTGATACGCTCGACGATTGGCCCTTCCTCCGGCTCTTCGGTGGAGGGGATGTAAATACCGGCTTCCTCGTCCCAACTGTAAAAGCCGGTGCCGATCACGTATTCCAGGAAGGCGCGGAAGGTCTCGTCGTCCAGGCGGTCTTCCAGGACCTGTTCTGGCTCAGCGAAGGGATCGACCCACACAATATGGCCGTCGCCGAACAGCGTGCAGAAGGCGATCAGATTCAAGTCGTTGTAGGGCAGGCCGCTGCTGCCGGTGGTATCCAGCCGCACGATCGCGGTGTCCGGCGACCGGTCCCAATCCAGCGCCGTACCCAGCGTATTCACCGCGCTGTCGCCGCCCTGGACGGGCACGTTACCGCTGTCCACCGGGGTGCAGGCGCCAACAATCAGCACAACCAAAAGTGAAAACAACAACACCCGTTGCATCAGGTCTTCTCCTCTAGCGAAAGACGCTGTTAATGGCATTGTAGCCTCCCCCGGCCCGGCGGAGCAAGCGTCATGTGTCAGGAATTTGTCGGGAGCGCCGTTAGATGCGCAGGCAGCGCCGCACCAGCACCTGCAATTCCATCAGGTTCAGCGGCTTCACCAGGAACAGGTCGGTGCCAAGCGCTTCGGCCTGGCGATGAAACTGGGGGTTGGCCGTGACCACGATGACGGGCGTGTCGGCCAGCTCCGGCTGGCTGCGGATGTAGGACAGGGCCTCGGTGCCGGGCCGCCCCGGCAGGTTCATATCCAGGATCGCCAGGTCGACCGGGCGCGTGTTCAGCAGTTCCTCGGCCTGGTCCACGGTGCCGGCCGTCAAACACTCATGCCCATCAGCCGTCAGCACATCGCACAACATAGTCCGCTGATCGGGATCATCTTCCAAGACGAGAATCTGTGCGGCCATCACCGGTTCTCCTTTTACGGACGGTGCGCGCCCATCCACCTCAAATAACAATCCATTACCAGCGACTTTGTCCATAACAGACGCCGCTTATCTTACCAGGAAAACCGCACCGGGGATACCGGGCTGACGGGCGCTGACCAACCTGGCCCGAAACAAAAAAAACGGACCCTCCGGCGTTGGCAGCCAGGAGGGTCCGTGGGGGTGACGATGGGGTGAAGGCGGACGGTCAGTTGATGGTGGCCGTGATGGCGCGGTCTTCGGTCGTGCCGTCCGTCTTTTCGACGAACAGGTGGTAGGTGGTCGTCGAACCGGGGCAGACCTCGCGTGAGCCTTCGCCGGGCACGCCTTCCCCGTTGAAGTACACGCCACTGACGCCGGTCACCGTCCAGAAGAAGCTGAAGCAGGTACCGGGCGCGTAGGAGTGGCTCTCATCCACCGTCGAGGTAAACGAGATCGAAGGCCCGGCTGGGACCGGCGTGGCCGGCGGCGGCGGGACAGCCGTCGGCGGGATAGGCGTGGCGGTCGGCGGGAGCGGCGGCGCGGCCACGACCGGCACCGAGCCGAGATCGCCGGTTTCATCCACGTACAGGGCAAACACCCAGCCCAGGCTGAAGCCATAGGGAACCTGCCACCAGGTGCCGTCCGAGTTCTTGCCACGCAGTTCCAACTCCGTGCCGCTGAGCAAGCTGCCGATGGTCGGGTAAACCGTACCCGGCCCGCTGCGCACGTTGATGCCGGTGTTGGTCACGCCGCGCGGGCCGCTGGGCGTGGCGGAGGGGGGCACGGCGGTGGGCGGCGGCGGATCGGTGGGCGGCTCCTGGACGCTCGCCTGGGTCGGCGGATCGGTGGGCGGCGGCGGTAGGGTGGCGCGGGCCTGGGTCACGTTGACGTTGATGATGGCCGGGGTGCTGGCCGTACCGTCCTGGCGGAAGGCGATCGCCGTGACCGAATGCAGGCCCTGGCCAACGGCCTGCCACTCAAAGTTGGCGATGAAGGCGCTCTGCCCGGCGGCATTGGGCGCGGCGCTGGACCCGATCGGCAGATCGTCCACCTGGAGGTCGATGCGGCTGACGCCCGCCCCGGCGTCGGTGCCGACGGCCTGGATGATCACGTTGGTGCCTTGGGCGTAGGACATGCCGTTTACCGGCACGCGGATATCGACAGCCGGCACGTCGATCGTCGGCGCCGCGGCGGGTTCGCCGGTATCGCCGGAGAGATTACATGCCACAGCCGCGAAGGCCAGCATCATCATCACGACACAAATCTTAGACCTGCGGGCCATGAAGTCCCCCTGTCCTTTAATAAATCGTCTATTACGCCTGTTAGACTAGCGCAAGACAGGCCGAATCGCAACGAAAACGACCGAAATACGGGGGCCGGCGGGCCGGCGGCGTCGGCCTGACGGCGGGCCAACGCCCGGTGGGGAGGCGTGCGGGCGATCTGGCCCCTGTAAGCGGCGCGGGAAACCGGTATAATGGCGGTCTGGCGGGGCGCGGCTGGCCGCGTGCTCGGCCCGATGCGGAATCAAGCCAGCGGGGGAACGCCGCGCGCGATCCCGGTGGCCCGGCAGCACAGGACGACGCGACCGTGCCGATCTTAAAACCTGGAACGCTTGAATTCGTCAGCCACAGCGCGGAGCAGACAGCCCGGTTGGGCTACCGGCTGGGCGAGGTCATCCGGCCCGGCGACGTGATCTGCCTGTCCGGCAGCCTGGGCGCGGGCAAGACCGTCTTCACGCGCGGGCTGGGTTTGGGCTGGGGCGCGATCCCGGCAGTCACCAGCCCGACCTTCACGCTGGTGCACGAGCACACGCGCCAGGCCGATGCGCTGCGCCTTTACCACGTGGACGGCTACCGGCTGTCCGGCGTGGCGGATGCCTATTCCTTCGGGCTGGACGAGCTGCTGCTGGACGAAAACCCGCTGCTGCTGGAATGGCCGGAGCGCGTCGAAGAGATACTGCCGGCGGCGCGGCTGTGGGTGACCTTCACCTTCCAGGAAAACGACCGGCGGCAGGTGTACTTCGAGGCGGCGGGGGACTGCTACCTCGAGCTGCTGGAAGCGTACCGCAAGCGCACCTTCGGCGCATGAGTCCAGGCAGGGGGATTTGACGACGGCGATCGCTCTACTTTGACCGGCCCTCATGACGCGCCACGACTGCCAAAAAGGCCCGAATTGTGTTACTTTAATGCATGCGCAAGTCTTCACGTTACAGGATACCGCCCCATGCTGCTTGCCATTGATACCGCCACCCACGTGATCAGCCTCGCCCTGCACGATGGCGACCACCTGATCGCCGAAGCCTCCTGGGAAACAGCCAACCATCACACCGTCGAACTGGCGCCGGCCATCGACGCCATGCTGACGCGGGCCAGGGTCGAGGTGGGCGATCTCAAAGTCGTGGCCGTCGCGCTGGGACCAGGCTCGTTCACCGGGCTGCGCATCGGGCTGGGGCTGGCCAAGGGCCTGGCGACGGCGCTCGACGTGGCCCTGGTCGGCGTGCCGACGCTGGATATCCTGGTGGAGAGCCAGCCGTCCTTCCCCGGCGAACTGGTGGCGGTCCTGCAGGCCGGGCGGGGACGCATCTGCGCGCAGCCCTTCCAATGGGGCGGGGGGAGCTGGCGGGCGGCCGCCGACCCGGCCATCATGGACTGGGAAAGGCTGGTAGACGGCATTCCGCCGGATACCCCCACCCTGATCAGCGGCGAGATCGACGCCGAGGGCCGGGCGCAGATCACCGCAGCCGCCACCGCCGGCAAGGAGATCACGCTGGCCCCGGCGGCGGAACGTTTGCGCCGCGCCGGTTTCCTGGCCGACCGGGCCTGGGCGCGCTTCACCACCGAGGCGGGCGACGACCCCCATACCCTGGTGCCGATCTACTTGCACCAGCCTGGAGCGCCCCATCCGTGAACCAGCCGCCGGTCTATGTTTTGCGCCGGATGCACCACGACGACATCGACCAGGTGACCGCCATTGACCGCCTCTCGTTTCCGCTGCCCTGGTCGGCCAACGCTTACCGCTACGAGGTCGGCCGCAACCCGTCCAGCACCATGATCACGCTGGCGCTGGGCGGGGGCTGGGCCGGGAACCGGGTCGCGCCGCTGCCGCCGGCCCGGCCCGGCGTCTTCGGCCTGCTGGACCGGCTGACAGGCCGCCATACGCTGCCCGGCGCGGGTTCGCTGGTGGTGGCCTATGGTGGGTTCTGGTTCAGCCAGCGGCGGGCGCACATCAGCACGATCGCGGTGCATCCGTCCTACCGGGGCCATCACCTGGGCGATCTGGTGCTGGCCGGTATGGTCCGGCTGGCGATGAGCAGACAGGCACTGGTGATCTCGCTGGAGGTGCGCGTCAGCAATACGGCGGCCATCGCCCTGTACCGCAAGCACGAGTTCGGCTTTTACGGCATCAAGCGCCGCTACTACCGGGACAACGGCGAAGACGCCCACGACATGCGGGTCGCGCCGGTGGACGCGCTGTTCCGGGCGCGCTTCGAGGCCCGCTGGGCCGACCTGCAGACGCGCCTGACCTTCGTCGACCGCTTGAGCGAGGATACATTCCCTGGAACAAATGCCTGAAACTGATTATCATCTCTGGTAAATGTCTTTTTGGGTGCGACTGACCCGCAACGAGGATGTGACCCATGACCGACTCCCCGGAAGCTCGCCAGGACGAGTTGAGCGTCATCGCCGGCGAAATCGCCGTCTGCACGAAATGCCCCCTACATCGCGGCCGGACGCGCACCGTGCCCGGCTCCGGCCCGGCCAACGCCACGATCATGTTCATTGGAGAAGCGCCCGGCTTCCACGAGGACCAGCAGGGCGAGCCGTTCGTGGGCGCGAGCGGCAAATACCTGGGCCAGCTGCTCAGCGACGTGGGCCTGAGCCGGCAGGACGTGTTCATCACCAACGTCGTCAAGTGCCGCCCGCCCAGCAACCGCGACCCCAACCCGGACGAGTTGCAAGCCTGCGAGGACTACCTCAACCGCCAGATCGCGGCCATCAACCCCAGGATCATCATCACCCTGGGGCGCTTCAGCATGGCCAAGTACTTCCCTGACGGGCGCATCAGCAAGATTCATGGCCGGCCCAAACGATCGGGCGGGCGCATCTACTACCCGATGTACCACCCGGCGGCCATCCTGCGCAATCCCCGCCTCCGCCCGGAAATGGAAACGGATATGCGGCGGGTGCTGGACCTGATCCAGGAATCGGGCGCCGGCGAGATTCCGCCGGAAGACGAGGAGCCGCCGGTGCCGCAGCAATTGAGCCTGTTCTAAACAGCGAGAAGGTACCCCTTGGAACCTGAGGCCCGGGCTGCCCTGCCGCAGCCTGACAACGCCGCCGCCGACCTCACCGATCCGCGCGTGCAGCGGCGCAACTTCCTGGCCCTGCTGGGCGATTACGTGCTGTTTGGCATCGCGTTCGGGTTTTTGAATCCCACGAGTCTGCCCTCGGATTTTGTCGCCAGGCTCGGCGCGGGGGCGGTAGTGGTCGGGCTGGCCGGCTCGGTGTGGCGCATCAGCTGGATGATGCCGCAGCTCGTCTTCGGACAGATTGTCAACCGGGCCCGCCGCAAAAAACACTACGCCACCATCCCCGGCATCCCGGCACGGACGTGGTTCCTGCCGGTGGCCCTGCTGATGATCGCCGCCGGGCCGGAGCAGCCGGAACTGCTGATCGTGCTGCTGCTGAGCGGCTACGCGGTGCTGGCCTTCGGCGATGGCCTGTCCTCGGTGGCCTGGATGGACGTGATCGGCAGCAGCCTGAGCAACAATCACCGCAGCTGGCTGTTCGGGCTGGCGCAGGCCGTGGTCGGCGTGATCGTGGCGCTGTTGGTCGCGCCGCTGGTGCGGGCCATCCTCAGCCCGGCCGGGCCGGCTTTCCCCAACAACTACGCCCTGATCCTGGCGATCTCCAGCGTGGTCCTGATGCTCGCCCTGTTCTCGTACAGCCGCGTCAAGGAAGGCCCTTCGCCGCCGCCGAAAAATTCGCCCACCCTGAAACAGCTCCTGCCCTTCCTGGCGCGCGTGGTGCGCGAGGACCCCAACTTCCGGTTTTACCTGGGCCTGCGCTTCGTCTACGATCTGAGTATGCTCGCCTTCCCGCAGTACATCGTCTTTGCCACACAGGTGCTGGGGCAGGAGAGCGGCGTCGCCATCAGCGACCAGATCGCGCTGACGACCCTGACCGCTACCCTGGCCTCGCTGGTCTACGGGCGGATCACGCAGCGGCTGGGATCGCGCTACGTCATTCTCATAGCGACGGGGGCGGCGGTGCTGGGGCCGCTGCTGCTGCTTAGCACCAACAGCATCGGCGTGCTGGGCCTGCACCTGATGTGGATCAGCGTGGGTGTGCTCAACGTGTCGTTTGTGCCGGGCTTTCTCAACTGGGTGGTCGAATACGCGCCGGACGGCTACCGGCCCATTTACGGCGGCCTCGCCAATACCTTCAGCATCGTGGCGCTGCTGGCCCCGCTGGCCGGCGGCCTGATCGTGGAACAGTGGTCTTATGAGGCGCTGTTCGCTGTGGCGGCGGTATTGGGCGTGCTGGCCCTGCTGCTGGCGCTGCGCCTGCCAGAACCGCGCCAGGTCAGACCGGATACCGCGCTCACGCCGGAGGAACAACATGCGTAACCCAGGAAACTCCCCGATCAGGCGATCCGCCCAGTCACGTCCGGCCAGACACGCTGCCGGCAACTTCTGGGTCATGGTGGGAATCTTGCTGCTGGCTTTTGCCATCCGCATCGCGATCTACGGTTACGGCCTGCCGTACGTCGAAAATGGCGACGAGCCGAATATGTATGCCCTGGCCAACCAGTGGCGCGGCGCGATGGATGCCGGCTGGCGAAATGAGTGGCTGGAAGGGTATCCTCCCGGATACTTGATCTTCAGCGGGCTGGTGATGGAAGGCACCGATCGCGTACATCAACTCGACATCCACCTTGAGATGGGGTTGTACATCCGCGCTTTGCGGTTCGCATCGCTGAGTATGGACCTGCTCACGCTCAGCCTGTTGATGTGGCTGGCGCGCCGATTAGGGGGGACGATAGCCGCCGGACTGGCGGGCGGAGTCTGGGCCGTCTCCGAGCACGTCAGCCTAGTCGCTACAGCGGCGCTCCCGGCAGCGGCCAGCCAGACATTCGTCGCGCTGTGCGTCGTGCTGGGTCTGATCGCCCTGCGCCGGCAAAACGCCTGGCTGGCCCTGGCCTCGACCGGCGCCGGGCTGGTCGCCGTCACGTTTAAGTACCCGCTGGCGCCAGTGTTGGTGACGCCCATGGTGAGCTTCTTGTGGCTGCTGTGGAAGGGATGGCGACGCGCCCTCCTGCCGGCGGCGCTGGCCCTGCTGGCCGTCGTGCTCACCGCCTACGAGCTGCTGGTGGTCTACGGGGCGCAAAACCTGAGCAATACAGAAGCGAATATCGCCCGCGGTGGCCTGCTGGACAACTTGCTCATCGGGCAAAAGTGGGCCAATACGCTGCAGGCGCTCATCGAGAGCACCGG
>DAOUEM010000327.1:0-8374 GCA_034430555.1 Anaerolineae bacterium | reverse complement strand
CACTGAGCGCCTCGGTCAGCTCAAACGTTTTCAGGTTCCACAGACGGATGTCGGGGTCAATCGCGCTGCCGGAGGCCAGCCAGCGGCTGTCCGGGCTGATGGCGATGGCCCGGACAGGCCCCTGGTGGTCGAGCAGCCGGGCGATCTCGGTGAAGTTGGTCGTCTCCCACACGCGGACCGAATCATCGCCCACCGACCCGCCGGCCAGCAGCCGCCCATCCTGGCTGAAGGCAATGCCCAACATGCGGCCGCTGCTGAAGGGTAGCACGTCCGTCGGCGCGTTTTCGGTCACGTCCCAAACGTACACCGTATGATCGGCCCCCAGGCCAACCAGGCGCGAGCCGGTCGAATCGAACAGCACCTGCTCCATAAAATCGTCGGCCAGCAGCGGACGGACCAGCACGCCCCTCTCCGCGTCCCGCAGCAGCAAACGGCCATCCCGCCCGGCGGAGGCCACCAGCGCGCCATCCGGGCTGTAAGCCACGCTGGTCACCGAGTCTTCGTGTTCTTCCAACTCAAAGAAGACTTCGCGATCCGGGTGCGCGATGACCACCAAATCTTGATCCGTGCCCAGGACGTAGCTGAATCCCGCCGGGCCAAAGGCGGCACTCTCCACGTCGGCGTCGACATCCACCTCGCCCAGTCGAGACATCATCTCCATGGACCAGAAGCGCAAATACTCATCATCGCCCCCAGAGAGCAGCACCGTCCCATCGTCGTTGAAATCCAGGCTGTTCACCGCGCCCTCATGGCTGCCGATGAACGGCCATTCCAGCGCGCCCCCCACCTCCCAGATGTGAATCGCCCCGCTCTCATCGCCGGAAGCCAGCTTTGACTCGGTGGGACTGAAGGCAATGGCCCGCACCGCGCTCTCATGCCCCTCAAACAGCCGGACCTGGTGCTGATCCCCCGCGTGCCAGACGCGCACCGTGCCATCCGCGCCGCCGGAGGCCAGCAGATTGCCCTCCGGGTTGAAGGCCACCGCGTACACGTCACCGGTATGCCCCTCAATCAAAATCGGCGATGGCTCCCCCGCATCGAGATCGACCAGCCAGACGCCCAGCGAACTGGCCACCGCCAGGGTATGGTCATCGGGCGACAGGGCGATCCCATAGAGTGTGCCACGCCCCAGCCGGGCGATCTCGGTCAATTGGCCCAGGTTGTCTCCCGCGATGACCGGATAGCCTCCCTGCGCGCTGAGGACCGACCACGGCAGGCATAACAGCAGCAGCCCCACCAACCATATCCGACGTTGAAACATCTTCAACCTCCACGGCAACTGGATTCGTGTAGTTCGTCACTGATAGCGGCGGGCGGCCTGGCAGAGGTGAAAGCGGGGAAGTAGCCGCCCCAAGGATCGCGCGCGATGCATCGCGGCGATGTGAGGTAGAATGGAACCAATATCTTTTTTATATGGATTCACAGCCCCACGCAACCGGAGGTGCGCCCATGACCGGCCAGCCCACTCCCCGCCTGACCCCGATCCCGTTTCCTCGCGTCACCATTGACGGCCCATTCTGGGGGCCGCGCCTGGCGACCAACCGCGACGTCTCGATCAAACACGTCTACCGGCAGGCGGCAGTCACCGGCCGCCTCGACGCCCTCAAGCTGAACTGGCAGCCGGGCGATAGCTTCACGCCGCACCGCTTCTGGGATTCCGACGTCGCCAAGTGGATCGAAGCCGCCAGTTATACGCTGCACACCCACCCCGATCCGGACCTGCAAGCGACCCTCGACCGGGTGGTGGACCTGCTCGTCGGCGCCCAGCAGCCAGACGGCTACCTGAACAGCTACTTCACCACCGTCGAGCCGGACAAGCGCTGGACCAACCTGCGCGACGCGCACGAGCTGTACTGCGCCGGGCACCTGATGGAGGCTGCCGTCGCTCACTATGAGGCCACCGGCCAGCGTGATTTACTCGAAACCCTGACCCGTTATGCCGACCTGATCGATCACACCTTCGGACCGGAACCGGGTCAGAAGCGCGGCTATCCCGGTCACCAGGAGATCGAGCTGGCGCTGGTCAAGCTGCACCGCGCCACCGGGGAGGCCCGCTACCTGGACCTGGCCCGCTTTTTCGTGGATGAGCGGGGACGGCAACCGCCGCACTACTTCGACGCGGAAGCCACCGCGCGCGGCGACGATCCGGCCGCCTACTGGGCCGGCAGCCACACCCACACCCAGTCCCACCGGCCCGTCCGCGAGCAAGATGAAGCCGTCGGTCACGCGGTGCGGGCCCTGTACCTCTACAGCGGCATGGCCGACCTGGCCGCCGCCACCGGCGACCGCGATCTATGGGCCGCCTGCCGCCGCCTATGGGACAGCGTCACCGCCCGCAAGCTGTATATCACGGGCGGGGTGGGCGCGCACCACGCGCAGGAGCGCTTCGGCGCGGACTACGAACTGCCCAATGCTTCCGCCTACGCCGAGACCTGCGCCGCCATCGCCCTGGTCTTTTTCGCCCACCGGATGTTGCAGGTAGAGGCCGACGGCCGTTACGCCGACGTTTTAGAGCGGGCGCTCTACAACAACGTGCTGGCCGGGGTGAGCCTGTCCGGCACGACCTTCTTTTACGTCAACCCGCTGGCTTCGGATGGCACCCACCACCGCCAGGACTTCTTCACCTGCGCCTGCTGCCCGCCCAACGTGATCCGGCTGCTGGCCTCGCTGGGGCAGTACGCCTATGCCACCGCCGGCGATGCCCTCTACGTGCACCTCTACCTGGGCGGCACGGCGCAAACCACCCTGGCCGGCACGCCCGTCAGACTCACCGTGCAGACCGCCTACCCCTGGGACGGCGATCTCAGCCTCACCCTCGCGCCAGAATCGCCCGTCAGCGGCGACCTGATGCTGCGACTGCCCGGCTGGTGCGCCGATTATGTGCTGGCCATCAATGGACAACCGGTGGATAACCTTGTGGACAGGGGGTATCTCCGCCTGAACCGACGCTGGCAGGCCGGCGACCGCGTCGACCTGCACCTGTCGATGCCGGTCCGGCGGATCGTCGCCCATCCCCAGGTGGCGGCGGACGCGGGTCAAGTCGCCCTGCAGCGCGGGCCGCTGGTGTACTGCCTGGAGCAGGTCGATCATACCGCGCCGGTGCGCGCCATCCGCCTGCCGGACGAGACCCCGCTGACCGCCCGCTTCGACGCCGACTTGCTGGGCGGGACGGTGGTCATCGAAGGGGAGGGCGTACAGACCACCGCCGACAGCCTGTACACGCCGCTGGACCAGACCAGGTCCGCACCGGCCGCCCTCAAGGCGGTACCCTACTGCCTGTGGGATAACCGCGCCGCCGGCCCGATGACCGTCTGGCTGCCCCGCGCCTGATCCGCCCCCCGGCCGGCCGTTGCCGCCCGCCGATGCCTATGTTATGGTTACCAGCGGCGACGATGGATGGAACGGAAGGACACACAGGTCATGGATCGTATTTATGAGTGGGAGAAACTCACCAACCCGGCGCTGGCGCGGCTGGACCGGCTGCACACGGCCGTCCTGCTGCCGTTGGGGCACACCCAGCAGTTTGGCCCGCACCTGCCGCATGGCACCACCAGTTATGCCGTGCGCGCCATCACCCAGGAGACGGCCGAGCTCCTCACCATGACCGACCGCGACCTGAACGTCGTGTGTTTGCCGCTGCTGGCCTACGGCGCCGACCCCGCCGAAATGCAACGCGGCAACCGCTTCACCCAGAGCAGCAGCCTCAGCATCAAGCCGGAAACGCTGGCCCACATCATCAGCGATATCGTGGAAGGCGTGGTGCGCAACGGCTTTCGTTACCTGTTTACCATCGGCCATCACGCCGGTCGTTACCACTGTCGGGCCGTGCAAAAGGCCCTGGACCGTCTCTGCCGCCAGTACCCGGCTCTGATCGCGGCGGACACCTTCTCTTACCTGTACGCCGGCGCCGCCGCCAACGCCGCGCCGGACCTGACCACGCTCACCAAGCGCCGTATCTCGCCCATCGAGCAGGCCGCCATCGACACCCCCGGTCACGGCGGCACTGGCGATACGGCCATCATGCTGGCGCTGGACCCCGGCCTGGTGGGCACGGGTTACGCCGGGATGGAGGGCATCCCGCTGGATAATGTGGCCGAGATGGAGGAGTGGTCCGGCTATTTTGGCGGCGCGCCGTCAATGGCCGAAGCCGACCTGGGGCGCGCCCTCATCAGCCAGCAGGCCTACCGCGTCACGTCCTTGATCCGCAAAGCCATCGCCGGGGAGAGCCTGGCCGACCTGCCCCGCTACCCGGAGTTTTAGCCGCGCCTCTCTTCCACCGCGCAAACGGGCACGGGGCGACCGCAGCCGTCTGCCCGTGCCCTTCGCTTATTTCGAGTCAAGCGGTGGATACCCGTCATTCCCCCGCCAGCGGCAGGCTCATCCCGCCAACGGCAGGCTGATGTAAAAGGTGCTGCCCTGGTTCTCGCCAGGGCTTTCCACCCAGAGACGCCCGTCGTGCGCCTCGATCAGCGCCTTGGCGATGCTCAAGCCCAGGCCCATGCCGCCGTGCCGCCGCGTCATGTGGTCCTCGACCTGGTAAAACTCGTCGAAGACCTTCTCCAGATTTTCCTCGGCGATGCCCAGCCCGTTATCGGCGATCGTGATCCACACCTCGGAGGATTTGATCACCGTGCCCACCGTGATCTGACCGCTGGGCGGCGTGAACTTCACCGCGTTGTTGAGAATGTTGCCCATGGCCACGGTCATCTTGTTCACGTCGATGTTCACCATCAGCGTCGGGTCGGGCGCGACGATCGACAGGTGGTGCTCCTTGGCCTTCACCAGCGATTCGATATCGTTCTCCGCGTTGGCCAGCAGTTCGACCAGCGACATGACCTCCAGCACCAGCTCCGATTCGCCCAGCTTGAGGTAGCGCAGGTTGGTCATCTGCTCGATGATGCTGCGCAGCTGCAGCGCGCTGCGGAACACGGCGTCGGCGTGCGTGCTGGCTTCGCCCTCGGCTTCCTCCCGCAGGAAGGAAGCATACCCCAGGATCACGCCCAGCGGTGTGCGCAGCTCGTGGCTGGCGATGGCAATGAAGTCGTTCTTGAGCTTGTCCAGGCCGTCCAGCTCGTCGTAGGCCTTCTGCAGCGCCTGATAAAGCTGGGCCGTCTGGATGGCGACCGCCGCCTGCGCCGCCAGGATGGAGAGCGTATTGTGATCGTCCGCCATCCAGGTGCCTTCCAGCTTGTTGACCACTTCCAGCACGCCGACCACGTCATCCGCGATGCGCATCGGCACGCCGAGAATCGAACGCGTGTGGTATTCGATCTTCTCGTCCATGGCCTTGTACCAGCGCGGGTCCTGGCTGACGTCGTCGATAGCGACCGCGCGGTTCTCCAGCAGGATAGTCCCGGCGATGCTGCCTTCCAGCGGGACGGGCTGCCCGATCAGCTTCTCGATGGTGTCACTGCTGCCGGCGGCGAAGATGAGTTCCTGGGTATGTTTATCCTTTAACAAAATGGAAGAGGATTCGGCCCCGGCCAGGTCTTTCGCTTCATCCATGATGAACTGGAGGAGCGGGTCTAGGGCCAGCGTAGAATTCAGGATCAGGCTCAGTTCTACCAGACGATTCAATATCGCTAACCGTTGTTCAAGTGCTTCTGAAGACGAAGATGAGGATGTCATCGGCTTTTTTCACCGTCGAGTCTAGGCCAGTTAAGTGGGGTTCATCGTACACGATATTGATAGGAGCGGCAATTGAGTTTTCCACAGTACTTATCCCTCCATAAGTATATATAAGATAGTCTTAGCAGTAGGGGCTGTGGATATGTGCACGAGTGCCGCTCCGCTGCCGGACAGGTCCTACTACTGGGGGATAACTATCCGGCGGCCCCTATGGCTGGGGCCGTGTTGTGCCTGCCGGGTTTCCACATATCCACACACAGCCCTGTGGATAAGATCGGGGTTATCCACAGGGAAAACGCGCCATTTTTCCGCCCGTACGTTCGAGGCCAGTTGTAGGGGTGTTGGTTTTTCGCCCCGTAGATATGGGGGGCGGGCCGATTCTAACCTTTTACTTTTCCACAATCATCCACACTTATCCCCAGGATTCCAGGGAGTTATCCACAAGTGGGATAATGGTGGGAATCTGGGAAAAGCCGAAAACATGTTCGGAATCCCCTATTTACGGGTAGTTGGGCCGGTTATTGCGGACTCAGGCCCATATATGGGGGGTGTCGCCTGACAGGGGGCAAATGTTAAAGATTTGTGTGGGATTTAACCCTGTGGATAACCCGGGTGGGAATTTTTTAACGTTGTGATACTTTGGGATATGTGGGTAAAAAAGCCGCTCCCGACCTGAAGCCTGCGTTTATGGTTGGGTGATGGCCGGGACGCCGCCGCCGCTGCCGGTGCCCTGGCTGACTCCGTTTAACCTGACGGCGACTCACGGGTTCGTTTCAGTCCAGGTCGACGTATTCCAGCTCCCGGCCAGTCTGCTCCGGAGCACTCGATTTGCCGGAGGACGATGCAGCCTCACTGCCGCGTCTGCCCCGCGCGCCGCTGAAGATGCCGGGCGGCTCGGCGGGACGGTCGGGCCGGCTGACGGTGCGGGTGGAGCTGGCCCGGGTGTTGATCGCGCGCCCGGCAGGCAGGCTTTCCCGTACCGACGACGCGACCGCCGGAAACGCGAATCGGTCCAGGTCCACGCTGCGGCGGGCGGGAGGCGGATCGGGTGGGCCGTAACTGCTGCGCCCGGTCGCCGCTGCGGTCGCCGCGGCGGTCGCCGTTGGCGTGGAGGCCGCTGCCGACGCAAGCGCCGGTGTGGAGAAGCGATCCAGGCTCGTCCGGCGTGACGCACCGGCACCGCCGCCGCTGGGCCGTCCGCTGTGGCCATCACCTGCGCCCCGGCCAAACAGGCTGCGCTGCGAGTCGTAGCAGCGGCGGCCCTCGGCGGAGTCGGCGGAATGGGCGTAATACGACGACGATTCGACGGCCTGGCTGCGGCCCGGCAGGGCGCCGGCGGTGCTCGGCTTGGGGACCGCACGCGGCGCTGCCGGGCGGCCTGCGCTCCGGCGGTTCCCGCGCCCCAGGTCGAACCGGCTGCGGCCCCGGCGGCCGATCGGACGCGCCCGTCCTTCGACCACGGCCCCGGCCTGGCCCTCCGCCGTGGAGAAGATGTGGTCCCCGGCGAAGGCGAAGGTGCCGATGATCAGGATGCGCGTCAGCCACACCAGGGCGGCGATGAAGATCGGGCCGTAGTGCAGCATGTCCGCCCGGCTGACCAGCTCGTTGCCCAGCGCCGGGTTGGCGGACAGGGCGCTGCCCACCGCCCACCAGGTCATCAGGGCGTTCATGCCGGCGCCCAGGAACCAGGCCCCCGTCAGCAGCCAGATTTCCTTCGGCTCTTTGCGCCCGGTTTCCGGCGTGAACAGGCGCGACAGCCCGGCGAAGTCGATGCCGCAGAAGGCGATCGCCAGCACGGTGGCCCACGTCGCCACGCCGAGCGCCTCCCGCTCCCCGAATAACGTCACCAGGGCGTATTCGGTGGTCGAGAAGTTAAACAGCTCAAACGCGACCAGCGCCGCCAGCAGGATCAGGCCGAAATACAGGCCGCGCCCGCGCAGCCGCTGCCGCAGCCGGGTAATCCCGGCAAACAGATCGGTGTTGGGTTGGAAAGTAGTAGTCGCCATCCACGACGCTCCTCTTCTCCTGGGAAGGGAGAACCTTTGTTCTTTTTCTTAACTCCATGATAGATCGGAACGTTTGTTCTGTCAACAACATCGACGGCGGCGAACCTTAAGATTGGGTTGGGATCGCGGGCGGGGCTGGGGAACTTGGATACAAAACAAGGACGCCGGCCTGATCACGCGGAGGCGTCCCCGTTGGTGGTCGTGCGGAGATCGGCGGCCTGTCGGCCTATGGGCCGGGGCCTACCGAGCCTGGCTCTTCTTCCACCGTCTTGCGGTCCGGCGTGGCGTGGTCCGGCGGCTCCTGCGCTTCGGCCTGCCGGGCGCGGCGGTCTTCCCACCACATCAGCAGCAGCAGGGCGCAGACGCCGGACACGATGCTGATATCGGAGATGTTGGAGACCGGCCAGATTTTGGCATCGAGGAAGTCCACCACGTAGCCCTGGCGCAGCCGGTCGACCAGGTTGCCCAGCGCCCCGCCCAACTGCAGGCCGAGCGCCACCCGCACCGCCGGCGCGCTGTCCGGCATCTGGCGGTAAAAGTAGATGATCACGCCGACGACGATGAAGGCCACCACCATAAAAAAGGTGCCGCCCTCCGGGAAGATGCCGAAGGCCGCACCGGTATTACGGATGTGGTGAATGGTGAAATAGGGGCGCAGGGCCTCGATGGGCATCCATTCTTCGTAGAGGGCCAGGTTGGCGACGACCAGCGCCTTGGTGACCTGGTCGAGCAGGATCACC
>DAOUEM010000326.1:0-7820 GCA_034430555.1 Anaerolineae bacterium | reverse complement strand
ACCCCCTTTGACAAAAAACGCTGAGCCGGATTATACAATGGTTTGTGCGTCCACCATATCCTGGGAAGGAGCTGACCCTTGTCTATTCTCCGCCGGACACCTATCACCCACCTGCTGCTGATCATGCTGGTCGGAGCCTACGTGATCCTGCTGCTGCAGCCGGCCGAAACCCGCGCCGATCTGATCTGGCGGCTGGCCGTCGGGCGGGCGCCCGACCTGACCGTACTGACGGCGGCCTTCATCCATCTCAGCCCTGGCCATCTGCTCTTTAACCTGGGCGGTATCTGGTTGTTTGGCATGTGGGTGGAATTCCAGCTGCCGGCGCGCTGGTATGTGCTGCTGGTGGGGTGGGTTCTGGCGGCCAGCGGACTTTACCTGGTGTTGCGCCGTCCGGTAAGTCCGGCCATTGGGGCCAGCGGCATTTTTGCCGGGGTGTTTGGCGCGTCGTTGGGGATGGCCAATAACCGCTGGCTGGCGGTTGGGCTGTCCATCGGACTGACATGGCTGGTGTTTGGCCTGTTGCAAGCCTCGCCGGGCGGTCATGACGTGCACCCGGCGGGAATTCTGGCAGGGTGCGTGGCCGGCTGGCTGTTACGCGGGAAGGCTACCCCGGCACCACCCCTGACAGATCGGCCTGGCTGATCGGCCCTGCGCGCACGATCTGAAAGGCGCCGAACTCGTCAAACGTGATCACGGTCGACGGCATCCCGCCGGGGGCGGGACCATCATCCATGGTGTAGGTGACGGCTGTTCCGAGCTGCGCATAGGCTTCCTGTGCGGTCATCGGGTTGGGGCCATCGGATAGATTAGCACTGGTGACGGCCAGTGCGCCTCCCATTGCCCGGATCACGGCCCTTGTCAGGTCGTGGTCGGGGACTCTTACGCCAACCGTCGCCAGCGGCGTGAGGTTAGCCGGCAGGTCCGGCGCTTTGGGTAGGGCGATGGTCAGCGGTCCCGGCCAGAAGGCTTCTGCCAGCAGCAAAGCGGCTGGGGGGACGTCACGACAAACTTTAGTCAGGCGGTCGGGGTCGCTGAGCAGCAGTGGGATCGGGCGGTCGGTGGGGCGGTTTTTGGCGGCAAATAGCCGATCGATCGCTGACGCCGAGTAAGCGTTTGCTGCCACGCCGTAGACCGTATCAGTGGGCAGCACGACCAGTTGATCATTCCGCAGCGCCTGGTAGGCCAGCGGCACGGTTTTTGAGTTCAAGGGCAGGATGCGGCTCATTGTAAGACCTCGACGACCCGGTTTTGACCCGCGTAATCCTTGATCACGCGGATCGTGGCATCAGGGAAGGCCGCGCGGCACAACGCCTGCACCGCCTGGTCCTGCCCCGCCCCGATCTCCAACATCAGGGCAAATGTTTCCCCGACCCGCCCGAGCGCCTGGACCAGCAGCCGCCGGATCAGGTCCAGGCCATCCGGGCCGCCGTCGAGTGCCAGGCGCGGTTCATGACGGGCTACGGCCAGCCCAGCCAGCTCGTCGGTGGCGATGTAGGGCAGGTTGGCGGCGATCAGATCGGGTTTTACCGATTCCGGTAATGCAGCCAGGAGATCGCCCTGGTGGAAGCACAATTCGACCTGGAGTCGCGACGCATTGCGCCGCGCGATGTCCAGCGCTGCCGGGCTGATGTCCGTGGCGTGGACGGTAGCCCGGGGTAGGGCCGCTGCCAGCGAAAGCGCGATCGCGCCGCTGCCGGTTCCCACGTCGACGATGGTCAGGCTGCTGCCGTCAACCGCCCGGCTCAGCGCCCAAAGCAGCGCTGCTTCAACCAGGTGTTCCGTTTCCGGCCGGGGGATTAACACGTCGGGGGTGACGTGAAAGTCGTGGTGGTAAAAGGCGCGCCACCCGGTGGCGTACGGCAGTGGCAACCCCCGGGCGCACTGCCGTACCAGCGCTTCAAAACAGGCTGCCTGCTCGGCAGTCAGATCGCGTTCGGGATGGGCCAGCAGCACGGCACGATCCATCGCCAGGACGTGACCGAGCAGCACCTGCGCATCCAACCCCGGCGACTCGGAAACCGGCATCAGCGCTTCGACCGCCGCTTGCAGCGCCGCGCCGATGGTGTGCCCGCTCATGCCTCAGCCAGAAGCTCTGCCTGCTCGCGCGTCGCCAACTCGTCGATAAACATGTCGAGGTCGCCTTCGAGGACGGCCGCCAGGTTGTGACTGCTCATGTTGATGCGGTGGTCGGTCACGCGGCTCTGCGGATAGTTATAGGTGCGGATTTTTTCGCTGCGTTCGCCCGTGCCGACCTGGTTGCGCCGCTCCGAATCCTGTTTTTCCTGGATGCGCCGCTGCTCAATATCGTACAGGCGGGCGCGCAGGAAGCTCATCGCCCGGATGCGGTTCTGGGTCTGGCTGCGCTCGTCCTGGCAGGTGACCACCAGCCCGGTCGGCAGGTGAGTCAGGCGGATGGCGGTCTCGTTCTTTTGCACGTTCTGGCCGCCGGCCCCGGCGCTCTTGTAGGTGTCGATTTGCAGGTCGCTGGGTTTGATCTCGATCTCTACGTCATCGATCTCGGCCAGCACCGCCACGGTCGCCGTGCTGGTGTGAATGCGTCCCTGGCTTTCCGTGACCGGTACGCGCTGCACGCGGTGCACGCCGCTCTCGTACTTGAGGCGGCTGTACGCGCCTTGCCCCTTGAGCTCGAATATCACTTCCTTAAAACCGCCGACGCCGGTCTCATTGCTGCTGATGATGTCCGTCTTCCAGCGGCGCGATTCGGCATAACGGGTATACATGCGGAACAGATCCGCCGCAAACAACCCGGCTTCGTCGCCGCCAGTCCCGGCCCGAATTTCCACGATTACGTTTTTGTCATCGCGCCGGTCTTTGGGCAGCAGCATGAACTTTATCCGCTCGCCCAGCTTTTCCAGGCTGCTTTCCAACTCGTTGATCTCGACGGCGGCCAGTTCAGCCATCTCCGGATCGTCTTTTTCGTCGACCATCTCACGCGCGCCGGCCAGTTCGCCGGTCATGCGGCGGTATTCCCGGGCAGCCTTAACGATGTCATCCAGGCTGGCTTTTTCCTGCGCCAGTTCGGCCACGCGTTCGTAATCCATGGCGATCTCGGGATCGGCCATCAGGCGTTCTACTTCTTCGTAGCGTGATTCGATACCGGCAAGTTTATCCAATAACATAGGGTTGTCCTTCTGCCCACACACAAAACCCCCTCGGGTGGAAGGGGCAAAAACCTCTCCAGCGTCGTTTATCCGCCGGGAATGACGAATGGAGTATAGCGCACCCGGCCAGCGCCGTCCACAGAACCGTCAGCCGTCAGCCGCCGGCTACCGGGGGCAAAAAGACCACGGTGTCGCCGTCGCCGATAGGGGTATCCATGCCTTGCAGCCACTCGATGTTGCGACCGTTAATCAGGATATGCACCTTGCCGGTTAACGCTCCCGTCTTGTCGACGATTTCCGCCCCCAATGCCGGGTACAAACGCCAGATGGCTGACGTCAGGTCGCGCGCCACCTGGATGCCTTCCAGCGGCAGGTCGAGGGTCGGCCCCCCGGCGATCTTTTGTAAGCCCGCCAGCAGTTTGATCGTCGCCATCCCGTCATTTCCCCATACGAAACCGTCGGTCAGACACTATTTTACCACAAGACCGATCCATTTTGAACGGCATCTAAAACGGCCACAACAGCGGCAGCATCACCAGGCTGATGACCAGCATCAGCAGGATCATTGGCACGCCGACCTTGATGTAATCGCTGAACCGGTAGCTGCCCGCCCCCATGACCAGCGTATTCACCGGCGAAGCGACCGGCGAGGCAAAGGCCATGGAAGCGGCGATAGCCACCGCCATCAAAAAGGCGTAGGGCTGCATGCCTAACGATTGGGCCGTTGCCAGGGCGATGGGCGCGACCAGCACCGTCGTGGCCGTGTTGGAAAGCACCTGGGTGAAGACCGAGGTCACCAGGAACAGGCCGGCCAGGATTGGCAGCGGGCCTAAGCTGCCCAGGCCCTGCGTCAGCGCCTCCGCGGCCAGGCTGACCAGCCCGACTTTTTCCAGCGCGGTGGCCATGGGCAGCATACCGGCGATCAGCACGATGCTTTTCCAGTCGATGGCGGCGTAGGCTTCGTCCATGGTCAGGCAGCCGGTCAGCACGATGACCAGGGCCGCCAGCATACTGGCCGTGGCGACCGGCAGCGCGTTAGTAACCAGCAGCACCAGCATCCCCAGCAGGATCAGCAGGGCGATGGGCGCTTTCTCCCGGTGCGGGGCGCTGATCATGGCTTCCGGCTGGCCCATGACCACGAAGTCGCGCCGCCATTTGCGCAGGGCCAGGATGTTTTCCCAGGTGCCCTGCACCAGCAGGATGTCGCCGAAGCGGAGCCTGGTTTCTTTGAGGTCCAGCTTCTCGCTGACGCCGGGCCGGCTGATGTTCAGCACCGAGAGCTTATACTTGGAGCCGAAGCGCATCTCCACCAGCGTCTGTCCGGTCAGGCTGGAGCGCGGCGGCAGCACCAGTTCCGCGATGCCGACTTCCTGATTGATGAGCACCTCGTCGTCGTCGGTCGAGCCGGGCATGATCGCCAGGTTGAGGGCCGCCGCCGCGTGGCTGATGTCGTCCGGACTGCCCTGTACGATCAGGACATCGTTGGCCTGGAACACGGTGTCCGCCGTCGGCTGAATCGTCTGCGGCGCGTCGGACTGAAGCACCAGTTGCTGACCGCCGATCCTGGCGACGGGGCGGGGGGGCGGCTGGCGCAGGATGCGCAGCACGGCCACGTCGAAGTGCTCGCCCAGGCCGGATTCGTAAAGTGTCTGGCCCAGCACACTGGCTGCCTGTCGCACCCGCAGGCGGAACAGGTTATCCGGCAGGCGGTAGAGGTCGAGCAGTTCTTCGGGGGTGGCTACGCGCTGCACGTCCGGGCTGGCCTGGTAGACCGGCAGCAGCCGCCGGCCGAGCGTGATCATAAAAATGACGCCGCCGATCAGCAGGGCCAAGCCAATGGGCGTGAAGCTGAAGAAGTCAAAGGTCGACAGGCCCTGCTCGCGCAGCAGGTCGCCGACGATGATGTTAGGCGGGGTGCCGATCAGGGTCATCGCGCCGCCGAGCAGCGCGCCATAGGACAGCGGGATCAGCAGCTTGGACGGGCTGAGGTTGGCGCTGCGGGCCAGCGCGATGATCGCCGGCAGCAGCACGGCCACCGTACCGGTATCGCTCATGAAGGCCGAGAGCAATGCCACCGCGATCATGATCACCTGGATCAGGCGCGTTTCGCTGGTGCCGGCGATGCCCAGGATACGCCGCCCGATCGCGCCGGCCAGGCCGGTTTGCAGCACGGCCCCGCCCACCACAAACAGCGAGGCAATGGTTAATACCGCCGCATTGGAGAAACCGGCCAGCGCCTCGGCCGGTTCGAGCACATTGGCGATCATCAGGACGACCACCACGCCGAGCGCGACCACGTCCACCCGCAGCCGTTCCGTGACGAACAGCACGATAGCCGCTGCCAGCACGCCCAGCGTGATCCACATGGGGAGGGTCATATCCGCCTATATTCTCAACTACATTAGATGCCCACGGAAAGGCCACCACACGAGCACCAATGATACTGTTTTATCGCGGTCTGCCAAAAAATGGAACGGCGAGCTTGATGAAGAATCTCAGGTGTCGAGGAATTTCCGCTGCCACAGTTCCAGCAGCAGCAGGCGGTTGACGAGTTGCACGTGGTCTGCCCGCCGGTTGAAGTGGCGGCTCAGCAGGGTTTCCAGCGCTTCTCGCCGGAAGATGTTCCGTCCTAATGCTCCGGTGTCCAGCAGGATGTCCTGCGTGCGGGCGCGCAGCGGGCCGTCGAACCAGGCTTTTACCGGGCTGCCGAACCATTGCTTGGGCCGCTGCAAGGCCCATTCCGGCAGGTAAGGGCGCATCGCCTCGCGCAGCAGCCATTTGTTGCCGCGCGTTTTGAGGGCCGGCGGCAGGGTGATAGCAAAATCGAGCAGCGGCCGGTCGAAAAACGGCACGCGCAGCTCCAGCGAATGGGCCATCGTGACCTTGTCCGCCACCAGCAGCGCATCCGCCGGCAGCCAGGCCATCGCGACCAGGGCCTGCACCACGTCGACGGTTTCGGTGCTGCCGGCTTGCGCTGCCGCCAGGATGTCCGCGAAGGCCCGCTCCTTGTGACGGGACCCCTGCCAGGCCGCCCGGAGGTCCGGCGTGTACAACCAGCGCCGCAGCCCGTCGGACAGTGAATAACCCTCATACGATAAAGCCCGGCGCAGCGCCTCCTCCACCGGTAAAAATGGCATCTGCCAGCGCGGCAGGTAATACGGCAGCGCGCCCAGGAAACGCTGCCGCTTGAGCGTAGGATACGCGCGTTCCAGTGCGCCCAGGGGACGGCCGATCAAGCGCCGCCGCCAGCGGGCGGGCAGCACGCGGTCCAGCCGGGCGGAGGTGCGCAGCAAACCCGGCCAGCCCTGGTGAGAGTTATAACCGCAAAATAACTCGTCACCGCCGGTGCCATTAAGCACGACCTTCACATCACGCGCGGTGACTTCTGCCAGCGCCTGCAGGCTCACCGCCGCCGGGTTATCGACCGGCTCGTCGGCGTGGTACACGTAGGCCAGGAAGGTGCGCCACCAATCTTCCGCATCGATCACGCACTCATGGTGTGAGGCGCCGAAATGCTTGGCAATGCGCCGGGCCTGCGCCAGTTCGTTGTCCCCGGTGGGGATGTCGTAGCCCACCGTGTAGGTCTCTACGCTGCCCGGCTCGAAGGCGCTCATCAGAGCCAGCATCGACGCCGAGTCGACGCCGCCGCTCAGAAACAGCCCCAGCGGCACGTCCGACCGCAGGTGCAGACGCACTGCGTCTCGCAGCAGGTCGCGGGCCTGGTCGATGGCGGCATGGACATCAGATGGGCGATCGCGGGGGGCCAGTGGATCGGCCTCGGCTTCCTGCCAGCGCCAGAATGGGGCCGATGCCACGGTGCCGGCGTGCGTATCCACCAGCAGGTAATGTCCCGGCATCAATCGCCGGATGCCGTGGAACAGCGTCTCTTCGCCGAGCATATAACCAAAACTGAGGAAGGTATCCAGCGCCCCCAGGTTAAGCGAGGCCTGGACGGACGGGTCGGCCAGCAGTGCTTTGACCTCGCTGGCGAACAGCAGGCGCCCATTAAACGCGCAGAGGTACAGGGGTTTGATGCCGATGTGGTCGACCGCCAGCAGCAGCCGACCGCGGTTCCCGTCCCACAGGGCGAAGGCGTACATCCCGCGCAGATGGTCGAACATTGCCAGCCCGTGCTGCTCGTACAGGTGGATCAACGTCTCGGTATCGCAGCGGGTGGCGAAGCGGTGGCCCTGGGATACCAGGCGTTCGGACAGCTCGACATAATTGTAGATTTCGCCGTTGAAGACGATGGCAATCGAACCGTCTTCGTTGAAGATCGGCTGGTCGCCGCCGGTCACGTCGATGATGCTCAGCCGACGCATGCCCAGCGAGACGCCAGGCGCGTCGAAGAAACCGTCGCCGTCCGGGCCACGGTAGACGATGCGGCTCGCCATAGCCCGCGTAAGGGCCGGGTCCAGGCAGTCGCGTCCATGCAGGTTGATGTTACCAACGATGCCACACATGGTGGGCCATTATACCCGATTTCCCGGGGTGTCCCATGAATAGATGCTGCCGGGAGAATTGATGGCGAGCGCGGTTGGCAAAGACTGGCTCCGCACCTACAATACAAACAGTATGGGTAGCGAGCTGGAGGATGCCGGATGGCTGTACAAAAAAACGAACAACTGGCCCTGGCGACTCGTTGGGTATTGATCGCCGCGCTGTTACTGGTGGGCGGCGTGGCGTTATGGCTCATTA
>DAOUEM010000325.1:0-9871 GCA_034430555.1 Anaerolineae bacterium | reverse complement strand
AAGCCCAACCGTTCGTGCAGCGCGATGGACGCCGCGTTGAAGCCATAGACCTCCACCGTCACCTTCTGGTAGCGTAATTCTTCGAAGTAGTAGCGCAGGATCAGCCGGATCGCCTCTGAGGCGTAGCCGTGACGCTGGTGCGCGTCCATGATCGCCACGCCGTAATTGAAGGTGCCGACCCGCCGGTCGCAGTTTTGGGTGCTGAGGGTGCCGACGTGCCCGCCGTCCAGCGTCTCGATTTGCAGGTACAGGGCATCGTCGTCGCCTTTGCGCACCGCCTGCTCTTCCGCCCACTTCTTGGCGCGGACCTTCGACCCCGGCGGCCACACAAATGCGACGGCGCGGCTCATATCGGTGTCCTGGTCCCACAGGTAATGGGCTTCCCAGTCTTCGGGTTCGATCGCGCGCAGGCGCACCCGCTGCCCTTCGAATAAATTACTCATGCTGGTCAGTCCTCCCGGCGGATGCCGATATCCTGAAAGACGAGCGGCGCGGCCCCCTCGGCGGTGACGGTCCAGTCCATCAGGAAGGTCGACAGCGAGGTGTAGGTGAATTCGTAGACGCCGACGGTCGGCGTGCCCTGGAAGACCCACTCGTGCGTGGCGGCGAAGTGCGTTTCGTCCACCGGGTCGATGCGGCGGCCCCGGTAGAACAGCGCGCCGTCCGGGCTGTGCAGGATGACGCGTTCGCTGGTTTCCGTGCGGGTGCCGGTGCTCTGCCAGGCGCCGCCCTGGATGATCTCGGCGGTGACGGTCCAGCGGCTGATGGTGCCCGCCGCCGGTGCCGGTAGCGCCGCCCGGTCCTCGAAGATGATGCCCGGCAGGTCGGCATAAGCGGCCAGCGGAATCGGGTCCAACGGGGCAGGATCGGACGGCGGCCCGGCGGGGGAACCGTCAGCGTCGAGCGGCACTTCCAGCCGGAAGCCGGACGGGGCCTGGCGTAACGTCTCGTCGACGGTTACCCCGACCACGCCCGCCAGCACGTCGATGCTCAAGGAGCCGCCCGGCGCGCCACCCGGCGGTGGCGGCGCGGTCAGGCTGGCCGCCCCGCTGATCGCCAGGTCGACGCCGTTGACGGTCAGGTGGGCGGTCGCCCCGGCGGGCGTGTGGATCAGCAGGGCGTTGGGCAGGGCTTCGGCGCAAGCGGGATCGGCGGGGCCGGTGACCAGCGTGAGGGCCGCAAAGGGCACGCCGGGAGGTTCATCCGGTGCGTCGCCGGACGGCTCCCCCGGCGACTCGGCGGGCGTGGGCGGCGGCAGCACCAGCGGCGCGCTGCTCCCCGGCTGCATCACCGGCACGGTTTCGAAGGCGCAGGAGAAATTGTCCGTCAACTCGGCAAAGACCCACAATTCGCCGGGGTCGTCTTGCAGGCGCAGCCAGTCGCCCGCGCCGTTCTGGCCGATGACGGTCAGCGCCTGGCCTTCCGCCGCGCCGCCCGCGATGTCGTAGTCCGTGCCGGGACCGGCCCGCAGGTTCACGCTGGCCAGCGCCGCTACCAGGCAGGTGGCCGGCTCGGCGATAGGCGGCAGGGGTGGGCCGGCGGCATCGGTCAGCGTGACCTCGCCCAGCAGCAGCAAGGTCACGTTCTGGCCGGGACGCTCGTCGGGCTGGTCGACCTGGGCGCGCAGCAGGACCACGCCCCAATCGCCGGAGGCCGGGTCCAGCGCCGCCGTTTGCAGGCGGGCCAGCGATCCGAGCGGCACGACATCCCCCGGTGCGGCCAGGGCCGGGCCGGGCACGCGCATCAGGGCCGAGGCCGGGGCATGGGCGTAACAGGCCTGATCGCGAGCCGTGGCAGCGCAACTGGCGGCCAGCGACTCCAGGGCCGCCGCCACGACGGCCGGGCAGGCGCCGCCGTCCTGGGCCTGGACCGGGATCGCCGGTAAAAGACCGCCCAACAGCAGGATTAGCAGCGCCATCAGCCGTGGTTTGACCATACCCGCACCTCGCCCCGCCTCACGCCAGCACCAGGATCACTTCGTCGATCTCCTCGCCCCGCGCGTTGGCAAAATAGCGGTCGCGGCCGCTCACCGTGAACCCGTTTTTTTCCAGCACCCGCAGCGAAGCGCTATTGTCTGTGGCCGCGCGGGCGTATAGCGGGCGGCCCGGCAGCTCATCCAGAAAAAGTCGCAGCGCCGCGGTGGCCACGCCCCGGCCCCAGTAGCCGCGCCCGATCCAGTAGCTGACCTCCGGCTGGCCGAACCGCTCAAAGCTGACCACGTGCCCGGCCACCGCGCCATCCACCAGCACGGTCCGGGTGATGATACCCTCGTCGGCCAGGATGCGGGCCCAGTGAGCATCGAAGGCCGCCCGGTCCGCCGGGTCTTCCGCGGTGAAGGCGGCCATCTGGACGGCTGCCGGGTCCAACTGGTGCTGGAAGAAGACCGGCAGGTCGTCCGGGCGCACCTCGCGCAGCCGGACGTCGCCCGCTGTGCCTTCCGCCCCTGCAATCTGTGTATCGGGTGTCATATCGCCCCTTTGCTGGGTGCTCGTGCCCGGTTGACGGTTTGTGGGGCCTGGGCGTGGGGCGCGGCCTCCCCTCCAAGTGTAACGGACTTTGCGCGAAATCTAAACGAATCGCCGCCAAGCAACTACCACGGCACCTGTCTATGCTGAAAACTGCCCTCTGATGACTGGCAATCAAAAGGACAGGCCCGGTGAGCGGACCTGTCCTGCTAATGGGGGGGAAGAAGATAGGGTGATGGGTTATGCGTCGTTGGAGGGGCCGCCGTTATTCGGGGCCTGCCCGCCAGGGCCGGGGCGTCCGCCGCCGGGGAAGCGGTCGCGCAGGGGCAGCTCGTCGGCGCAGGCTTCCGGCAGGTTGTCCCGGTTGACGCGCTCGCCGCTGTCACGCAGTTCGGCCAGGGCCACACGGCATTCCTCGGAGACGACCGGGCGGTCGCGCAGGGGCAGCTCATCGGCGCAGGCTTCCGGCAGATTGTCGCGGTTGACGCGCTCGCCGCTGTCACGCAGTTCGGCCAGGGCCACACGGCATTCCTCGGAGACGACCGGGCGGTCGCGCAGGGGCAGCTCGTCGGCGCAGGCTTCCGGCAGGTTGTCGCGGTTGACCCGTTCGCCGCTGTCACGCAGTTCGGCCAGGGCCACACGGCATTCCTCGGAGACTTCCGGGCGGTCGAAGCGGCCAGGACGCAGCCCTTCGCAGGCTTCCGGCAGGTTATCCGGGGTGATCGGCTCGCCGGCCTCGCGCAGCGCTTGCAGCGCCTCCAGGCAGGCGGCGCGATCACCGTCGGGGGCGTCCGCCGGGTCATCGCCCTGGGCATAAGCCGGGACGGCCAGCATCGCTACGGCAGCCAGCGCGATCAGGACCAGAATGGTTTTGTTGAGCTTCATCGTTGTTACCTCCTCAGCTTGGGCAGAAACGATCGATAAGCCTGTTACGCTTAAAAGATAACGGCGCTTTATGACGATCCGATGCAGAGGATGTAAGGGTTGTGTAAAATACAGGCTTTTCTGCGGGGCAGCCGGCCAGCAGGCGCGCCCGGCAGCGGTGATCATCGCCGGGGAGGCCGGCGCGGAGGAGTGAGCGGGCCTGCGCGCAGGAGTAGCCCTGCGGCGGGGGCGTTCATACGGCATACAGGCGAATCTGGACGAGGGTGATACCACCGTAGACCGCCGAGGCGATCACGCGCCAATCCGGGCAGCCGCGCAGGTCCTCGGCCTGGATGGCGCTGCGCTCATGCAGGCGGACCAGCCAGGTATCGCCATCCTGGTAGAGGGCGCTCCAGCGGATGTTGTACTTTTTGAGCAGGGCGCGGACGGCCCGGCTCTCCTGTATGTTGGCAGGTTGCAGGGTTCTCGACGCCATGACGTGCGCTCCTGTAGCTTTTCCCATGCTTCTCCCCCCTCAATCGACCTGTTTCTCCCAGGTTTCCCCGAAGCAGGGGCACTTCGACAGCCTAAGGATAGACAACAGCGTACAACAGCGTGCTTACCAAACCTGTTAGCGGGTCAATTTGGGTAGAAAAATGCGGGCTGGAGTTTCGCCATTATCTGCTCAATTCGGCGAAACTCCAATCCTGACCAACTTGTTTCAGACAGCTCGATAATGCAAAGTGGGGAGCCATCAATCAGCCCCCCGACTCGAACGACACCTGCGCCTGTCGTTTATTCGGTGTTTTCGGCAAAAAGGTCTTGGATGAAGCCCAACATCAGGGCGTCATAGAAAGCGCGTCCCGTTTCGCGTTCGTCAAAATGTGTCCCCGAAAACAGCCTGAACTCAACCGGTGCGCCCGCTTCCTCAAGCGCACGCACCAGCGCCCTGGCCTCAGCCACAGAGACTATCTCATCTGCCGTGCCATGCATGACAAAAAACGGCGGTTCGCTGCCGTCGATCCAGTACAGCGGGATGCACTGGACGAAGGCCTGGGCTTCCGCCGACCAATCACTGTGCGCCCGCCATTCTGGCGAGGGGATGGCGACCAACGTTTCGAGCAGCGCGGCCAGATCGTCGCGCGCCATCCCGAAGCGCTCCGGTGCATGGTTGAGGTAATCTGGATAGTGCAGCACGACCTCCGGAACATGCAGATGCCCCGACCAGACCACGACCCCCGCCGCCCAGCCCTCTTCCGGGACCGCATATGGGCAGTCGTCCAGGAAGGGATTGGGGTCGTCTACCGCGCCAATCGTGGCCGCCAGCGCCCCGCCATAGGACAACCCCACCACGACGATCCGCTCCGGGTCGAAGCCGTATTCGGCAGCGTGGTTATGTACCCAGGCCAGGGCGCAGAAGGCATCCTGCTGCACGGCCCAATGCCCGCCCGCGCTGTCAGGGCTGCGGTAGTTGGCGGCGACGACGGCGTAGCCGGCAGCGGCGAAATAGATCCCGTCTGCTTCATGGATTTCCTTGCCCTGGTAAGGCCAGCCATGCAGCATAAACAGCGTCGGCACTGCCCCTTCGGCCTCGTCCGGCAGATAGATATCAAGCCGCTGCATGAACGCCCCATCCGGCATGTAAGACACATCCGCATACGTCGCCACCGAAGGTTCGGGCGTGTACTCCGCCATAGCGAGGTCGGATTGGATCTGGGCGACCAGGGTGCTCGCTTCGAGGCTGCGCAGGAAGTTGGTCATGCACACCGCCTGCGCCTGCGTCGCCAGTTCGTAGGCCAGATCAAGATCGCCCGCCTCGTAAGCCACCTGCGCGGCGTTGACAATGTCATCCGGACCTTCGTCGCACGTCCACTCGCCCTGGGCGAGCAACAACGGCGCGCCCATACCACTGACCGCCAGCAACAGTGCGCACAACGCCAAGACAACGCTCTTGCCGCTCATGTTCCCCTCCTTTATTCGATTTTCGTGTGATTGCAGACGTGCGCTATTCTTCGGTAGCAACGCGGTGTGGTCACGTTCATGGAAGGCGAGGGTAATGTGTGAGCACCCAATTAGTGAGGCGAGTTGCTGAAACAATATGGGTCTTTCGCCACTGAGTATAGGTGCTTTTGAGCGGGTGAGCGACTGGCGTAGACTGAGCACATGCCAACTGGCTGCAAGGATGACCTGCCATGCTCAAAACGATCTTCCAGCCCTCACCGGAACTGGTCCGCTTTGTCGAGTCACTCAACCTCCCGTTGTCGCAGCCCCAACACCGCCATGTCACGCAGGTTGCTGATGGTCGACGGCCCGCCCACCGCGTCCCATTCGCGCAAATGCTCGGCAGTGACCGGCTGGCGCGAGGCGGCGGTCCACAATTCGGCCAGGCGCGGATAGGCGGCGGTGGGATCGGCAGGGCGGATGGTGCAAACGGTGTCCGTACATCATAACATAACCCGCGCCAGGGGGAGATTCGGGGTGTTTTTTGCCCGGCGGGCAGCGGGGGCGGCGCGATCCAGGCCCTACCGGCTCCCGGCGATATCTTGTCAAGCCCACGCTGGGACAGTACCATTAGGGGTAGGCGCGCACCATCGCGCACCACTACGAATGACCTGGAGGCCATTCTCATGTCAGACGCCGTAGAAATCTGGGAGCAACCGGAGGCGCGCGAGATCTACATGATCGCCGGTTGGCGGCAGTGGGCCGATGCCGGCTCGATCTCGTCCAGCTTGCCGCGATATATCATTCAGCAGACCGGCGCCCGCCCCATCGGCGCGATCAAGCCGGATGGTTTTTACCTGTTTCAAATCCCCGGCACCCATCACCTGATGCGGCCGGTCATCACGTTTGAGGAAGGGTTCCCGCAGTCGTTGGAAAGCCCGCGCAACGAGATATTCTACAGCGGGGACCAACAGCGCGGCCTGGTGATCTTCCTGGGCGACGAGCCGCACCTGGCGGTCGAGCGTTACGTCGCGTCGTTTTTGAAGGCCGCCGAGATGCTGGGCGTCAAGCGCATCGTGGGGCTGGGCGGCGTTTATGGGGAGCTGCCCTACGATAAAGCGCGCACCGTCTCCGGCACCTACAGCCAGCCGCACATGAAGGACGAGCTGATCGCCCTGTCCGTCGACCTCTCCAACTACGAAGGGGGGGCCGCCATCGGCTCCATCATCTGCAAGCGGGCCAGCGAGCAGAACATAGAGTTCACCTCGCTGTATGCTTTCGTGCCGACCTACGACTTCTCCGAGATCGCCGAGATCGCCAACGGCATCCGCCTGGAGACCGACTTCATGGCCTGGCTGGGCGTGATGCGCCGCATCAAACACATGCTCAAGCTCGACTTCGACCTCAGCGACCTGGAGAAAAAAAGCCAGCACCTGATCGACGTGATGAACACCAAGCTGGAAGAACTGGCCGACGCCGTGCCGGAAGCCAGCCTGCAGGATTACATGGCGCGCCTGTCGGAAGCCTTCACCGAGACCCCCTTCGACCCGCTGTCCGACGTGTGGGAGGAGGAGCTGCGTAAATTGTTCGACGACTCCGAGGGCGACGAGTCGTAGGGGCGATGCGGCGTTTCACCCGGCGGTGTTTCGCCTCCGAATCAAAAGACGGCCAGAGGTCCCGCTGACCCCTGGCCGCTCAAAAGCCGTCAGCATTCAGCTTACCGCGTTCAACCAAAACAGGTGCCGGCGAGTTTTCGTCAGGCCCCGGCTAACCGCTTTCCGCCAGGCGTTGGCCGCTCGCCGCTAGACGCTAGACGCTTGCGCTAGGCGCGGCGCCCACCTTTGAGCGAGGCTTGCAGCTTCTCCAGGCCGTCCCAATCGCCCTTGGCGGCCAGGGCAGCCTGTTCCGGCCAGGTGGCCGTCGCCCCGCTGATGATGCGCACCCCTGCCGCCTTGAGGTCGGTTTCCAGCTTCTCCGGGTCGGCCTGGGCCAGTTGGGCGAAAGTGATGATGCCCAGCTCGTTCAACCCGGTCGCCGTCTTCGGCCCGATGCCTTCGATCCGGCGCAGGTCGTCCGGTTCGGCGGGCGCTGCCGGCTCGGGCGCCGGTTCCGGTTCAGGCTCCGGTTCGGGCATCGGCTTCAATTCGGCCGTGGTACCACGCGTCTTCCCGTCCGGAGAGGGCGTGGGTTCCGGCTCGGCCGCGGGTGGTTCGGCGACGGCCGCCTGCGCCTGTTCTTTGACCGCCTGCGCCTGGTCGAGCGCTTCCGCCGCGCCGTGGGCCGCCTGCCCATCCGACTCGCCGGCGGCGACCGGTCGGCGCAGCGCCCACCAGGCCAGCACACCCAGCAGCACGACGATCAACAGCAGCAGCAGCCAGAAGTCCGGCTGCTCCCCGAGGTTATCTTCCTGCCCCAGGCCGGAGAAAGCAAGCTGTGTCAGGCTGAGCAGGACCAGTACGATCAACAGAAGTCTCGTGCGTTTCCACATAAAAACTCTATCCTTTTATAGTCACCGGACGGAAAAGCCGCTGGCATAAATATACTCAATTTTGCCGGAAATGAGCAGCAGCCCCGCGGGAGGCAGGCCAGACCGGTCAGGCCGCTGAGAGCCGGTCGCCCCGGTATTCAACGTGGGTGAAAGGCCGCTACCCACAGGCGGCGGCTGGCATCTGGCAGTGCTTCATGCGACCGGGCACATCCAGCCCTGACCGTCCCTAGTTCAGGAACGGGCCCTGGGTGCTGCCGGGCGGAGGATTACGCTGGCTGCCCAGCGGCTCCGGCTCCTCGATCGTGTCCGGCGGCGTGAGGCGGATGCCGTCGGGCGGCGGGATATCCGGGACGAAGCGGTCCCCACCGGGCGGCCGGGGCTTGCGATCCGGCTTGATGATCTCCGCCAGGACCATGACCGCAGCCCCCACCACCAGCAGCAGCAGATCGTCGAAGATGCGCGGCGGTGGGGTAAGCAGGGCCGTCACGAAGGCCATCAGCAGCAGGGTGATGCCGATGCCGCGCGCCACGGCGAACAGCGCCTGCCGCACCTCCGGCGTGAATTTACGGTCCAGCCAGGGCACGGGCGGCTCGCTGACGATCACCGCTCCGCAGTTTGGGCAGAAGCGGGCGTCAGGCGGGATGTTCTTACCGCAGGCGTTGCACTGCCGGGTAAGCTCCGCCCCGCATCCGACGCAAAAGTGCGCGCCGTCCAGGTTCGTATGGTGACATTGCGGACACTGCTTCATAGGATGGGTTACTTTCCTGTCCACCTTTTTCGGTTACCCTGATTATAACATGACCCGCCAAGCCACAGACCGCCGGGTGACATTTCTCATGTTCGATTCATGGCCCTCTGTTCGCATTCTGTGCGGACAGGCCACCTGTTCGCCGGCCGTGCGGACAGGCGGTTACCCGCGGCCGGCGATCACGGTATAGTAGGAGCAGGGCGGGAGGAGGGGGAAGCCATGGAAAATTCCGATCGTTTTTTGGATGCCTTCGGCACCATCGAGCGCCTGCTGCGCACCACTACCGACGAGGATCGCCGCACGCCGTTTTACCGGCTGGTAGACCACGCCGCCCGGGTCAACCCGGTAGCGCGCCGCTACCAGAACGACCTCAAGGAGTTCGCCGACCTGCGCAACGCCATCGTGCACGAACGCACCGACGAGCACGTCATCGCCGAGCCCAACGACCGCGCCGTGCGCGAGATCATGCATATCCTGACCTTGATGCAGGACCCGCCGCGCGTGATCCCGCTCTTTCAGCAGGAGGTGTTCTACATGACGGTCGATGACCCGGTGGCGGTGGCCGCTTACGCCATGGTGGAACGTGATTTTTCCCAGGTGCCGGTCTACGAGGGCGAGCGCTTCGCCGGGCTGCTGACCACGGACGACATCGCCCGCTGGCTGGGGCGCTGCGTGTGCGACAACCAGCCGTACGTCGTGGAGACGCCGCTGGCCGACGTGCTGGCCTGCACCGCCGACCACGAAAACGTGGTCTTCTTCGGGCGGGAGGGCACGCTGTTCGAGGCGTTGGACGCCTTCCAGGAGGCGGAGAAAAGCGGCAAGCGGCTGGAAGCGGTGCTGATCACGGCCAGCGGCAGCCCGGCGGAGGCCCTGCTGGGCATCATCACCGTGCTGGACATGCCGGCCATCTACGAGGCGCTGGGCGGATAGCCGCCATCACCGGCGTCGTTGCTTCAATCGCCGCGCCGTAAGATCGCTGACCGCACGGGACTAGATTTGCAGGGAATCAACAATGCCCCCGGACGGATTCGAACCGCCGACGCCAGGTTTAGGAAACCTGCGCTCTATCCTCTGAGCTACGGGGGCATGGGGACGCGCCGGTCAGCGCGCTTGCCAGCGCCGTATGGCTGCCGACCCAATCTCGATTCTGGCAGACGAAGCGCCCGCCGTCAAGGCGTAAATTTGATCCCACCCAGCACCCGCTTGATTCGATCCGCGTAGCGCTGGTAATGGAGCTGCGAGTCCAGCCGCTTCTGGTAGCGGCGCAGGTCCAGCGGCAGGCCGGGGGCCGGGTCGCCGTGGTAGCGGGGCACCAGGTGGACGTGGGTGTGCGGCAGTTCGTTGCCCAGGATCAGGATGTTCATT
>DAOUEM010000324.1:0-3258 GCA_034430555.1 Anaerolineae bacterium | reverse complement strand
ACACAAACGAGACGGCCGCCCCGGCATGACGCACGCCGTACCAACCGAGCGCGACGGCAATCACGGTGTCGTCGTGGGCGCCGGGGGCCGCTCCGTAGCGATAGTGGCCGGAGGGCAGGCGTTCCACAGTGTAGGCGGCCAGCTCGCCGCGCAGCACGGGGTCGTCCAGCAGGGTGATGGATTCGCGCTCCATGGCCAGCGCCAGCGATTCGATGAGCGGCCCCTTGCTCTGGGCGGTGGTGGTGAAGGGCCGCACCGGCAGGCCGTCCCGCTGCAGGGCTTCCACGTTGACGCTGCCGATGCTGTTGGCCTCGGCCCAGATCACGTCCGGCCCCCAGCGTTCGAAGACGGCTTTCAGGCGGTCGCGCTGCTGCTGCCAACTCACCTGGCGGAAGCGGTCCAGGGCGACCAGGCGTTTGCGCTGCACGTCGAAGACGGCGAAGGCGGTGTAGTCGTCGACGCGCCCCCAGTCGATGCCGACGGTGTAGCGCGCCTCTTTACGGCGGCGGGCGGGCCGGGCGGTGCAGGCCAGGTCGATGTTACGGAAGACGTGGCCGGCGTCCTCGACGAACTCGGCCAGGTACTCCTGGCGGAACCAGCGGTCGGGCGTTTCCAGCCGGGCCTGGTCGACCTCCTCCTGGGGGACGAGCGGGCCGCTGGCGGTGGTATGGTGGAAGCTCCCCCAATCCGGCAGGAGCGGGTCCAGGCCCATCTGGTAGAGGCGGTGGAACCAGTTGAGACCGTTGGGCGTGCTGAGGAAGAGGGCGCGGCCTCCCCGGTCGGCCAGGGCCGGGCGGATCGAGCCGGTCCAGACTTCCTCCGGCATGAAGGCAGCCTCATCCAGCACGGCCAGGTCCAGGCCGACGCCGCGCAGGTAGTCGGGGTCGTGGCCGCTGCGCACCTGGATCACGCCGCCGCCGGCCAGGGTCAGGCGATGGCGGCCCTCGTCTTTGTCCGTCCAGCAGCCGTCGAGGGTGGTCTTGAGGTCCCGCCAGACTTCGTCGGCCACGCCATAGGTGGGCGCGATCCACCAGCAAAAACCGCCCTGAGCGGCTTCGGCCAGCAGGGCCGCTTTGCCCAGCTCGGTCTTGCCCCAGCGGCGTCCGCAGGCCAGCACGCGGAAGCGGGCCGGGCTGTCGAAGACTTCACGCTGGGCGTCGTGCAGGCGGTCCTTTTGCGTCTCGACCACCTTCGCCAGATGGCGCGTTGGATCGGCCACACGGTCGGCTTCCAGGGCCTTGATGGCGGTGACGGAATCCTTGATGGCGGTGCTGACCTGGTTGAGCGGCGCGCCCTCGATTTTTTCCGGGATGGCGTCGATCAGCAGCCGGACCTTGTCCCGCAGCGAGGCGGAGAGGGTGGCGTCGTCGGGCGGCGCGGGCGGCCCGACGGCCAGGCGCAGGGGCGGCCCGGTCTGGCGGTGGATATCGGGTATGGCCTCTTGCATGGTTCGACCTCCTTTGGGCGATGAATCGCCGGCAATCCACCAGGACAAGGCGCCACCAGGGCGCAACATGTTACGCCCCTACGGTGCGAACCCTGACGGGTTCGTTGGACATCCTGCCGGATGTCCCTACGGCACGGTGGTGCGATGTTTGTTCGGGCGGACCGGCCCCTCCCGGAACCCCCGCGCTCGCCGTCCGGCTGCCTGACGGCGCGCCGGTCTCAGACGAGGGTGGGTGACGCGCCGTGCACGGCCGGGTTCGGGAGGGATGGGCGGACTCTACCGAGTCCGTTGGACATCCTGCCGGATGTCCCTACGAACACTCTCATTGTAGAACGTATGGGCGGATAAAAAAGCAAATTTTTTTGCCTTTTTGTTGCCGTTTTGTTGCCGAAATTTTGTCTTTTTGTTGCTTTTTTAAGCAGGGAAGGACTCTGATGAGCCGGCAGGGGGGCGCGTCAGCGGCGCAGGTCGCCGCGCCAATTGGCGTCCCCCTGGTCGAGCAGCGCTTCGACCTCGGCGCGGGTGACCAGGGCCATGTCGCCGGGGATGGTCAGCTTGAGGGCGGCCAGGGCCGCGCCAAAACGCAGGGCGTCCGGCAGGGGGGCGTCTTCCAGCAGGCGGCAGAGCACGCCGCTGGCGAAGGCGTCGCCCGCGCCCAGCCGGTCGACGACCGTGGTCGGGAAACCGGGCACGTGGACCGGCACCCTCCCGTCGTGGGCGGCGGCCCCGTCCTGGCCATCGGTGACGATCACCGTGCCGGACCATTTTTCTTGCAGCAGCCGGGCGACCGTCGAGGCATCGCCGCGTGTTTCCCACAGGGCCGCGGCATCCCGCCGGGCCACGAAGACCAGGTCGGCGGCGGCGCAGAGTGGTTCCAGGACGGTGGCGGCAGCGGCGGGCTGCCAGAGCAGGGCGCGGTAGTTCACATCGAAGGAGACGCGCACACCCCCCTGTCGAGCGTGGTTGACGGCAGCCCATACCGTGTCGGCGCAGGAATCGGATAGGGCGGGCGTGATGCCGGTCAGGTGCAGGCGGCGGGCCTGGCGGATGGCCTCGACGGGCAGCATGTCGGGCGTCATTCGGCTGGCGGCGGAGTCGGCGCGGTCGTACCACACGCGCACCCCGCGCGGCGGATCGCCGTATTCCACGAAATAGAGGCCCATCCGCTCACCGGCGGCCCAGACGACGTCGACGTCGACGCCGTGCCGGCGGATGGCTCCGGCGCAGGCGCGGCCCAGCGGGTTGTCCGGCAGACGGGAAAACCACATCACGCGCTTGCCGAGGCGGGCCAGGTTGACGGCCAGGGTGGATTCTGCCCCGCCGAAGGTCATCTGGAGGTGGTCGGCCTGTTCCAGGCGCTGGGGGGCGGGCGGGGCCAGGCGCAACATCGTTTCGCCGAGGGTGATCAGATCGTGCATGGGATTCTGGCTTTCAGCTTTCAGCAGATAGCGGTCAGTGGTAGGGGCGGAACATGTTCTGTCCGGCGCGGGCTATGGGACGGGCCGCCAGACGGGATCGGTGGTATACGCATATGGCTCATCGAATACGTGAATGTGCCCATCTGGAAACAACACTCTGACATAAATAGTGCCACGCGCAAGTTCGTCTGGATCGACCTGGACAAAAGCGACTTCTCTGTAAGCGATGTGGGTTCTATCTTGGGAGTAAATCGGGCCGAAGCGGGGATGAATTCGGGTGCGGATTGCCAACCGTAACCGCTGCTCTCGCAAATCATAAATCCCAATGTAATCATCTGAATCACGGACGTGAATGTAGAGCGTGTTTTCGTCCTGGCTCCAGGTTGGGCAGTC
>DAOUEM010000323.1:0-9694 GCA_034430555.1 Anaerolineae bacterium | reverse complement strand
CATCGACCCGTCGCTCATCAAGATGTAAACGTTCCCCTGTAGATCGATGGCGAAGTCTACGGCATTGGAAATATCGGGGCGATTCGGGCCGGAGAAGTATTCCTCCGGGCCGCCGGGATACTCGCCCCCGGCCGGCTGGTAGCGCCAGATCTGGTTGGCGACCGGGTCCAGGATGTACAGCCGCCCCTGCCAGGAGTCCACCGCCACCGGGCGAATCCAACGCTCCGCGCCGACGAGTGCCTGGGCCGTCGCCGGTGGGAACGTCGGCGAATAGGCCAGCAGCACACCTTCGCGGTCCAGGGCGATCAGCGCGCTGCGCTGCGAAACCCCGCCGTCGACCAGCCAGGTGATATCCATCAGGTCCCGTACGACAAATTCGCCGATCGCCGCCCCACGCTGCACGATCACCTCGCCTTCACCTACCAGGGCATTACCGACTTCGTTGAGCGTCTCCCGGTAGATGATGCTGCGCTCGGTATCCAGCACGTAGAGGTCAATCCCGCCATGCAGGACCGGTCCCCGCAGGTGCTGCGTGCCCGGCTGGTATCGCTTGAGGGGCGTCATTGGGCAGCGCACCACGCCGGCGAACTCGTCCAGCCGGCCCAACGCTTCCGCCCGGATCGCCAGCAGATCGGGGTCGTCCGACCGCCGTGGCAGACACTCGTTCACCACCTCCATCACGCCATACCAGGCGTCCAGGGAATCCTGCGGGTTATTCTGGTCGATCCGGCGGGCCGCGCCTGCCGCTTCCTGCACGTAGGAAAGACAGCGTTCAAAAGCTGTCTCGTCGCGCGTGTTCAGCGCCAGCGCCACCACCAGCAGGACCACCGCCACCGGGATCAGCATGGCCGCGCCCGCCGCGACCGGCGTCGGCAGCGAGGGCGGTTTGCCCGGCTCCGGCTCCGGCAGCAACCGATCGACCAGCCGGCGCAGCGCCCCCAGACTGTCCTGCAAGCGCAGTGCTCCGCGCCGCAGCACGTTCAACAAGCGCCCGGCCAGCCGCAGAATCGCGCTGCGACCGCCGGTTTGTATCTCCTCCAACCGGGGTTGCGCCGCCGCCGCCGATTCGGCCAGGGTCTGCCGGCCCTTCCGTCCACGCTGTAACAGCCCTCGCAGGCGCTCCAGGAGTGACGGCCTGCTCTTTCTCGCGGCTTCCGTGGATGTCTGGCCGGTTTCCGCTGGTGTTGTTCCGGCACGACCAGCCGCCTGACCGGCGCTGGCGGGGGATTCCGGCAATTTGCCGCGCCGCCACAGACGCCGCCGCGCCCGGGTTGCCGCTGCCGAGGGAGCCGCTGCCGAGGGAGCCGCCGCCGGCGCCGGAGTCGCCGCGCCCGGCTGCTCCGCCGGACGGGGCGGCACGGGGTCCGGCATATCCGCCGTAATGAACTGCATGACGATCGCCGTCGCCTGGGCCAGGCGCTGCGCCTTGAGATGACTGACCGCGCCCTGGACGTCGCCGGAAGCCCCGGCCGTGAGCAGCGCCTTCCTGGGAATACCGGCCAGGCTCGCGTCGCTCAGCGCGATTAAATCGCCCGGCCCCACCTGGTAGCGCGCCATCTTGATCGCCGGATCGGGGACGGTGCCCAACGGTCGGCCATTGGCCAGGCCGGGGTCCCGCATATCGAGCGGCAGCGTCTGCAGCGCGCCATCCTGCCACAGCAGCACCAAACCCCCATCCGACCTGGCAATATAGGCGTCCTGGCCGCGCAGCACCAGGCACACCATTTCGGCGTAAAAGGGCTGGTTGGGGTGCCCCTGGTTGTGCTGGTATAGATCGCTGTTGATCGAAGCCAGCACCTGGCGCAGGCTGGTCGTCACCGCCTTGGCGCTGGCAAAGTAACGTTCCGCGGCCAGTTGGACCAGCCGCTCATAAAACATGGCTTTGGCCTGGGCGTGGCTGGTCGGCAGCACGAGCGCAAAAAACGCATCCCGCTCACGGCTCTGCGGCGCGTCCCTGGGGGCAAGCTGGACCAGCGCGCCCGGCGGAGACGCACTGACAGCCCGACCGCCAACCACGAATAAATGGCTGACTAATGCTTCAAGCTCTTCAGTCATAATCGGTTTTGTATGAGAGAATCAGGACGGTCACAATAGACCTGGATGCCAACTTCTGAACCCAGGCTGTCCTGCAGGACATGCTCGCTGATGCTGGCTTCGCGCAGTGGGGTATGCAGGGACGTGAACAGCTTGCGTCGCTGCCCGCTTAACGGCCCCAGGCCCTTCAGCCGGAAGCCTATGTTAACGGCGCGTCCCATCTGCGTCAGCGGGAAGATGATGGTCCCCAGCAGCGTGCGCGCCGGATCAAAATCAAAGCGGGTGCCGATCGGCACGCGAAACACACCGTCGAATGGCGCGCGCCAGCCGTTCACCTCGAAACAAAACGGTCCGGTCATACGCTCGCCGGGCGGGCCGTGCATGTGCAGACTGTGCAGGCGCACGGTTACCACCCAGAGTGCCCCCTGTAGATACTGGCGCAGCGCATTGTACGTCAGCACGTCGCGGCACAACGCTTCCTGTCCCAGCGGCAGCGCCATGTTGACCGCATCCGGCAGGTGCACGCCCTGGTCCATGCGATCGAGGCTGTTCATCAGCAGTTCACTGTAAATGTTCACCTGGATGGTTTTATCCAGCGCCGGCGCGGCCACGGGCGGCGGTTCCTCCACTCCTTCACGCAGCTCAAAAATCGAGCCGCGCAGGTAGGCCAACTGGCTGTGGCGGTGCGAACTGCCTAACGTGAACAGAAAGGCCACGCGTTCGTAGCCGCCGAATGTCACATAACGCCGGCCCAACACGCCGCCGTCGCCGCAGCCCACCACGATCAGGCGTTCCTGCTGCGGGTAGTACCGCGTCATCAACTGCTCGACGACTTCGGATAGGGCCAGCGCGGCCTCATTGCTGATGTCGGTGACGGTGTAGGTATAAATCTCGCTGAAGCCATCGGCCCGAAACATGCCGGCCAGCGGATTGTCGGTTTCCGGCGGCAGCGGCTGCAAGAACAACACGGGGATAGACGCTTGATCGGGCTGGACCCGGCCGATGTGTGATTGGTAACGATAGATGACCTGCAAATCGTCAAGCCGTCTCCAAAAAAAGGATTGCACGCTGATTTATCCCATAACCTACACGATGAAGAACCAACGATAATGCTGTATTGTAGCCAATAATAGACGTGCTGGCTAACCTGGCCGCGCCGGGGCCACTGCGCGGTCTGGCGAGTGTGATTCGGCAGGAGGTCGTGGGTGATTCCGGGTGTTTGTGGTAGGGTTATGGGGAGCAGGCGCTACCCTATAGCCGCCGCTCCCCTGGGACCGGCGCGCGCGGAGAAATAACGGCGATTCCTCATGGACATTAAACTGGCTTATGGTACGACCGGGTTAGACATCACTTTGCCGGATGATGCAGATATCACTGTGGTGGAGCCGCTGTATATACCCGGCGTGCGAGACCCGATCCGGGCGCTGCGGGAGGCGCTGCGCGATCCGTTTGGCTGCGCCCCCCTGCGGGAGCTGGTCGCGCCGTCGGATAAAGTGGCCGTGGTTTTCAGCGATATCACCCGCGCCACGCCCAATCACCTACTGATTCCTGCTGTGCTGGATGAGCTTACCCACGTGCCGATCGAGCAGATCGTGCTGTGTAATGCGCTGGGCACCCACCGCACCAACAGCGAAGCGGAGCTGATGCGTATGCTGGGCACGGGCATCGTCAACCGCTACCGCATCGTGCAGAACGACGCCTTCGACCCGGCGACGCAGGCCTGCCTGGGCACCTCTTCCCGGGGGCACGAGGTGTGGATCAACCGCACCTATCTGGAGGCCGATGTCAAAATCCTGACCGGCTTCATCGAGCCGCATTTTTTCGCCGGGTTTTCCGGCGGTGGTAAGGCCGTCATGCCGGGCATGGCCGGGCAGCGCACCGTATTGGGCAACCATGACGCCGCCATGATCGATCATCCCCAGGCAAGGTGGGGTATCACCGAAGAGAACCCGATCTGGGAGGAGATGGTGGAGGTGGCCTTGATGACCAGGCCGACTTTCCTGCTGAACGTGACCCTCAACCGCGATCAGCGGATTACCGGTATCTTCGCCGGGGACCTGCGGCCGGCCCATGCCGCCGGCGCGCGCTTCGTCAAGGACAGCGCCATGGTCTCCGTGGACCGGCCCTTCGACATCGTGATCACCACCAATTCCGGTTACCCGCTGGATCAGAACCTGTACCAGTCCGTCAAGGGGATGAGCGCGGCGGCCCAGGTGGTCAAGCCGGGCGGGGCGATCATCGCAGCGGCGGCGTGCTGCGACGGCGTCCCCGATTATGGGTTGTACAGCCAGCTTCTGCGCGAGGCGGACAGCCCCGCAGCGCTGCTGACGGCGGTGCGGGGCTATGATCCTCCGCGCCAGGACCAGTGGCAGGTCCAGGCTCAGGCGCTGATCCAGCAGCGGGCCGAGGTGTTCGTGTATGCTGACGGTCTGACCGACGACCAGATCACCGCGGCGCTGTTCACACCCTGCCGGGACATCCCGGCCACGGTTGAACGATTGCGCGAGCGCTACGGACGCGACGCGCGCATCGCCGTCCTGCCGGAAGGGCCGCAGACTGTGCCCTACCTGCGCGAGTAACCGGGCGCGGCTGTTGATTCACGTCGACCATTGACCAGGAATCAGGAGGACCAGGTACACCGTGATCGAAGGTTTTGACCCCTATTTTGACGATGCCACCTGGACCCTGGACTGGTTGCGCCTGCCGCTGGCCCAGGTGCCGGAGGGTGAGTATGAAGACGGTTACCGGGTGACGCGCCGCGAGGTGGAGGACATCGAGGTGTTCGGCCAGGCCTACCACTTCGATCCGCCGCTGGATGTACGCGTGTTATTTGACCCGGACGGCACCCTGTGGATGTCCGATACGCCGCAGGAGCGCATGATGATGTACAACAATGCCCGGCAGTCGTGGGGGCGGGTGTTGGTCGGCGGGGCAGGATTGTGCCTGTATCCCCAGTACCTGACCCAGGTAGAAACGATCACGATCGTGGAGCGCAGCCCGCTGGTGCTCAGGCTGGTCGCGCCGCTGTTGAAGCCGGTCATGGACCAGCGGCGGATCACGCAACGCTTCCTGCTGGGCGACGTACACACTTACCTGCAGAAAGCGGAGCCGGGCCGTTATGATACGATCTTCCTGGATACCTGGCCGCAGCTCGATGCCACGCTGCTGCCCGCCATCAACCGGATGCGGGAAGACGCGGCGCGTCACCTGGCGCCGGGCGGTCAGGTGCTGGCCTGGGGCTACCGCTGGATGGTGCGTCTCTTCGAGGAGGCCTGCGCCACGCTGCTTTTGATGCCGTCGGATGAACGCACAAGCTGGCTGGCGGAAAACTTGCAGCAGGGGTCCCGGGCCGCCGCGCTGCTGGAGCCGGTGGCGCGCTCGTTTCAAGGCGAGACGATCCAGCGGTGGGAGCTAGACGCGGCGGTGGCCGAATGCCGCGCATGGGTCGTCGAAGTCCGCGCGTCCTGAAGCGCTGGCGAATGACAGGCGGTTGTTTCGGTTATCCTGGGGGGGATGGTGATGCAGCGGATCATGGCGTGGCTGTTGGCAGCCTGGACGGCGGCCCGGTCGACGCGGCGGCAGGCCCTGCCGGGCATGCTGGCCGTCGCCCTGCTGACCGTGGCGTCCGTGTTTTGGACCTTCTGGGGCGTGGCGGAGATGTTTTACGAGGGCTGGTGGGGGCCGTGGTACTTGCGCCTGCCGTACCTGATCCCGCCCGCCATCTGCCTGGCGCTGACGCTGCTGGTGCTCTCCTGGCCGCGGGTGGGCGGCGGGGTGATTGTCGTGACCGGCACGGCGTTCACGCTGTGGTGGCTGCCGATGCTGGCCCGGCGGGCGGGCGGGGCGCTGTCCCTGGGCGCGCTGCTGAGCCTGTTGCCGGTCAGCGGCATGTTGATCCTGGTGGGTGGGCTGTTTTTGTGGGAAGGGCGGCGGTTGGCTCGCCTGCGCCGGGAAGGCGTTCCGCCGCCGGCCCGCTGGTGGATGCGTCAGGCGCGTTACCTGGTCGGGGTGGGCGTACCGCTGTTGATCGCCCTGGGCGTGGTCGTTTACCATCTCCCGCTGCTGGCCAAACGCGTCGACAGCGGCGACCGGAGCGCCCAGTTGATTGAAGGTCACGGCGTCACGCTGATCTGGGCGCCGGAAGGTCCCGGCTGGTCCAGGGGCGCGGACTGGGAGGGGCGCGCGGTGGACACGTCCCTGCCCGCTTATCCCAGCTGGAATACGCTGGCGTTATACAGCCATCAAGATGTGCCGGAGGACTATCTCGCGACCGCGGCGGACATGGCGGCGACCGGGTTGTGTCGCTACCTGACCGCAGACGGCTTGCACCTGGCCGGCGAGCCGCAGGACGTCTGGCGGCTGCCGACCACGGACGAGATTGTGCGGTCGCTGGTGTGGCGCGGGGCGAACGCCGGCTGTACCTGGGATGGTGTGTCGTTTCACGCCGACTGCCCGGGCGGCGCCGACAAGGACTGGCCGCTGTGGGCCACCGACTGGTCGCCGGTGTACTATTGGTCCGCCGACGAATACGATACGGAAGACGCCTGGTACGTGAGTTGCACCGGCCGCGGTGTCAGCCACCAGCCGAAGGATTGGGGCAACTCCCGGCACGGCTACCGCTGCGTTCGTGAACCGGCCGACGAGGGATCATGAGGATATGTCACCAACCAACCACCCATCATCACCGAACCTGTCCGGCCTGCTCAGCGCCGATATCCACCTGTTGGGTGGGCTGCTGGGCGACATTATCCGCGAGCAGCATGGGGCGGATGCCTTCGCCCTGGTGGAGCGGGTCCGGGCCAGCGCCAAGGCGCGCCGCGCCGGCGACCCATCCGCCCTGGACGACCTGGTCACGACCATCGACGGCCTGGACACGGCCTCTTTGCAGGTGCTGATCAAAGCCTTCAGTAGTTATTTTCAGTTGATCAATATCGCGGAAGACTTGCAGCGCATCCGCGTGCTGCGCCAGCGTGAAGCCGAGGGCTGCCTGCGCGAGTCGCTGGACGCGGCGGTTCGGGCGCTGCATGAAGCCGGCCTGGACGCGGACGCGGTGCGCGACCTGCTGGACCGGCTGCGCGTCCGCCTGGTGCTGACGGCGCATCCCTCCGAAGCCAAGCGTAAGGAGCTGCTGGTCAAGCTGCGCCAGGTGGCGGTCATGATGGCCGATCGCGACCGGCAGTCCCTCCTGCCGCGCGAGCGAATCGCCCTGGAGGCGGCCCTGGCGGAAGAGATCGAGGAATTGTGGCAGACACGGCCTACCCGCGCCGTCCGGCCCACCGCCACCGACGAGGTCGATTTCGGGTTGTACTTTATCACGTCGGTGATCATGGACGCGGTGGTCGACATCAGCGGGGAGTTACGGGCCAGCCTGGCCGCCTATTATCCTGGCGAGGACTGGGCGGCCTTGCCGGCGGCCCTGCCGGCGGTGTTGCCGCCGCTGTTGCCGCCGCTGCTGGCTTACGCCTCCTGGATGGGCGGCGACCGTGACGGTAATCCCAACGTCACGCCCCAGGTCACCCTGGACACGCTGGCTTTGTTGCGGGAAGCGGCCCGGCGCGTTTACCTGGCGGACATCGCCTTCCTGCGCGAGCACCTGACGCAGTCGCTGGACGAGGTGCCGGTGTCGAGCTTCCTGCGCTTTTCGCTGCCCAGAGACGGCGACCTCGAAGCCCGCTACCCCGGCGAGCTGTACCGCCAGAAGATGGACGTGATTTACCAGACCCTGGCCGCGAACGCGTACCCGACGGGTCAGGCGCTGCTGGCCGATCTGCGGCTTGTCGTCGAGAGTTTGCAGCAGAACCGGGGCGGGCGCGTGGCCGCCGGGGCGCTGTTCCGCTTGGTGGAGAAGGTGCGCCTGTTCGGACTGCACCTGGTGCCGCTGGAAATCCGGCAGGATGCGCAGGTGCACGCGGCCATGCTCGATACCTTGTTCCGGCGCTACGGCATGAACGACGCTTACCTGGCGCTGCCGGAAGACGAAAAACAGGCCCTGCTCACCGGCGTGATCGAGAATCAGCGTCCCTTCTTCCCGCCTGAGCCGGACCTGGACCCCCAGGCCAACGACGTCATCGCCACCTGGCGCATGATCGCCGCCGCGCACGATCGTTATGGCCCGGCCGTGATCGACACCGCCATCGTCAGCCGTACGGAGGCTCCCAGCGATGTCCTGGCGATGCTGCTGCTGGCGACCGAGGTCGGCGTGCAGGACGACCTGGCCCTGGTGCCGCTCTTTGAGACCATCGACGACCTTCGCCAGGCCCCTGTCGTGATGCGGACGCTCTTCGCCAACCCGGCCTACCGGCGTTACCTGGCTGCGCGTGGTAACCACCAGCAGATCATGATCGGCTACTCGGACAGCAACAAGGACGGCGGTTATTTCTCTTCCAACTGGAGCCTGTACACCGCCCAGGAAACGCTGGCCGAAGCCTGCGCCGCCCACGACGTGTGTCTGGAGCTGTTCCACGGGCGCGGCGGCAGCATCGGGCGGGGCGGGGGGCCGACCAACCGCGCCATCCTGGCCAATCCACCGGCGGCCATGCAGGGGCCGGTCAAGATCACCGAGCAGGGCGAGGTCATCGCCTATCGCTACAGCAATGCCGCTATTACCCGCCGGCACCTGCACCAGGTGATGCATGCCGCCCTGCTGGCCACGGGCGCGTCTCAGACCGTCGAGGTGCGCCAGGAGTGGCGGGACGTGATGGACGCGCTGGCCGAGGAAGGCCGCGCCGCTTACCGCACCCTGGTCTACGAGACGCCGGGCTTCCTCGACTACTGGCAGCAGGCCACCCCGATCCAGCAGTTGTCCCGCCTGCCCATTGGCTCGCGCCCGGTCAAGCGGGCGAAGGGTGGCTTCGCGGCCATCCGGGCCATTCCCTGGGTGTTCTCCTGGATGCAGAACCGGGCCATCATCCCCAGCTGGTATGGCGTGGGGCAGGCGCTGGCGGCCTTCTGCGGGGAAGACGATCCGGAGTGTGACGGGCTGCCCACCCTGCAAGCCATGTACCGGGATTGGCCGTTTTTCCAGGCGCTGGTGGATAACGTCGAGTTGGACCTGGCCAAGGCCGACATGGGCATTGCCGCCCTCTACGCCGCCCTGGTGGCCGACGTCGACCTGCGAAGGCGCATCTTCGGGCGGATCGAGGCGGAGCACGCCCGCGCCTGCCGCTACGTCAACCGCATCATCGGGCAGGAGGTCCTGCTGGACCACGCGCCGGTGCTGCAGCACTCGATCGAGCGGCGCAACCCCTATGTGGACCCGCTCAACTTCATCCAGGTGGCTTTGCTGCGCGCCCTGCGCCGCCAGGACTTAGCATCATCCGAGCGCAACACGCTGCTGGAGTTGGTGTTGGCCACGGTCAATGGCATCGCGGCGGGCATGAAAACCACGGGGTAATCGACAATTTGGGGAAATGGTGGTCGTCCAACAATGTCAAAGGAACATTCGCGTAATCTTTTCAACACTCATTTGGCAAATTTGAAGACTGTATGTCCTAAAGCGGGGAAGGTTTTCGTCTGCCCGATTTGCATGAAGGTTTTTCATGAAACTGATATTAACAGCGGTCGGCTTGATACAGGCCATGTGTGGCCACAGTTGATTAGGGAGAGTAGTGAAAAAGCAAAACACCAGCACGTGCTTCTGTGTAAGACATGTAACTCAAAA
>DAOUEM010000322.1:0-6686 GCA_034430555.1 Anaerolineae bacterium | reverse complement strand
TCCGGATAGGTATACAACCCCACAAATACCTGGTAGGTGCCCGCTGCCAGCTCGCCTTCCTCAAAGGTCAACAGGGCCTGTTCATAGCCCAGCCCGTTCTCCGGCCAGGTTGACGTTCCCATCTGGATGCCGCCAATCGGCCTGTCCCACTGGGTGATGCGCGCGCCATCCTCGGCCAGCAGGTGCACGAACATGGTGTAATCCTCGCGCTCGGCACCCAGGGCCTGCCAGTAGAAGTCTAGCTCATAATGGCCGGCTGCCAACCGCGTCATGGAATCATCGACCAGGCGCATCTTGCCGTCAAAATTGACGTCTACCGCCGGGTCGTCGGCCAGTACGAGCCGCGGCGTTTCGATCAGAGCCGAACGACACAGGGTCTCGTCCGGCAGCACCGTACAGCCCTGGCGCACGTCAAACGGCACCCAGAACCGCACCTGCTGGAAGCCCTGCGGCAGCGGATACCATGACGACCGGTAGCGCGGCCCAGCCTCGCCCGCGCCGGTAATTATCCGGTAGCGCTCCGGCTGCTCGGGGAGCAGGTCGAGAGACAACCAGCGGTCATACAGCCAGGCCTGCGCGCCAAACTCCCAATAACCGCCAGCCGCTTCCGGCAGGTAGTAGGATAATGTAAGCTCGTCTTCCAGCCACCGGCCAGCCGGATCACCCGCGCTCCAACCGCCAAACACCGCGTAGGATACTGCCTCCGGCGCCGGTCCAGGCGGCACCTCGAAGACGGTTACCCGGTCATCGGAATAGACCGGCGAACCTAACACCCCGACCAGATGATCGGCCATCGACGCGTCAAAGTAACGGTGCACCACCACGACCTCCGCCCCGGCGGCGCGGATGATGGACGCCTGCTGCTCCGGTGTCAGCGGCGGGAAAAAACCACCTTCCGGCTGGGGGCGCGCCGCTTCGTTCACCAGCTGGATCATGGCCGGGTTGGCCGGTGAGGTGCGGATCACGTGCCCGGCAATCACCGGCTGGTGATGCAGGGTCTGGTCATAGAGCAGCCACAACTTGGTGAAGAAGTTTTCCGCCGGCAGGTTGAGCACAGGCCGCACCTCGCCGCGCGCCGCATCCGCCGCCAGTTGCGTGTAGTAGGCCGGCTGGCTGACCTCAATCATGGGAAACGGTGCATAAAGCTGGTACTCCACAATCATGACCGCCGCCAGGACGATCACCGCCCCGCTCTGCCACACAGACGCCCTCAGACAGCGGACCCTTTCGCTGATCACCGCCCAGCCATACGCGGCCAGCACCGCCAGGGCAACCGCGGTGACGTAGTTCATGCGGCCCGGCGTCCGGATCAAGCCCAGGCCCGGAATCTGTTGGTAAGCCAGGTAAGGCAGCGCGACGTAAGAGGCATAGTTGCCGCCATCGACCGAGAGGTGCACCAGTTCGTCGGCCACTTTAAGCAGCGGCCCCAGGGAAATCACCATGGCAAACAGCATGGTCACCAGCCACGGTTTGGCGAGACAACGCCGCTTCCACAGTGCAGTGCCGGCCAGAATCACCGCTACGATACCCAGGTAGGCCGGCCCCTCGATGATGTTGTCATGCAGCACATCATACCCCCAGGCCGGGACCAGGTTCAGGCTGGCAGCGACCGGGTTGAACGGGCTGGGGGTGATAAAGGCGGCCAGGTCCGTACTGAACACCGCCGCTCCCGAGTCGGTCAGGAAGCGCAGTTCGCCGTTGAGGTAACTCAGCAGCATCGGCGTGTAAAAGAAGGCCAGTCCCACCAGGCCCACGCCGGCCAATGCCGCCATCGGACGCAGCCAGTCCCGCCAGGAACGACGACACCGCCAGGCCATCAAACCGCCCCATAAAGCCGTCATCGGCAGCAGCTGGAAGGCGATGTTGGTAGTATGGGTGCCCGCCGTCAACGCCAGGAACACCCCGCCCAGGGCGCCTGTCCGCCATCCGGCTCCCCGCCAGATGCGTACCAGACTCCACAGGTACAGCAGCCACCAGTAGTTCACAAAAAGACCCAGGTGAGCGCCGACGACATGCCCCATCCGCGTGGGGAAAGCCAGGAAAACCAGCCCACCCAGCAGCGCCGCGCCGTCGTGCCGGGTCAGCTCCCAGGTGAGCGCATAAGCCGCCCACCCGGTGAGTATGTTGGCCGTAAGAAACGTCAGGTTGTAGGCGGCCAGTGGCGAGAACAACAGGGCGAAGGGCACACCAGATAAATGGGCCAGCGGCGCCGCCCAAAACGTCGGGTCGAAAAAACCCTCCGGGTAGACCAGCAGTGGTTGGTAGGCCGGGTGCATCCCCTGCAGGAGCGCTTCCTTCGACCACCAGATCAGGCGCACCGACTCGAAAGCATCGCTGAAGTGCAGGCCGGCGGCGCGCGTCTCCAGGTAGGCGATCACCGGGTAGGTGAGCACCACGGTGGCGATGGTATAAAACAGCAGCGGCACCAGACCATGCCGGCCCCACTTGCGCTGCCATAACAGGTTTACCTGCCGCAATGCCCCCACCCTTTCGTGCCCAGTTCAACCGGGTAATAACCGAATAGGTCAGGATCAGCACGGCCACCGTTTCAACTGCCGGGGCACCACGCCAAACCTGACCCATCTTCGATTCCACAACCGTTTTACCGGTTCCAACGGTCGACTTATCCTTCTTGAGGAACGAGTGCGACCGAGTGTAACACGCACGGCACTAACGTGCATCCATGCGCGCCCATCCGTGCGTCAGATTAGGCACCCCCACTGCCGAGCAGCTTGGCCTCGATCGACTCCTGCAGCCGGTCGCGAACGCCCTCAAATGGAATTCGTTCCATGATCGGACTGAAGAACCCGTCAACCGCCAGTTTTTCCGCTTCCCGGCGCGGCAGGCCGCGGCTCATCAGGTAAAAGATAGGCTCTTCATCCAGCTTGCTGAGGGTCGCGGCGTGCGTACAGCGTACGTCATCGGCCTTAATCTCCAGGCCGGGAATGCTGTCGGCGCGCGCTTCACGGCTCAGCAGCAGGTTGCGGTTCGCCTGGAAGCCGTCGGTGCGCTGGGCGCCCGGTTCCACCAGGATCATACCCTGCCACACGCTGCGCGCCTGATCCAGCAGCGCGCCCTTAAACAGCAGGTCAGACGTGGTATTGGGCGCGTTGTGATTCTGCTGGGTGTCATGGTCCATGAACTGCGTCTTGTCGGCAAAGTACAGGCCACTCATCCGCCCGGTGCTGCCTTCGCCATCCAGGTCGACTTCCATGAAGACCTTGGTCAGACGGCCGCCCATCGTGCCGGACACCCAATCCAGGTTGCCATCGCGCGCCACGCGGGAACGCTGGTGGCTGAATTCATAGGTATTGCGGCCCCAGTCTTGCAGCGCCACGTAACGCAGCCTGGCCGCCTGCCCTACCAACAGCTCGGTCGCGCCGATATAAGCGGCCTGCTCATCCAGCGTGGGCGACGCATATTCGTGCATGTAAGTGAGACTCGCGCCATCTTCCACGACCACCAGGATATGCCCCAGGGTCAGGCCAGAACCATTGGGATAAAAGACGCTGTGCAGCGGTAAAGATACCTCGACGCCGCGCGGCACGTAAAGAAACACGCCGTGCGTCCACAGCGCGGCATGCAGCGCCGCAAACTTGCCGTCCTCGGGCCGGACGGCGCTGGTCATCAGGTGCTGCTGCACCAGGTCGCCATACTCCTGGACGGCCGTGGACAAATCGGTGAAAATCACGCCCTGCCCGGCCAGCTCATCGTCCAGGCTGGAAGCGGCCAGCGACGCATTAACGTGCGCGATCAAGCCGCCCTGACGGTCGCCCAACAAAGGCGCGTAATGATGGGCAGGGATCGCCCCCAGGTCCGCCTCACCGTCGGGCGTCAGCAAACGACCGGCCTCGGGCCACTTGATCCGGCGGTAGTCCGTGCGCCGCCATTCTTCATCCGAGGTCGAGGGCATCGGCAGGGATTCGTAGTGTTCCCAGGCAGCCAGGCGGCGCTCGCGGAGCCACTGCGGCTCGCGGTTCAGATTACTCAGGGCTTCGACGTCCGCCAGTGTTAGATCGGGTGCGGCGGGCGTCCGGGTACGGCTTCTAACAGTCACAGGTGACAACTCCTCATTACAAGGTGCGGGTTTCCAACCAGTACAGGACGGGCAGCGGCTAGCCGACCGAGCCTTCCATCTGGAGTTTGATCAGGCGATTCATCTCGACGGCGTACTCCATCGGCAGTTCCTTCACGAACGGCTCGATGAAACCGGCCACCACCATCGCGGTGGCTTCTTCTTCGGTCAGGCCGCGGCTCATCAGGGAAAAGAGCTGGTCCTCGCCCACCCTGGTCACCGACGCCTCGTGGCCGACGGAAACATCCTGCTCCTCGACCTCGATATAGGGATAGGTATCGGACTGGCTGTGCTCGTCCAGCAGCAGCGCGTCGCAAACCACGTTGCTGCGCGAGTTTTCCGCGCCGGGGACAATCTTGAGCAGGCCGCGGTAGCTGCTGCGCCCGCCGTCCTTGCAGATGCTCTTGCTGATGATCTGGCTGGTGGTATTCGGCGCGCGGTGAACCACCTTGCCGCCAGCATCCTGGTGCTGCCCCTTGCCGGCGAAGGCAATCGACAGAACCTCGCCATGCGCCCCGGCCTCCATCAGGTAGGTGGAGGGGTACTTCATGGTGATCTTACTGCCCAGGTTGGCATCCACCCATTCCATGGTGGCATCGCCATAGACCAGCGCCCGCTGGGTCACCAGGTTGTACACGTTGCCGGACCAGTTCTGAATGGTCGTATAGCGGCAGCGCCCGCCGCATTTGACGATAATCTCGATCACGCCGGTGTGCAGGCTGGCGCGGCTGTAGGTCGGCGCCGTGCAGCCTTCCACATAATGGACGAAGGCCCCTTCATCGACGATGATCATGGTGCGCTCGAACTGACCCATCGACTCGGCATTGATGCGGAAATACGCCTGCAGCGGCATCTCCACGTGGACGCCCGGCGGCACATATACAAACGACCCACCGGACCACACGGCCCCGTTCAGCGCGGCATACTTGTTATCCGCAGCCGGCACGACCGTGCCAAAATATTCACGGAACAGTTCGGGGTGTTTCTTCAGGCCATCGTCGATGGACAGGAAAATCACGCCTTTCTTTTCCAGGTCTTCACGGATGCTGTGGTAGACCATTTCCGACTCGTACTGTGCACCCAGCCCCGCCAGGAACTTCCGTTCTGCTTCCGGCACGCCCAGCCGGTCGAACGTCTTTTTGATGTTTTCCGGCACGTCGTCCCAGGTCCGCTCTTCGGATTCGGTCGGGCGAATGTAGTAGTGAATATCGTCGTAATCGATTGCCGAGAGATCGGCGCCCCAGGTCGGCACCGGCTTGCCCTCGTATATGTCCAGCGCCTTCAGGCGATATTCCAACATCCACTCCGGTTCGCCTTTTAGGCTGGAAATCTTAGCAACGACTTCGCGGGTGAGGCCTTTACCACTTTTATAGGCATAGTCTTCAACGTCCCGGAAGCCGTATTTTTCCGCGTATTCGGCGTCAAGGTACTTGAGGTCACGCTCTTCCTGCGTCAGGCGATCCGTCACCATACTCGTTACTCCTCCGTCGCTACCAGGCCGTATTTGTCAAAGAAGGGCTTGTATCCGCTGGCTTCGAGCTGGTCGGCCATTTCCGGGCCACCGCTTTCCACAATGCGGCCATCCATCAGGATGTGAATGTGTTGAGGCTTGACGTAGTCCAGGATTCGCTTGTAATGCGTGATGAGCAGCGCCCCCATGTTTGGCCCAACCAGCCGGTTGACGCCCTCGGAGACAATACGCACCGCGTCGATATCCAGGCCGGAGTCGGTCTCATCGAGGATGGCGATTTTCGGCTCAAGCACGGCCATCTGCAAAACTTCGGCCCGCTTCTTCTCGCCGCCACTGAAACCATCATTCAGGTAGCGACCGGCAAATTCTGGATTCATCTCCAGGAATTTCATCTTGTCCATCAGCAGACGCCGGAACTCAGGGATCGAAATCCCCTTGTCGTCGGGGTCTGCTCCCCGGCGGCGGGCATTGATAGCCGACCGCAGGAAGTTAGCCATCGTCACGCCGGGTATGGTCACCGGATACTGAAATGCCAAAAACAAACCCAGGCGGCTACGCTCGTCGGCTTCTAAATCCAGGATGTCCTGACCATCAAAGATGATCTGGCCGCTCATGACTTCATAAGCCGGGTTACCCATCAGGACGTTGGCCAACGTGCTTTTGCCGGAGCCATTTGGCCCCATCAAAGCGTGGATTTCGCCCTGTTTAACGGTTAGATTTACACCCTTCAATATCGGGGAATCTTCAACACTGACGTGAAGGTTACGAATTTCCAAAGCTGCAACCATGCGAGAGCTGTCCTCCTCAAAATCCGTGCCAAGTTATGCGGAATTGTACCATGCCGATCCGGGCCTGTCAATAAAATAGATAAAAATCATTTTTATTGACTTTAAGGCTACTTTACGCTATCTTATTGACGAATCAGTTCAAAAACGGATAAACAAGGTTGTAGCCATAGCGGTCGAGAAATGAGCTTTCAAAGAGATTTGACTTCAGATGCCGTTCAAAGGCATCGGCGAGTTCAGGAAGTTTAGGGGTGAGATGATTGTGACTGACAGCCCGACGCGTTTGCTTCCAAACGTTTTCCTGAGGGTTCAACTCCGGGGCAGCAACCGGAAACTCGATAATCTCCAGGCGAGG
>DAOUEM010000321.1:0-18658 GCA_034430555.1 Anaerolineae bacterium | reverse complement strand
GCCAGAAGTCGACCGGCAGGTGAAAGCGCGCCCCCTCCCGGACGGGCATGAGGAAGTGCACGTTGTAGACCACCACCGGCCCACCGGGCGCATCGATCACCAGGCGCTGCTGGGTCGGCGCACCGTCGCCCTCCATGTCGAGGTTCTCCGCCGCCAGGACCGGGTAGCGGGACAGCGTCAATTGGCCGTAGAGGCGCAGGGCCGTCGGCTGCCCGATTTGATGCGGATACAGGTCGGCGAGGGCTGGCACGCCCCCATCGGCGTAGCGCGGCGGGATTTCCTGAATCAGCACCAGGTCGGCGTCGACCTCGCGCAGCCAGGCCTCGACGTCATCCAGGCGCAGGTTGTCGCCCCATACGTTAAAGGTCACGATACGCAGCGTGGGGCCATCGGCGGTGGGCGGTGTTTTGGGCAGGAAGTAAGGGCCGAACCAGACCAAACCAATCACGGCCAGGGGCACGGTCAGCAGGAGGGCGTGACGCGCCCGCAGCAGGAGGGCCAGCGGCAGCGCGACCAGCAGGGGTAGGAAAGTGTACGGCGCGAGGTTGTTGAGGGCCGCCAGCGCCCAGAACCCATCGCCGACCAGCAGGCGCAGGGGCAGGTAGATGACCAGGGCCAGCGCGTAACCGTCGATAACGGCCAGCAGCGGAAAACGGACAAGCCAGTGAAGGCAGCCGCGGGACGGGGTGGATGGTGTGGTGGTCAAGGCGGGGCCTCTCTGCTGGATGGTCCTGCGGAGAAGCATACCGCGTCGCCTGTCATCCGGCCATGTTCTCCGGAAAACCATGTATTATGATAGTGTAGTTGGTCAAGTATAAAGTCACTCTAATCATGAAAAAAGCTCTGGTTGTAATTCTAGCGATTGGTCTGATTGGCCTAGCAAGCATTGTAACTTTATTGCTTTTTCTAGTTATACAGTTATCACAGAGTATACCAACCCTTCCAGAATATAGACTGGCTTGGCAACCTGAAGATCAGGGATTTGCTGTTTGTGGTAATGGATCGTTAACTTTATTCAGCAATGATCTTGAACTTGTCAATCGGCGTGATGATATTCGCAAACCTGCCGGAGGAGAGTTAACTATCGCCATCTCCTGGAGTGGCAGTAATGATACGCTTTTGTATGTCAGTGACTTTGTTGATGTTGGTATATGGGATTTACGGCCAGATACCGTGACCCAATTACCTGATGCGAATTTTCCGGTAGCCTGGAATATGGCCGGAGATTTAATTGCAACTGGTGGCCCAAACCATGTGATACAAATACGAGATGGGACAAGTTACGACATTATCACGTCACTTCCTGGATTCACATATTCCTCAGGGCAATATACCGATTTGGTTTATGCTTTGGCTTGGTCTGCAACAGGTGATTTTCTCGCTGGCAGATACGGCAGTGGTACGGTAAGAGTCTGGAATACTGAAACCAATGAGCTAGTCCATACACTTGAACGTGATGCACGCTCACTTTCTTGGGGTACCGGACCCGAATTAGCAATTTCTACGAATGACAACACTCTTGAAATATGGAACGTCGTAACAAGAGAGCTTGTTCAATCGTTTCCCGTAGAGGGATCATTGGTAAGATGGAATCCCACTCAGAGCTATATTGCCATCGTGTCAAATAAAACGATCGAACTTTGGAATGCAGATGATGCCAGCAGAATTCATCAACTTGAAGATCATGCACGAAGAATATCAGATGTCCAATGGAATGCAGATGGGACAGTTCTCGTCAGTATCGATATCTCTGGAAAAATCATTTTATGGGAAGTGGAAAGCGGAAATATCCTGAATTCTACTCAGATGGAGTAAATAGCAGGCCCGTTGGTCGTGATGCGTTTATCCCTGGCAAGCGGCTGCGGGTTAGGTGTGCCGTCACGCCGCCGGCCCCACCGGCAGGTAGATGCTCATACCAGTCGCAATCACAGTGATGCCCTCAAAAACAGCTTTTTTTGATCGGCGCTGGCCTGCGCCGCCAACTGCCGCATATCCACCACCAGCGTCTGCACGAACGCCTCATCGATCTCCGAGTGTATCCGTATTTCTTCCGACGCGGCCCATTCACGGGCGACACGGGCCAGCGCCGCTTCGTCCAGCCGCGCCAGCCCGGACACGAGCACGTCGGGCAGCACGTAAATCCAGAGCCAGTCGTCCTGCTCGACCACCGGCGTCTCGTAATGGGCCAGGGCTTCCTGGTAGGTGTTTTGCAGGACCGCCGCGTGCAGCATCGCCAGCGTGACCGGGTCCAGGATTTTGGTCGCGATGATAGCCGTTGGCGGCAGGGCATCAACCGCCGTGATGTCGACGAGTTCCGATCCATCATCCGCCATGATCAGTTCAAACCACACACCCATGATTGGCTGGTCTCCCTACCTAGCAGGATCTACGCTTCCGGTAAGTAGATGCTCATGCCGTCGGCTTCGTCGCGGAAGCGGGCTTCCGGCGGGAAGCTGGCCATCACCGCCGCCATCCACATATCCCCCACCGCGCCGCTGAAGTTGACGGCCACTGCCAGCCCCACGCCGATGGCCGTCAGGAGTGGCACGACCAGCATGATCAGCACGCCGACCGCCGTAATGACCACCAGCGGGGCCAGCGTCACCGCCAGGTACTGGCCGCGGGTGAAATAGGCGTCCGTCGTCGTGAAGAGCACCAGCTTGCGCAGCTTCATGCCATAGCGCGGTTTGAAGCCCAGCAGGGCGATGGTGAAACCGTGCAGCCCTTCGTGGACGACCATCACGGCGATCAGCAGGGCCAGCCAGATCAGCGGGTGGATGATCAATGACAGGGGGTCATCGAACTGCTCCAGGGAGGGAGGCGCAATAAGCGCCCAGTAGGGCAGCATGATCCCGACCAGAGCGACCGCCGCCAGCACGAACAGCCCGAAACCCACAAGGTTCATCCACAGCAGGGCTTTGCGCTGCGTCATAAAAAAGCTGTGGGCCAGGTTATATCCCTCCGGCGGGGGCGAGGGCGTGTACTCGGTTGGTTCGCTCATGAGGGGTCCGCCTCCTCAGACGTCGCTGGCGGGCCATCCGGCAGGTAGATGCTCATGCCATCGGCTTCGTCACGGAACAGCGCCGCCCGTGGGAAGCTGGCCATCACCGCCGCCATCCACATATCGCCGATGGACGAGGCCGCGTTCATGGCGACGGCGATACCCACCCAGGCGGCGATGGCCGGCGTCAGCAGCAGCATCACCGGCAGCCCGACCAACGTGATCACCAGCAGCGGGGCCAGCGTGATGATCAAATACTGGCGGCGGGAAAAATAAGCGTCGGCGGTAGTGTAGAGCACCAGCTTACGCAGCTTCATGCCGAAGCGGGGCCGGAAACCGAGCGCGATCATGGCCGCCCCGTGCAGTCCTTCGTGCGCGGCCAGCGTGCCGAGCAGCATCAGCAGGTAGGCCCACACCGGCAGGGACGCGGACAAACCCTCCAGGATCAACGGCGCGCCCAACTGGTAGTAGACCGTCAGCAGGCTGAAGACGACGGCCAGCGCCACGATGAAGCCCAGGCCGCCGACCACGTTCATGCCGATCAGCGGGCCGCGCTCGGTCAGGATAAAGCTGTGCACCAGTGTGAAGCCCTCCGGTGGGGCGGGGGCGGGACGGGTCTTGTCGGGCATAGGGCACGGGTCTCCGTGTGTGCAGATGGTCGGGGGATGGTCCCGCGGCTATAGGCGCGAACTGCCCTTGTGGCGCGGAATCTCGGCCAGCACGGCCCACTCCAGGTCTTCCAGGTCGCCGCGACCGTAAATCGAGTCGTCCAGGTATTCGACTACCGCCGCCAGCGCGACTCCGGCCGCCAGGGCCAGGGCCACCTTGATCAGCGGGCGCAGCCGGTCCAGCAGGCCGGGGCCGACCGGGGCCAGGTGGATGTCGTCCAGGGCGATGACCTGGGCCGGTTCCGCGCTGAGCTGGGGGAAGTAGTCCTGGTTGCGGGTTTGCAGCACGTCGACGGCGGCCCGCGCCAGCGCTTCGAGCTGCTCTGCGTCGCCCCAGGAGAGGTAGACGCGCATCACGCTGCGGGTATTGTCGGCGGCGACGCTGCCCCGGATGGCGCCGGGGTCGATTTCGTAGCCGGCTGTTTCGGCTACCGCCGCGCTGACCTCCTCGGCGAAGGTGGTGGTGCGCACCCAGTCGGCCAGCGCGTTGACCAGGTACTCGGAGGCGGTCCAGGGCGTAAAGCTGCTGTCTTCGTAGGTGGCTTCGTCGCTATCGGGCGGCTGGGCGGCGGTCAGGGTAACGGACGTGGTCCAGCCGGTGGCGGGCGTTTGCAGCACTTCCGGCAGGGTGAGGGCCAGCGCCGCGATGGCGGGCAGCACGATCAACCACCAGCGCCGCAGGAACATCTTCCACAAAGCGATCAATTCCATCGGTTTATCGCTCCTTCTATCGTGACAGGGCGCGGAGTGCCCGTTCACGCGCCTGCCCCCGCCTCAGATAACACAAAACCCCCGGACCCATTATAGCAGGCCGGGGGCGGTTGGTAACAGGAGAATGAACGGCGTCGGTAGGCGCATCATGTAGGGGCGAGGCGGTACCTCGACCGGGCGAACGCGCCGCTTACCCCAACACCTCTTCGACGACCGGGTTGAGGCGATAGGCCTCTTTGAGCGCCTCCTCCGATTCCTCGACGCCCATCAGGTAGAGGTGCATCGAGGCCGCGGCGTGCATGGCGGCGCGAATGGCCGTCGCCACCAGGTCTGGCCCGTGCACGACGTCGCCGCCGGCCCAGACGTCAGTCAGTGTGGTCTTGCCGGTCTTTTTATCGGCCGTGATCAGGCCCCAACTGTGGGTGTCCAGTTCTTCGTTCTGCTTGGGCAGGCTGTCGTCCGGCCAGTAACCGAGCGCCAGGGCGACCATGTCCGCTTCCACGGTGTACTCGGAACCCTCGATGGGCACCGGGCGGCGGCGGCCGCTATCATCCGGCTCGCCCAGCCGCATGCGCACGAACTCGATGGCCGCGATGTGGCCGTTTTCGTCGCCGATGAAGCGCACGGGGGCGATCAGCCATTCGAATTTGGCGTGTTCCTCGCGGGCGTTGGCGCGCTCGGCCTTGCAGCCGGGCATCTCGGCCTCGGTACGGCGGTAGGCGCAGGTCACGTTGAGGTCGTAGCCGTGGGCTTTTTGCAGGCGCAGGGAGGTACGCACGCAGTCCATGGCCGTATCGCCGCCGCCGATCACGTAGACGTTGTGGCCGATCTCCGGCACGCCCTTGCAGGCGTAGTGGGGCGGCTGCAATTCGCAGGGCGTGTTGGTGCGGATCAGGAATTCGCCGGCCTGGTAGACGCCCTCCAGATCGGCGCCTTCCCAACGGGCGGGCGCGTCGACGTTGGCGCCGATGCCCAGGAACACGGCATCAAACTGCTGGCGAAGTTCGTCCAGGGTGATGTCCTGGCCGACGCGCGTATTGGGGAAGAACTTGACCCCCAGCTTCTCCAGGTGTTTGACCTTGTTGACCACGCGCTCCTTGCTGAGCTTGAAGGCCGGGATGCCGTAGAGCAGCAGACCGCCAGGGAAGGGGTTGGCGTCATATACGGTCACGGCGTGACCTTTGCGGCGCAGGCTCTCCGCGGCGGCCATCCCGGCCGGCCCGCCGCCGACGATGCCGACCGTCTTACCGGTGTCCGGCGCGATAGTGCCCAGCGGGATACCCATGGTGGCGTACTGGTACTCGACCACGAACTTCTCGATCTTGCCGATGCGGATCGGGTTTTCGACGACACCGCCCAGGTTGGTGCAGGAGCCTTCACACAAATTTTCCTGCGGGCAGACGTGGCAGCAAATCTCCGGCATGGGGCTGGTCTTACGGAAGACGTTGGCGGCCTCGATAAAGCGTCCTTCTTCCACCAGGCGCATGGCGGTGGGGATGTCGTTGCTCAGGGCGCAGGCGAGCTGACACGGTGCCGGATCGGGACATTGAATGCAGCGTCCGGCTTCGATACGAACAATCTCTGCCTCGTAATTCAGGTAGATTTCCTCGAAATTCTGAAGGCGGGATTCCGCGTCTTTTTTCGGTACCGGCTGCATTGGGGTATTGGCGCGTACCTTACGATCAATATCGAGTTCGGACCGGTCTATGCTCATACCTGTTTCTCCAGTGATGATGGGTCCAGAGCTTATTCCCCACTTTATGACAAATTACACCGAATTTAGAGTATGGGCCAGTGAGGGTTATCACTACTTACCCTGATCAACTGTCACCATGTGAAGTTTTGCACAAATTATCGGAGGCGAAATAAGAAAGTCACCTACTAACCGGTGAGAAATCTTAACAGACAGGGTGCGACACCTCTAACAATGGCCCTTGCGCCGGGCGGGAGGACGTCATATGCTGATAGGGTATCGCTCGTCGGATATAGGGGGGTTGTGACATGGTTAAGGTGCGCGTTGTGGTAATGGCAGTCGTGATCGGGATGCTGGTCCTGGCGGCCTGCGGTGGTACCGGGGGCGACAGCGCTGCGGTGAGCAGCCTGAGCCTGAATCAGAGTTTTCGCGGGGCCGGAATATCCTTCAACTATCCTGAAGGGTGGGTCGTCGACGAGCGGGAGGGGGCGGGCGTGATGTTGGCCTCCAGCCAGAGCACGCTGGATAATATGACTGGCAGTGGCTCGGACATCCTGCCGGCCGGCGAATTAGGGGTGGTCTTCGTGGTGCTGCCGATGGCAGACCTGACAGGCATGTATGACCCCATGACCGTGCTGGAAAGGATGTACTTGTCGGCACTCAGCCAGAACGAAGACGCCGAACTCAATGACCCGGAGAACGTGACCATCGGCGGCAAGATGTGCGCCCGTGTCACAGGCTCCGATTACGGAAACGACGTGGCGGCACTCGTGGTGGAGGTCAGCGAAGACGCCCTGGTCGCGCTGATCGCTGGGGCGGCCCCCGGCGAAATGGGCAATTTCGACGCCACCCTGGAAGGCATCATCGAGTCGCTCAGTTACGGCGCATAAACACAAGACACCTTCGATAGTGGCGGTTACCCTGGGGTGGACGATGGTCCACCCCACGAGGCGCTTGGCAGGGGCCGCTTAAGAGCTGTAGCGGCGCTCGTAGAGGGTGTTATCGTAGGGCGCGCGTCGACCGGGGCAGTCCGCGCGCGGGCACAACTGGCAGCTCTCGAAGCTGTCTTCCCGCGCGAAACGGATGCCGGACACCGACTTGATGGGCCGCATCAGGTACGTGTCCAGCAGTTCGATTCCCGTGGCGGCCTGCACGTCGCCCAGCAGGGCAAAGAGCGGGACCTGCTGATCGAGCGGCCAGTCTTCCAGGGAGCCGGGGTTCATGGACGAGGTCGGGCCGGGGCGGTGGACCTCGCCGATATGATTCTTCACCGCCGTGATAGCCGCCCGCAGCGCCCGCGTCATGATGGCATCCGCCCAGTAGCGAAGCAGCAGGTCGTCGCAGGTCTCGGCCCAGGTCTCCAGCTCCGGCCCACAGGTGGCGGCATAGGCGAAGAAGCGGTGCACGTCCGCCAGGTTGACGGCCAGCACGCGGCTGGTCAGCCGGATGCCGTCGACGGCCACCCAGTCCTCGCCCCGGTCGGTGATGTAGGCCACCCGGTACAGGGCGCGGGGCCGGGCGACGGTTTGCGCCTGGGCCAGCATGGCTTCCAGTTGAGCCGCATCGGGCGACTCCGGCGACACGTGCAAATGCTCGGCCAGCGCAGATAAATCAGGTTCGAACGGGAGTTCGGTCAGGTGGAAGGTGTCCATGGCGTTCCTGGGGGTGGATGGTCCGCGGCACAGGCCCGGATGTTACCACACAACCGCCGCCGCTACCGCCCCTCCGCAGACTGTCACTTGGTCCCATGAATGAGGGCGGCGTATCCCAGCATACTGGGAAAGCGCAGCAGGCGAGAGATGCCCAGCGCGGCCCGGGTATCCACCAACCGGACATCGTCAACGCCCCAGGACTGGAGGGTGGCCAGCAGCGTTTCGGCATCGCCATAGAGGCGCGCATCCCAGAACATGTCTTGAAAGGCAAAGGAGCCGCCTTTGCGCAGCACGCGCAGTGCTTCCCGGATGACCTCGCGCTTGTCGTCGGCATCGGCCACTTCATGAAACACAAAATGGCTGACGACCGCGTCGAACTCCCCATCTTCAAAGGGCAGGTCGGAAGCGCTGGCCTTGAGGAACGTCACCCGGTCGGCGACGCCTTCCAGCGCGGCGTTGGCCTCGCAAACCTGCCGGGAGTATTCCCAACCTTTGCCCCAATAGTCGATCCCGGTGACCCGGGCCTGGGGATGGCGTCTGGCGAGGGTAATGGCCAGGGGGCCGTTGCCCGTGCCGATATCCAGCGCCGCGCCGCTGCCATCCCAATGGAGATGCTCAAGCAAAAATGACCACAGTTTCGCCTGGTAGTTCCCGCCGCTCGCCGAAAACTGGTAATAGGCGTACAGGACAAAACCCGCAGTCGCCAGCGTCACGCCGCCGGCCAGGAGGAGGAGCGCCCGTATGAGGGCGTGGAGCGGTAAAAGAGCGAACAGGACCAGCAACGTCCCAACGGCCAGTATGACGACGATAATCCGCCGGCGTATCCAGTTCCCGTAATTGACCATATGCCGTTTCCCCTTGTCGGATGTTCATGTTCATCACTGTACATTACGCAGGACACAGGGGAGGAGTTGCAGGGGGATCGGGGCGGCGCTCAGGTACCTCGCGGGGCGGCGGTGGGCGTGGCCGTGACCGGCGGGGCCACGGTGGGCGTCGGCGTGGGGGTTGGAGTCACGGTGGGCTGGGTCCGCGAGGCGACCGGCATGGCAGAGAGAATCAGGCCCGCTGCCAGGGCGATCCCCATCACGACGCCCAAAATCAGCCGCCGGGGTTGGATCATCTCAGCCTTCCTTGCTAGAACGCCAGATCAATCCGAGGGCGGGGCACCCTGGCGCTTTTCGATGGCGGCCAGCAGTTTTTCCACCAGCGGCTTTTTACCGATGGGCTTGAGCAGCACGTCGTCCGCGCCGACCTTCACCGCCTTGCGCAGGGTGGCGTACTCGTTGGCAGCGGTCAGCATCACGATGGGCACGCCCTTGAGATGGGGATCGTTCTGCATCTGCACGGCCACCGTGATCCCGGAGACCTCCGGCATCAGGATGTCCAGCAGCACCACGTCGATGGGCTGTTCGGCAGCCAGTTGAATCGCGTTGGCGCCGCTGCTGGCCATCACCAGCCGGAAGGGTGATTCGCGCAGCATCACGTCGAGCGTCTTTAAGATGCCTTCCTGGTCGTCGACGGCCAGCACGGTGTAGCGTTTTTCTTCGCTCATGGATCAGTCCTCATCTTTACCCAACGGATGGGCACGGCGTTGTCCCCTGATCCCCTTTGTAAACGGATCGGCCCGGCCTGTCAACCCGGCCAACGCGCCAACGCGCCGCGCCTGGAGCCGTGGCAGGATCATCCGGGGCATCAAAAAAACCGGCACGCCCCCACCGGCGACCAGGGGCCGGGGGGAGCGGTCCGGTTAGTGATGGCGGAAACGACGCCCTCAATACAGGTGCAGGGGCAAAGGTAGGACGCTGCCCTGCTCGACCAGGGCACTGCCCACCACGATCACCAGGTAGACGACCAGGGCCAGCACCAGGGCCAGCGCCACGATCACGAGGACGGTGGACACGAGCGCCATCAACGCCTGCGACCAGGCCCAGAACGCCGATTCGCGCCGTTCTCCCTGCATGGGGGACCTCCTCGCTAGATTGGCGTGTGCTTGTTGATAACTGCCGTAACCCCTTAACCTCATTATAAAGAAGTAAGCGGCCGAAAAGCAAAAGCACAGGCTATAGATCGCCCCTGCCAGGAGGGCGGGTCTTTGTGCTTTGGTGAGAGGAGAAATGGCGGGCAGATGTGGTAGGGGCGTCACCTAGGGGTCCAGCATGCTGGACCCCTACCGCTTATGCCGGTTACGCCCATGATGCGCCACGACGTGCAGCGGCGCGATCTTGTAGATGCGGCGGATGTGTTCCGGGTGCGGCGGGCCGGAGAAGCCCGGCTCGTCGGTATATTTGCGGGTGAGCTTGTCGGCATGGGCGCGGTCCGTGTCTTCGATGATCGCGACCACGCGCCCGCGAATCGCCAGGTAGCGGAAGGGGTTATCCGGGTCCACGATGCTGAGGGCCACCGCCGGGCGCGCCGCCACGTTGCTGTCCTTGACGCGCCCCACCGCCCCGTTGACCAGGATGTGGCCGTCCTCGTAGTCCACCCAGACGGGCGTGACGTGCGGCGCGCCGTCGGGCATTTGCGTGGCGAAGTGGGCCAGCGCCAGCTTTTCGGTGAGCAGGTCCAGGTAATCGGCCGGGATGGGCTGGGTCATGGGGGGGCCTCCGGTTAGGGCACTCAGGGCTGCTCGAACAGGTAGTGCGAGACGCCGTACTCCTGCCCGCCGCCCAGCGCGAACGTTTCCTCGCACACGATAAAAAACAGCCGCCAGTAGACCAGCCATCTGGTCGCTTGGTCCGGGCCATAGGTGGCCGCCAGGATGGGCCGCACGTCGTCGGTGCGGCGATCCAGCTTGTCCAGCCAGGCGTGCAGGGTCCGGGCGTAGTGGGTGCCGTCGATGCGCCACGACTCGGCCAGCGTGAGATCGCGCTGGAAGCGGGTCAGCAGGTCGTGGGAGGGCATCGTGCCGCCGGTGAAAAAGTACTCGGCCATCCAGTTGCCGGTCCCCAGCTCGAACTCGAAAGGGACCTCCCGGTGGCTGAAGAGGTGCACGAACAGCTTACCCCCCGGCTTCAGCCAGCCGGCGATGTTGGCCAGCAGGGCCTCGTAGTTTTTCATGTGCTCGAACATCTCCACCGAGATCACGCGGTCGAAGCGCCGGTCGCTGGTGAAGGTGTTGATGTCCGCCGCGATCGTCTTCACGTTGTCCAGGCCAAGCGCGCGGCAGCGTTTATCGATGAACAGCTTTTGCGGCAGCGCGTTGGAGAGGGCCGTCACGCGGCAGTCGGGGTAGTGGCTGGCGACCCACAGCGAGAGCGCCCCCCAGCCGCAGCCCAGGTCGAGCACGTCCATGCCGTCCTGGAGCCGGGCGCGGGCGCAGGTCAGGCGCAGCATGGCCTCCTCGGCCTGATCCAGGGTAATCACGCCGCCCGGCCAGTAACAGCCGCTGTACTTGAGCCAGCGCCCCAGGATATGCCGGAAGAAGGCGGCGGGCACCTCGTAATGCTGGCGGTTGGCGGCTTCCGGCTGAAGCGCGATGGGGCTGCTGCGGAATTTGTCCACCAGGGCCGCCAGATCGCGCTGGCGCTGCTCCGGCGGGATGGCGCAGCGGCGGGCGGTGGCGGCGGCGACCTGGCGGCGGACGAAGGCCCGGATCAGCCGGTCCGGCAGCAGGTTGGTCTCGACGAGGCGCATGGTCCACATGACACGCCTGCTCCTTTCCCGGGGACACGGGATCGGCTAAACCACCAAAACCGCCGGAAGTCGGGGCGGTCCTGGCGAGAGACCCCGCCGGTCATGCCGCTAGAGGTCCCGGCTGAATGGTACCGTAGATTGGCTCCCTGGCAAGCTGCCAGACCTGGCCAGCCGCCGGTAGGAGGGCGCGTCGTGTCTGGGGGGGGGCAGCGACGGGCCGGACAACACCTGCCAGGAGACCCTTACTTCCACGATACGATAATTGGCAGCACGCCGGATAACATTCCCGTGAATCAGGCTATCAAAGGGGCAGGACCGGCTGCCGCTCAGTCCTGGTCGTCGACGGCCAGCAGGCGGGTGGTCGTCTCGCGCCGCATCTCGCGCCGCATCTCGCGCCGCGTCTCGCGCCGCGTCTCCTGGCGGGCCTGACGGCGATCGGCCAGGATGGCGCGGGCTTCGTCGACCGAGTCGGCGACGCGCACCAGGTCGCCCAGGTTCAGGTAGACCTTGCTGAAGGTGCTGACCAGCATTTTGTGGAAAAAACCGGCGCCGACTACGATCGTCAGGCCGTGGTTGGCGGGCGCTTCCGAGTAGATGCGCTTGAAGTGCAGCAGCGCCCCGGAGCCGGGCAGCGCGCCCAGCGCGGCGCTGACGATCAGGTCGACCGTGTGCGGGGGTTCGCACATCAAGGCGTGGGTCTGCTGTACGGCAGCCCAGAAGGCCTCCCATTCGCATTTGCGGTGGACCGCGAACAGGATAGTCGTATGCGCCTCGTTATCCCAGGAAACCGTAATTGTCATCGGGCGTAAATCCCGCCTGCGGCAGATAAGCGGGCTGCTACTCCCAGTATACACGATATAACATCAGATGGATAAGACTCACCGGGAATCGGTGACAGATAGCGGCGTGATCGGGCCGCCGACCGTCATCCGGAAGTCGCAGCGCGCGCAACCCCCGGCGATGGTCCCGCCCCGCGCCAGGCCGATGCCCAACGCGCGCATGGTGGCGAAATCGGTAGCGCACAGGTAGGGACCCAGTTCCGGCGGGCGGCCTGCTGATTTGACCGGGCGGCGGCGGCAGGCCTTACCCATCATAGGCAGGCAGCAAAAACCGAGCCGCGCGGCCCGGCTCTATTTTATACTATCACAGCACGGTATTGTCCGCCTAAAACAAGCGAATTAGTCACACACCACGAAAATCGAACTATCACCAGTACGTGTGTATTCAAACTCGATGATACTATTCTCCCCGTCTGGGCCAGTTAGATCAATTGTGTAGATACCGCTGGGAAATCCTACACGCCAGCCGTACACCTGATGGAGATAAGGATCGCCCGTGTCGATAAATGTTTTGTGATATGTGCCATCCACCCTAAGCGGCTGGTTTTCATTGGGCCTGTACAGGTCTACAAATACATCCCCGCGGGCTTCACCAGTAATTACAAACGCCATATTGCTAGAGCCACGTACCACGTTAAGTAACACAATGCAGTTAGTGCGCTCATCCAGATAACCGTCCTCTATCTCAGATTGTGAGAGGCGAATATCTGGCCCGGGCCTTGTCAACCAACCGGCGACCCACGCTTCACCACCATCCAACTCAAAACGTAGCCACTGCCCGCGACCCTGATCGTCGTCAGTTTCCTCAAGCACCTCTATCACATCAGTGGCAGTCACAGAGCCGACTACATCGCAGCTTGTAGAGCCACAGGCGCGCACATTCATATTGCTGGTCGGGACAACGAAATAGATCTCAAAGTTCGGGTCTACGGTTTGCGTAGGCTCACTATCTTCAATTACTACATGCACAATGATTTCAACTGTGCCGTCATCGTTGACGACAGTCCATTCGTTGTCTCCTGTTTGTTCTACCAACCATTCGCCCTCGCTGGCAGCAGCAAGGATTTCTAAGATGTCCAAATCCTCACCACCCTGGGCGGATACCTGCACAGCACCAAACAACAGCAAGAGCGCCATAACCAATACGAGCTTACGCATAGCTGAGCCTTTCATGTATGGGATACGGTGCAGCTTTGAGAGGGGATGTTAATTCCCAGAATCTAAGTATATTAAGTATAAGTCATATTACATTTGGTTGCAATAACCGGGCGGCGTCAGGCCTTACCCGCCCCGCTGGTGCATGATCTCAAAAGTCAGCACGGCGGCGGCGGCGGTCGTGCCCAGCGACTGCCGGAAGTCGCGCCCGTAGGGGATTTCCAGGATCAGGTCGGCCTTATCCAGGAAGGAGCGGGTGATGCCGCGTTTCTCCCCGCCGATCAGCACGAACAGCGGGCAGGACAAATCGGCGTCGTAGAGCGGCACGGCGCGTTTGTCTTTGGCGGTGGTGGCGACGGTCAGCCCCTGCCCCCGGTAGAAGTCGGCGGCGGCCAGCGCGGTCTCGGCCACGGCGGTGGGGATACGCTCCGAAGCCCCCGCCGAGGCCCGTCCCACCACACCCGCCGCGCTCATCCAGTTGCGGGGCCGGACCACCAGCCCATCCGCCCCGGCGGCGTACAGCGCCCGGATGGCCTGCCCAAAGTTGAAGGGGTCCTCCACGCCGTCGATCATGGCGATGAACGGCGCGCGGCCCGCCGCGGCGCGACTTCCCGCTGGCGGGATCAGGTCGGCCAGCTCCACGAAGCGGCGCGGTCCGGCCAGGGCGATGGCCCCGCCGTGCGTGCTCCCGCTGACGTGGCGGGCCAGCACCTCCGCCGCCGCCCGTTCGACTGGGATGCCGCGCGCTTCGGCCAACCGGGCCAGCCGGACCAGGTGCCCGCGCCGGTCCCGCCGCCCGCGTTCCAGGTAAACGGCTTCGATGGGGCGGCTGTCGGCTTCCAGGGCTGCCGTGATAGCGATGTGCCCTTCCAAAATCGCGTGCGACTCTTGAGCCGCGTTCGTTTCATCGCTCATCGCTTACCCCTGTTCCGCCAGGTGCGCCCGGATGAGGGCGGCGCGTTCGTCCAGGCCACGGCGCTCGCACACCTCCAGCTGCAGGGCCAGCGGCGGCACCCGCACCTCGAAGCCGCGCCAGGTGACCGTCTCCAGTTGGGACGCCGCCGTCGCCCCGAAGTCGCTGGACTCCGGTTGATCGGCCTGGGCGGTGGGCGCGCCGATCCACTCCACGCGGGCGCGTAACATCGCCCGGCAGAACCAGCCCGCGATCCAGCCGGGGGTGGCCTGCAGCGGTTCCACCAGGTAGGGGCGCATCAATGCCGCCAGCCGCCGCGCCCCGGCCTCGTCCTTTACCACCAGGTCGACGTCCCCCGGCGAGACCGCCAGCCCGCGCAGGGCCAGGGCGGCACTGCCCGTCAGGAACCAGTCCACCTCCTGCCGGAAGACGATGGGCAGGAAATCGATCAGGGCCGCTTCCCACGGCACGGGGACCGCGCCCGCTTCCTGCCGGATCATGGCCTCCGCGTACAGGGCGAACTGCTGGTAGATGCGGTCGATGTCCGTGCGATCCAGGTTTTCGCCTGCCGGAAACGACCGGGCGAATCCTTCCGGCACGGCTTCGAAGCGCAGGCCGGCCATCGCGGCGTGATAGGCCGGGTCCAGGTCGGCCACGATGAACTGGGCGCGGTCCCCGCCTTTTTTGAGCAGGAAGTTCATGATTGGTCCTCCGGCTGGTCTAGCGGCGCTTATCCCCCCGCTGGAAATCGTCCCAGGCCCGCTCGACGTAGGCCGTGATCTGCCCGGCGAACACCCCCGCGTCAAACTTCAGGGCATGCGCCCGGCAGGCTTCCGGATCGTAACGGCTGGTCTCGAAGTCGCGCAGCGCGGCGGTCAGGCTCTCCACCGTCTGCGCCTCGAACAGCTCGCCCGTCTGGCCGGGCAAAACCGTATCCAGCGCCCCGCCGCCCCGGAAGGCGATCACGGGCCGCCCGGCGGCATTGGCCTGCAAGGGCGTGATGCCAAAATCCTCCAGGCCGGGGAAGAGGAAGGCCCGGCAGCGCGCCATCAGGCCCGGCAGTTCGTCGTCGGCCACGAAGCCCAGGAATTCCACGGTTGGCCCGGCCATGGCCCGCAGCCGTTCGCTATCGCGCCCGCGCCCGCCGATCTTGAGCGGCAGGCCGAGCTCGGTGCAGGCTTGCACGGCCAGGTCGATGCGTTTGTAGGGGATGAGGCGCGACACGATCAAATAGTAGTCGCCCACTTCGTCGGGTGGCAAGGGCTGGAAGCGATCCGTGGCCACCGGCGGGTAGATGATGGTCGACTCGCGGCCATAAAAACGCCGGATGCGATCCTGTATCGCGGTGCTGATGGCGATGAAGTGGTCGACGCGGTCGGCGGCGCGGCGGTCCCAGCCTTTGAGCAGGGTCACCAGCGGACGCAGCAATGCGACCTGGGCCGCGCTGAGGTTCTCGCGTAACACGTACGACTTGAACTGCCAGATGTAGCGGGTGGGGGCCAGGCAGTAGCAGACGTGCAGCGTGCCGGAGTCATGGCGCAGGCCGTGGCAGAAGCCGCTCTTGTTGCTCAGGATCACGTCGTAGGCGGAGAGGTCCAGGCCGCCCCAGGCCAGCGGGTAAAGCGGCAGGTACGGCTGGTGATGGTCGTGGATGCCGGGCAGGCGGTCCATCCACAGCGGGCGGATGTCCCAGGCGCGATAGGAGTCGGGCATTTTGTCCGGCGCGTAGATGCTGGTATAGAGGGGCGCTGCCGGGTAGAGGCGGGCCAGGTCGGCCAGCACGTCTTCCGCGCCGCCGACCTGGTTGAGCCAGTCGTGGACCAGGGCGAGCTTCATGGACAGATCGATCCTGTATAGGTACGGGTCGTGGGGTCGATTATAACGCGGCGGGGGAGAAGGGGCGCAGGTCGACGCGTCGTCGGGGATGCACCACCGGGCGACGCAGCACCGGGTCTGGCATCGCCAGACCCCTACGACAAACGCGCCTTCGGTCAACGAACCAATGTCCGACGGCGCGGCCTCAATCGGCGAAACCGCCCAGGTCCGTGCCGCGGGCGATGATGATGCCCAGCACCGGCGCCAGCAGCAGGGCCACCACCCCGCACACCATCCACTCGCCGGGCAGGTTCCACACGTTGGCGATCAGGTACTGCACGGCGGTCATCAGCACGATGCCGATGACCAGCCCGATCAGGCCGCCTTTGACATGACGCGGCAGCGCGCCGAACAACTCTTCCATCAGCGGTTTTCGTTTTTGGGGCCTGGGCCCTTTCCAGTCGACCTTCACGCCGGGGCCGGGATCGCGTTCCTGCAGTTGTCTGGCGCGCAGGCGGGCCAGGCGCTCCTGTTCGTTACGACTGCTCATAACCACCCCCCCCTTGATCCTGATGACGCCGCTGGCTCAAGTGTAGCACAGGACGGCCCCACCGGCGGTGATATTTAGGTTTTTTTCAGGGGAAAAAACAGGGACGGGGCTGGCCCGTCCCTGCCGGCGGCTGCGGATGGTGTCTCAATACGGGCCTGCGGAGCAGCCCCGCGTAGCAGGCGCTTACTCCCCGCTGGCGGTCTCGACGATCTCCGGGCGCAGCACGGTGTGCAGCGCGTCCTCGAAGAGCGGCTGTGTGAACTCGACCAGCAGCGGCACCACGATCTCGGCGTTGTCGGCGGTGATGGTGATCGCCATCGTCGCCACGAAGCGCCCGCGCTGCTCGAAGGCCCGCGCGTAGGCCAGGTCGTCCGCGTCACAGCCGCTGGCGGTGCCGGTGAACACCGGGAACTCGGGCGGGGCTTGCGCCACGGCTTCCAGCCCGAGCGCGGCCTGGGTCCCGGCCAGGCGCTCGTCGGTCAGGGCGGCGGCGGCCTCTTCGGCGCTGGGGTACAGGTCCAGCGTATAACTCAGGTCATAGACGGGGAAGGCGGCCAGGTCGCAGTCGATGTTGCGCACGGCGGCGGCCAGCGCCCCCTGGTGATCGTGGTCGGCGTAGAGCGCGGCCAGGTCCTCCTGCACGGCTTCCGGCTGGGCAGCGACGGCGGCCTCGGTGTCCAGCTGGCCACCCACCGACTCGTCCAGGGCCAGCATGTCGGACAGGGTGCCGCCCATGCCCACGCCAAACCGATCCAGGATGACGGCGGTGGCCGGGCCGAGGGCCGCGAAAGCGTCGGCCACGTCCTCGTCGCTGACGGGCATCAGCGCTACCTCGACGATGGCCAGGCTGTCCGGGTCGTCGATGATGGCGATGGTCTCGATCATGGTGCCGGGCTGCAGCGACTGCTGCGGGTCGCGCAGGCGGATGTCCAGCACGTTAGCCTGGCCGGCCAGCACCTCGCCAAAAATGGTGTGATTACCGTTGAGCCAGTCGGTGACGACGGTGGTGATGAAAAACTGGCTGCCGTTGGTGCCGGGGCCGGCATTGGCCATGGCCAGCAGGCCGGGCCGGTCAAATTCCAGCCCTTCCACGATCTCGTCCCCGAAGGTGTAGCCGGGACCGCCGCTGCCGGTGTTGGTCCAGTCGCCGCCCTGGGCCATGAAGTCCGGGATGACGCGATGGAAGTTGGTATTGTTGAAGTAACCGGTCTCCGCCAGGAAGACGAAGTTGTTCACGGTGAGCGGCGTCTGTTCTTCGTACAGGTCGACCACGATCGGGCCGGCTGTGGTGCAGAAGACGGCCAGGTAATCGACGCCTGCCGTCAGGCTGTCTTCGGCGGCTTCGTAGGTGTAGGTCTCGGCGGACTCGGCGGGCGTGAGGCTGGCGCACAGCTCGCTGGGAGTCGGGGGACCTTCCTGGGCGCTGACGGCCGGCAGGGCCGCCAGGATCAGGACGCATAACAGCAGGGTGGGCAGGAAGTGTTTCTTCAAAAGGTTGCTCCTTACTCGAGGCGCTACTCGCGGCGCTCAGGGGGATTAAGGGTGGAACAAAAGTCGCGTCTGGATGAAAGGAATCGAGTGTAACACAGATGGATGGGCTTTGGGGGGCGGCGTGCCGATTCTCACGGAGGTCTCAACTATGGCCCGGCCTGGATCGACCGCCCTCTACCCGGCCCGCTTGAAGGATCGGCCGCCGGGGGGGCCAAAGCGCCGGGATGGTGTTACAGGCTACCGGTTGTGTGATATGCTAGAGGTAACATCCGTGTTTAGCTGAGCAAGGAGGTCCGGCCTGATGTTAAAAAATGCCCTGCGTATCGTGCGCAACTTCCTGCGCAGCGTCTACGTCCAGTGGCGGCGCTTCCTCAAAACCGCCTTCTGGACCCTCTGCCGGGCGCTGCGGCTGGTGGGCGCCACCCTGCGCCGGTTGTTGTTCGGCAAGCGGCGGTCCGCCCGGTCCGATCAAACGGCGGCCCCTGAAGAAGCGCTGGAAGCGGCCCCTGAAGCGGCGCCAGAGGCGGCGCCGGAAGC
>DAOUEM010000320.1:0-7211 GCA_034430555.1 Anaerolineae bacterium | reverse complement strand
GGGTGTCTTTCCATTCCTCGCCGGTCTCGACCAGCATCACGGGGATGCCGTCGCGGATCGGGTATTTGTAGCCGGAATCGGCGCAGGTCAGCCACCAATCGCCATTGGGCCGCTGGAGCAGCTCGAGGACGCCGGGATCGTCGCCTTTGTCCTTGTCGTGCACGGCCACCGGGCAGCGCAGGATTGCCAGCATCTCATCATCAATCGGGCGGACGGCTTGTTCGGAGTCGCTCATCTGAATCCTCGTCGTTGGTGTATTCACTCAGGAGCCATCAGTATGCCACCGCAGCGGGGGATCGTCAAGCCCGGCGGCACGCTGTTGTGAGGGGCGGGCGGCGGCGCCATAATGGGCCGCATGACGCATGTGGCTTCATCCGCCGTGCCTGTATGCGCGCTGAATATGCCAGGAGATTCAGTCGATGACCGAGTACCTGCACACGCCCTCGCTTAACTGGCTGGACCACGAACACGTCCTGGTGTTCGACGAAGCGCCGCTGTGGTCGGCCCTGTTTGGCCAGATGCTGCTGGCCCACGTGCCGTTTAAGCCGGGGAATCGCGTCCTGGACCTGGGCTGCGGGGCGGGCTTCCCGCTGCTGACGCTGGCCGGGCGGCTGGGGCCGTCCTGCACCGTCTACGGGCTGGATGGCTGGGTGTTGGGCCTGGGGGTGGCCCGGCGTAAGATCGCGGTGTGGGGCGTGGAGAACGTGCGCCTGGTCGACGGCGACGGCGCGGCCATCCCCTTCTCCGCCGGTTGTTTCGATCTGCTCATCTCCAACCTCGGCCTCAACAACTTCGCCGATCCGGCGGCGGCCCTGGCGGAATGCGGGCGGGTGGTCAGGCCCGGCGGGTGGCTGCTGCTCACCACCAACCTGCGCGGCCACATGAGCGCCTTCTACGACGTGTATGCGCGGGTGCTGCTGGACTACGGCCGCTTCGACCTGGTGGACCGGCTGGACGCCCACGTCAACCACCGGGCCACGGTCGAGGGGACGACCGGCTGGCTGACGGCGGCGGGCTTCCAGGTGCGCGCCGTGCACGCCCAGACCTTCACCCTGCGCTACCTGGACGGCAGCGCCTTCCTGCGGGATGCCTTCATCCGGCTGGCGTTTATGGAAGCCTGGCGCGAGTTTCTGCCCGCCGCGGACGAGGCCGCTATCTTCGGGCGCCTCGAGGCGGCCCTCAACCGGCTGGCCGCGCAGGAGGGCGAGCTGGCCCTGTCCATCCCGGCGGCCTGTATCGAGGCGGAAAAGGTGACCTAGCACTCCCGGCAGTGAGACGGTATGCTAGCCCCATCGACCTACCGGAGATTCGACTCGACCCATGACCGATCCCCTGCCCGACGATCAACCGCAGACCCCCCCAGCCCCGCAGGGCCCCGACTACCACTTCACGGTAGAGATGCCCGGCCAGCGTCTGGATCGCGTGATCGCCGACGAGCTGGCCGGCCTGTCCCGTACACGCATCCAGGCGCTGATCAAAGAGGGTTTGGTCACGGTCAACGGCCACCTGACCAAGCCATCCTATCGCATCGAGGGCGGCGAGACGATTGCCGTCTACCTGCCGCCGCCGCAAATCAGCGAGATCGTGCCGGAGGACATCCCCCTGACCGTGCTCTACGAGGACGACGACCTGGCCGCCATCGACAAACCCGCCGGCATGGTGGTGCATCCCGCCTACGGGCACGATTCCGGCACGCTGGTCAACGCCGTCCTCTACCGCTGGCCGGAGTTGGCCGAGGTCGGCGACGAGCACCGGGCGGGCATCGTGCACCGGCTGGACAAGGACACCTCCGGCGTGATCGTGATCGCCAAGACGCCGTTGGCCCACCGCGCCCTGGCCGCCCAGTTCGAGGCGCGCACCACGCGCAAGGTGTACCTGGCCCTGGTGGACGGCAACCCGGAGAGCAGCACGGGCCGCATCGAAGCGCCCATCGGGCGGGACCCGCGCCACCGCAAGCAGATGGCCGTAGTCCGGCACGGGCGTGAGGCGATCACCGAGTTCCGCGTGCTGGAGCTGTACGCCTATCATGCCCTGCTGGAAGTCACGCCGCACACCGGGCGCACCCACCAGATTCGCGTGCACCTGGCCTTCATCGGCCACCCCATCGTGGGGGACGGCGCCTACGGACGGCGCAAGCAGCGTGTCCGGCTCAAGCGCCACTTTTTGCACGCTGCTTCGCTGACGGTGGAGTCGCCCACCACCGGCCAGCCGCTGACCTTCACCGCGCCGCTGCCCGCTGGCTTGCAGAACACGCTCGACAAGCTGCCGCGTTAGCCCGCTCATTGATCCGCAAAGGAAACATGATGGCCGACTTCACCCGGCCCTTTCGCAAATTTGGCGCGCTGCTGACCGCGCTGGTCGACCGGCTGGGCCGCGAGGCCGCCCTGGCGACCGGCGTGGCCTGCCTGGGCATCGGCCTGGTGATGATCATGACGCTGGTGGGCGGGGTGATCGGGGTGCCGCTGCTGGTCTTCGGCGCGGCGCTCACCCTGCGCGCCATGCGTTAGCCCTCGACTACACCTGCCCCGTCCAGCGCCGCCCGACAAAAGGCGACCGTCTCCGCCAGGTGTTGGCGCAGCGTATCTTCGTCGGCGGCCTCCAGCGACTGCGGGTTCACCTGGGGCAGCCGCCGCTGGAGCCGCCGGCTCTGGATCGGCATGTTCTCCACGCAGATGCGCACCGCCGTCTCCGCCTGGAAGCGGGCCAGCCCGCCGCGGGTGGACTTGACGATCTCCCCACGCTTGGCGGGCGTGCCTGACGATCAGTTGATGGAAAGATGACGATCAGCGGGCGAGCACCCGCTGGTAGACGGCCAGCGTCTGGTCGGCCACGCGGTCCACGCGGTAGCCGTTGCCCAGCCGGGCTTTGGCGTTGGCGGCCAGCTTGGCCCGCAGCTCGCTGTCCTCCAGCAGCAGCGAGAGGCTGCCGGTCAGCAGGTCGATGCTGCCGGCTTCGACCACCAGGCCGGTCTGGCCCGTTTCCAGCAGGTCCGGCAGGGCGGCGTCCTGGCTGGCGATGACCGGCGTTTCCAGCGCGATCGCTTCCAGCATCGCCAGGCCGGCCCCGGCCAGGGGCAGCGGCACCATGAGCACGTCCACCACGGCGGTGATGGTAGGCAGGTCCGCCCGCCAGCCCAAAAAGTGCACGTGCCCGCTCAGGTTGTAGCCGCGCGCCTGCTGCTCCAGGAAGGGGCGTCTGGCGCCATCCCCGGCGATCAGCAGATGGGCGTCCGGGTGCCGGACCGAGACGTGCCAGAAGGCTTGCAGGCCGAGCAGGCCGCTGTCGCCCGGTTCGTCCAGGTTGCAGATCAGGCCGACCAGGGGTGCCCCCTGCGGCGAGATGCCGAACTCCGCGCACAACACGGCCCGCGCCCCGCCCCCGATCCGCAGGCGGTCCTCGGCCAGGCCGTACCCGATCAGGGAGACTTGCTCCGGGCGCAGGCCGTCGGCGCGGGCGGTCTGGGCCTGCACCTCCGGGTCGATGGCGATGCGGTGGTTGATGCGGCCCCGCAGCCAGCGGTCCAACTGCCGTTCCGCCCAGGTGGGCGGGGTTTCCAGGTAGCGCGTGCTGATCATGTGCGGGACGCCGGCCCAACGCGCGGCCAGCGCGCCGTACCGTTCCGCCTGGCGGCTGTGCGTATGCACCAGGTCGGGCCGGGCGCGGCCCAAGCGGCGGGCCAACCGCCGTACCAGGCCGGGCGACGGCCGCCCGCTCATCGGTAATTTCTGCGCCGGGATGCCGGCGGCCCGAAAGGCCTCGCCGATGGCGTCGGCGGGGCTGTCCGGTGGGGCCAGCAGCAGCACTTCCGGGTCGACGTCACGCGCCTGGAGGGCTGGCAGCAGGGTGAGCAGGTGACGCTCCACGCCCGCCAGGCCGTTTACCTTGAGGATGTGAACAATGCGCATGGATTGATTATTCTCGCTAAAGATGGTCTCGGCCATTAAACACTGTTTCTCACCGGGGCACAATCATTAAGGTTTGTGTACCGTTATAAATCGACCGGGCGATCTCATCATACCGGAAAGCCGGGTAGCCGCATCTAAATTTGATCTAAAAACGGGCCGGGCTGCGCCTCCGGGGACGGTATCTCGGGATCAGGCCTGATCCTGGAACCAGGCGATGGTGCGGCGCAGGCCCTCGTTGAAGGCCACCACCGGCTCGAAGCCGAGCAGGTCGCGTGCCCGGCTGTTATCGGCCCGGGAGTGCATGATGTCGCCTGGCCGCGGGTCGACGTGCACCGGCTCGATGGCCGTGCCCAGGATGTTGTTGATCGCCTCGATCAGGGCCAGCAGCGTGATCCGGTCGCCGTTGGCCAGGTTCATGACCTGCCCGGCGGCGGCTGGCGCTTGGCAGGCCAGCAGGTTGCCGTGCACCACGTTGTCGATGTAAGTGAAGTCGCGGCTTTGCTCGCCGCTGCCGTTGACGCTGGGTGGGCGGCCGTCCAGGATGGCCGTGACGAACAGCGGGATCACGGCGGCGTACTGGCTGGTCGGGTCCTGGCGCGGGCCAAAGACGTTGAAGTAGCGCAGCGCCACCGTCTCCAGCCCGTAGACGTGGTAAAACGACTGGCAGTAGAACTCGCCGGCCAGCTTGGCGGCGGCATAGGGCGACAGCGGCTGGGGCGCCATGTCTTCGCGCTTGTATTCGCCCGGAATCTCGCCGTAGGCCGAGGAGGAGGCCGCGTACACCACCCGCTTGACTTCGGCCAGCCGCGCCGCGTCCAGCACGTTGATCGTGCCGGTGACGTTGGCGTCGTGGGTGCCCAGCGGGTCGTCCACGCTGCGCGGCACGGAGGGGATGGCCGCCTGGTGCAGCACGTAATCCACCCCGGCCAAGGGCGCATCCAGCGCGGCGCGGTCGGTGATGTCTACCTCGTAAAAGTCGATCCGGTCCCGCAGGTGGGCGATGTTCGCCGGCTTGCCGGTGGCGAAGTTATCGATCACCCGCACGGCGTGCCCGGCCTTGACCAGCGCTTCGGTCAGGTGCGAGCCGATGAACCCCGCCCCGCCGGTGACCAGGTAGGTCTCAGTCATGGTTCCCCCGCTGCTGTCGATAACGGAAAACTTCTAACCCGGCGAAAGCGATGACCACTGCGCCCATCATCAGGATGAGCAGAGTGGTGGCGGTCTCCGGTGGGTTGCGGTTGACGATTACCGCCACGATACCCAGCGCCACGCAAATCCCATAGAGTACCAGCACGGCGTTGCGCGGGCTGAGGCCCATCTGCACCAGCCGGTGCGAGGTGTGGTCCTTGCCGGCCTCGGTGGGGGAGCGGCCTTCGCGCAGGCGGGTGAAGATCACCAAGGAGATGTCGAAGAGCGGCAGGCCCAGCACCAGCAGCGGCACCGACCACGTGGAAATGCTGAACGACGCGTTAAAGCGCAGCTTGATCGCCAGCACCGCCAGCATAAAGCCCAGCACCAGGCTGCCCATATCGCCCATGAAGATGCTGGCCGGGTTGAAGTTGAAGATCAAAAAGCCGATGGAGGCTCCACAGATCGCCGCGGCCAGGCTGGAAACCAGGCCCTGCCCTTCCCCCACCGCCAGGATAAAAAAGAACCCGGCCGCGATGCCGGTCAGCCCGGCGGCCAGGCCGTCCATGTTATCCAGGAAGTTGAGGGCGTTGGTGATGGTGGCGACAAAAACGATGGTCAGCGCCGCGTCGAGGACCGGGATATGCGTCAGGTTGATGCTCACCCCGGCCAGGACCAGCGCCCCGCCCGCCAGGAACTGCGCCAGGAACTTCAGGCGGGGCGGCAGGCCGTTGCGGTCGTCGATCAGGCCGATCAGCGCCAGCCAGGACGCCCCCGCGCCGATGGCCAGCGTTTCCACCAGGTAATCGCGCGGACTGAAGACCACCAGCGCCAGCGCCATGCCCCCATAAATCGCCAGCCCACCCAGGTAGGGTGTGGCCGACGTGTGTATTTTGCGGCTGCTGGGCTGATCCAGCACGTTGAAGCGCCGCGCCAGCTGCCGCGATAACGGCGTCAGCGCCAGCGCCACCACAAAGCTGGCAATCATGATCGGTACAAACTGCATAACTCACCTCTCAGGCCCTCTCAGACCTTTGCTGGCCGGTCCGACCCGACAGTATAACGCGGCGGAACACGGAGGCAAAGATGGCGGACCGGGCTTAGTCTACGCGGAACCGGTAAACCTCCAGCCGGTCGCGGCCGTCGTCCAGCGTCAGCCGCGTATTGGTTTCCCAATAATAAGCTCCCACCAGCAGGGCGTATTCGCCGGGAGGCAGGTCCGGCAGCAGGAGCGGCGCCATATTGCCGCGCAGCAGTTCCGCCGGATCGGTCCAGGTGCTGGTGCGGCGGTGGCCGAGTTGGCCATCTTGCTGGGCGAGAATGACCAGGGGATCATCGGCTGGGGTTAGGTGCAGCAGGTAAGAGTAATCCAGGGGCGGCGGGGACGGCGCGCGCCAGTACGAGTCGACGTGTATGTGGCTGCCGTCTTGCCGCACCGTGAGATCCTCCAGCACCAGCTGCGTGGTCTGGTCCTGGAACGTCACACCCAGCGGGTTGGTGAACGGCTCCGGGGCATACACGTACAGCGTCGACCCGCGTAATGACGGCCCGCCGAACATCTTGATCACCGGCAGTTCGTCTAAAGGAGGCCGGGCCAGGTGCGTCGGCCACTGGGCGAGATCCTCTTCCCGCAGGAAAAGATAGTAGATCTCGCCTGGGTCCCCTTCCCAGGTTGATTGCTCCTCCAGGTAAACCATATTAAAAGTTTTGAAGCCTGGGTAACCGGCCTCATATCGGTTCAGCGATCGCCGGGCCTGGGGGCTTTGCACCCACAACACGGCCCCATCCGGGATGTTTTCCTCGAACCAGCGCTGGGCGACGGTATAAGTGCTTGGTCGTTGCAGGGTTACGACCCGTGACAGGCTGCCGGGGGCCAGCCCGACCACCGGCGCAATTACGGCCACCCATGTCCATAAGACAGTTCCCTTTGGCCGATGGCGGGGCAGGGTTGCGGTGATGATCACGGCGCTGAACGGGATCAGTAACAGCGCCCCGGGGAGGACGTAGTTATGGGCGGTGAAATCGAAGCGCGCGTAGATGGGCACGATGCCTAACAGCGCCAGCGCGGTCAGGAGTACCAGCAGCGTCAGGGGCCACCGGGCAATGCGGCGGCGATTCACGATCACCCCGGCCATGGCCAGACCGGCAATGAGCAGCAGGATCGGGCCGGTGCTCTCG
>DAOUEM010000319.1:0-18987 GCA_034430555.1 Anaerolineae bacterium | reverse complement strand
GCAGCAGTATTCTGTTTTAGTTTACCCACGATTTCTTACGAAATGATGAACATTCACGAATTTCTTAGATGTTCGGTGGGCGTGGAATCGTTCACCGCTGCTTCACAGTCGATCCTTGTACCGCCCGCGGGCGATGTTGATCGTATCGGCCAGCAGGCCAAAGGCGGTTGTCTCCGGGCTGCTGTCGCCCTCGATGATCGTCAGGGCCGGCAGCGTATCCGATTCGAAGGTGACGGCGCTGCCGGTGCGGTGCACGTGCGCCAGCGGATCGTCGAGCGGGACCGGGACCGGGGCCACCCGCGCCCGCACGGAGTCGCCTTCGCGCCAGGCCTCACACAGCAGCTTGATGCGTTTGCCATCGGCCACTGCGCCCTGCACCTGCTCGATGGTGAAACCGCCGATGCCGGCCCGGTCTACCGCGGTGGGCCGCAGGTCCGCGCCCATTTGGATGTTGGCCAGCACCGCGATCTTGAGGGCACTGTCCCAGCCATCGACGTCGTTGCCTGGGTCGGCCTCGGCCAGGCCGGCCTCCTGCATTTCGCGCAGCGCCTCGTCAAAGGAGATACCCTGCTCCAGCCGCGTCAGGATGCTGTTGGTGGTGCTGTTGAGCACGCCGCGAATCTTGCCAACCACCGTCACCGGCAGCCCTTCCCGCCCGGTGGCGTGGACCGGCGCGCCGTCCATGACGGTGCTCTCGAAAAAGAAGCCAACGCCTTTCGCGGCGGCCAGGGCGCGCAGTTCCCGGTGGGCGAAGGCCAACGGCCCCTTGTTGGCGGTCACGACGTGCAGGCCCCGTTCCAGCGCGGCCCGGATGAGGTCGGTGGCGGGTTGGCCGGTGCGGGGGTCCATCCAGGTGGCTTCGATGAGCAGGTCGGCGGGCACGGTCTGAATGAAGGTCATGGCATCCGGGCACGGCTGGCCCACGTGCAGATCGTCCAGCGAATGATCATCATAAGCGCTCAGCGCCGCCGACAGGTCGAGGCCGTCCGGGTCGATGGCGCAGCCGTGGCTGTGGGTGCGGATGCCGGTGACGGTCAGCGCCAGGTCGTGTTCGGCCTCGAGGGCCTCGGTCTTACGCTGGATCAGGCGGGCCAGGGCGCGGTTGACGTTGCCAAAGCCCAGCAGGGCGAGTCGCAGGTCCATAGTCGGGGAGTCTCTCCATCAAACGAGGCAGGGTTCACCCGCGTATTGTACCCGCTTCCCGGCGGACCTCAACCAACTGACCCGCGTCGATCACTCATGGCCAACCACCCACACGCGGGCCGTGCCATCCTCCGACCAGGACAGGAGGCGAGTCCCGTCGGCGCTCCAGGCGGCCCCGGTCGCCGTGTCTTCATGATCGAAGGTAAATAACAGTTCACCACTGGCCGTTTCCCACACCCGGATGGTGTTCAGCGACAGGGTGAAGATGCGAGTCTCGTCCGGACTCCAGGCGGCGCGCCGGACTTCGTCCGGGTGCTCCATACGCGCGATTTCGTCGCCGGTGGCGACGTCCCACACCTGCGCCAGGCCCTGCCGTGGGACGTCTGATGCCAGCGGGCGCGTATCCGACCAGGACAAAATGCGCGTGCCGTCGGCGTTCCAGGCCGCGCCCTGGACCTGCAACTCGTGCCCGAAGCCGATCACGAATTCCCCATCTTCGACCGTATACACGAGTACATGATCGTCCGGGGGATCATCACCCCAGATAAAATGGCTGGCCGCCAGGAAGCGGGTTTGATCGGGGCTGAAGGCCAGTGATTTGACTTCGTCGGCGGGCCGGACCTGGGCCAGATTAATGCCTGTTTCCCCATCCCAGGTGGTGACGAGGCCGCCCCACGTCCAGGTGATCAGACGCGTATTATCCACATTCCAGGTCGCCCCGAAGACCGGCGATCCATGGTCCAGCAGGAACAGTTGTTCGCCGGTTTCACCGTCCCAAAGGCAGGCCGCTTCATCCATAGATACGGTCAGGATGCGACTCCCATCCCGGCTCCAGCGAGCCGTCGTGAGCCGGTCATCGTGCGGCATCTCGAAGAGCAGGTCGCCGGTGGCGGCATCCCAGGCGCGGGCGCCATCGAAGGAAAAGGTGAGAATACGGGATTCGTCGGGGCTGTACTGCGGCCCCCACAATTCTTGTTCGTGGTCCAGTATGAGCAGCACCTCCCCGGTGAGGACATCCCACACCCAGACGCCGCCGGCGCTATAGGTCAGGATGCGGCTGCCGTCGGCGTTCCAGGCCGCGCCCAGCACGGCATCCTCGTGCGACAGGGTCAATAGCGCCTCGCCCTGCCCCTGAGCCGGCATCACGCCCAGCAAAAGCACGACCAGCACACACCATCCGAACATCCGCCGCATGAACCACCTCCCGGCAGACTCATCTCCCATTGACCCCACTATAGCACGCCCCGCCGGCCGATTCTGTACTTCTCGCCAACGCCCAACCTCCGTTATAATAGATCGCCTAACAGGTGCACAAACGGGAGCGCGCATGACAGACCCGCAATGGTTGCTATGGGCCAACCGCATCCGGTCTATCGCCCAGGCCGGCCTGACCTACAGCGAAGGGCCATTCGACCGCGAGCGCTACGAGCAGCTCCAGGAACTGGCCGCCGAAATCGTGGCGGGGCACACACAGACCCCGATGCCGGAGGTGCTCGACCTCTTCCGGCAGGAAAACGGGTATCCCACGCCCAAGGTCGACGTGCGGGGCGTGGTCTTCAAGAACGACGCCATCCTGCTGGTGCAGGAAGCCCAGGACAACAACCTGTGGACGCTGCCCGGTGGCTGGGCAGACGTGTTCGATTCGCCGCGCGAGGCCGTCGAACGCGAGGTGCGCGAGGAATCGGGCTACGAGACACGGGCCGTCCGGTTATTGGCCGTCTACGACCGGGACCGACAGGGGCACCCGCCCCACCCGGACGCGATCTACAAGATGTTTTTCCTGTGCGAGATCACGGGCGGCGCGCCCGCCAACAGCCTGGAAACGAGCGGCGTGGGCTTCTTCCGCGAGGAGAACATCCCGCCGCTGTCGCTGGGGCGAGTGCTGCCAGGGCAGATCGCGCGCTGCTTTACGTGGCACCGCCATCCCGAACTGCCGACCGAGTTTGATTGAGCACCGACCTGAAACAGCAGGCACATCCGGGGGCACCGCATGGAAGTCGATCTCGAACTGTACCGTGAAGAAGTCATCGTCTCCGAGGACCCACTCATCCGCCTGAGCGTGATCGACATCGGGCCGGAGCAGCCGCAGGGCGTGATCGTGCTGGTGCACGGTTACGGCGGGCACGCCTTGCAGTGGGCCTACCAGCTCCGCGCCTTCTCGCACCGCTTCCGCGTGCTGGCCCCGGACCTGCGCGGCCACAATCACAGCGACGCGCCCTCCAGCCGCTACACCATCGACGAGCTGGTGGGCGACCTGTGGATGATGCTCAAGCAGCTCGACGTGACGCAGCCGGTGGTGCTGGTGGGACACAGCTTCGGCGGCGCGATTGCGACCGAGTTCGCTGTGCGCTACCCGGAGCGGGTCGCCCGGCTGGTGCTGATGGCGGCCACCGGCGAATACCGGTTGGCCCCGGCGCTGGCCCAGGTCTTCAAACTGCCGCTGGCCGCGCTGCGTCCGATCCAGCGGGTGGCCCGGCGCAGCCTGTGGGCACCGGCGCACGTGCTCAAACCGATGTACCTCAATACCCTGCGCCGCTGGAACGGCTGGAGCATGTTCCGCGACCTGCGGCTGCCGGTGATGGTCATCCGCGGCGACCGGGACACGGTGTATCCGGCGCGAGATTTCGCGGAAGTGGCGCGCCTCATCCCCGGCGCGGAGGACGTCAACGTGGGGGCGTCCGGGCACCTGGTGCAGCTGGAGCGCGCCGAAGCCGTCAACCGGGCGCTGGACCGCTTCGTCAGCGAGAAGGGGCGATCCTGGCGAGACACGGTGGGCGAGACCATCGCCCAGGAACGGCCCTGGGTGCGCCATTATGAGGCCGGCGTCCCTGCGGCCATGGGCTTCCCCAAGCAGCCACTGCCCCGCCTGCTGGATTCAGCGGTCAGGCGCTACGGGCGGCGGCGGGCGATCGTCTTCGGCGGGCGGCGGCTGAGCTACCGCGACCTGGGCGCGGAGGTCAACCGGCTGGCCCATGCCCTGCGCGGCCTGGGCATCGACAAGGGCACGCGGGTGATCCTGCTGCTGCCCAACTGCCCGCAGTTCGTGATCGCCTACTATGCCATCCTGAAGGCGGGCGGTATCGTGGTGAGCACCAACCCGGTCAACCAGCCGGGCGAACTGCTGCGCCAGGTAACGGATTCCGGGGCCGTCTGGCTGATCACGCTCACCCGCTTCCAGGAGACGGCGCGCGCCGCCCTGGCCGGGACGACCCTGCAAGGTGTGATCTATACCAACATCAAAGATTACCTGGGACCGCTGCGTAAAACCTTCTTCACTGCCCGGCGGGAGCAGGCCGAAGGCCACCGGCTGGCCGGCCCGCTGCAAACAGGCGAACGGCTGTGGACCGACCTGGTTTCCGCCCAGCCGACGAGCAGCCCGGGCATCCCCATCGCCCCGGACGAAACCGCCGTCATCCAGTATACGGGCGGCACCACCGACCGGCCCAAAGGCGTGATGCTGAGTCACCGGGCGCTGGTTGCCAATACGCTGCAAACGCGGCACTGGGTCACCGGCCTGAAAGAAGGGCAAGAAGCCGTGCTCTGCGTGCTGCCCTTCAGCCACATCTACGGCATGACCGCCGCCATGAACGTCGCCATTGTGCTGGGCGCGGCCATGATTATCCTGCCGACCTTCATCACCCGCGAGGTGCTGCGCACCATCCGCCGCTACCGGCCTACCCTGTTCCCCGGCGTGCCGACCATGTACACCGCCATCAACCAGTACCCCGGCGTGCGACGCTTCGGCATCAGCAGCGTGAAGGCCTGCATCAGCGGGGCGGCTCCCCTGCCCGTCGAAGTGCAAGAAGCCTTCGAAAAATTGACGCGCGGTCGGTTGGTGGAAGGTTACGGCCTGACGGAAGCCGGGCCGGTCACACACGCCAACCCCCTGCACGGGCTGCGTAAGGTGGGCAGCATCGGCGTGCCGCTGCCCAACACCCTCGCCCGGATCGTGGACCTGGCGACCGGCGAACCCTGCGAGGCGGGCTGTATCGGCGAGTTGGTGGTCAAGGGGCCGCAGCTCATGGACGGCTACTGGGGTTTGGGCGAAGAAACCGACAAAACGCTCGATGCGGATGGCTGGCTGCATACCGGCGACATCGCCCGCATGGACGAGGACCACTACTTCCAGATCATCAGCCGCCGCCAGGACATGATTCTGGCCGGCAAATACCAGGTTTATCCCCGTGATGTGGAAGAAGTGCTGTACGAGCATCCCGGTGTGCAGGAAGCCGCCGTGATCGGACTGATCCCGCCCACCGAGGACGGCCAGCGGGTCAAGGCTTACGTGGTGCCCCGTCCCGGCACGACCCTCAGCAAAGAGGAGTTGATCGGGCTGTGCCAGCGCCGCCTGGACGAGTACGCCGTGCCCTGGGACATCGAGTTCCGCGACGAACTGCCCAAGTCATTCGTGGGCAAGGTGCTGCGCCGTCTGCTGGTGGAGGACGAGACAGCGCCTTAAAAAACGTGTAGCCTTGCGACCATGGACGGGGGCTCCCCCTCACTATCGGTATCCGACCCGATCAGTATATTATGGGGGGTAAAATTCCTGTTGCCTGCAACCGGGGAGGAGTCGATCCATGGTACAACTGGGCATGAACATTAACGCGCATCCCCAATCCTTAAACGGTCGCCCCACGCAGCCCGCCGCGCTCAAAGGCGCAAAATGGGTGCGGATGGTGTTTATGGTCCACGCGGCGGTCGACCTGCACGCTGCCGGACAGCAAAACCTGTTCAACAACGATCTCATCCAGGCCTTTGCCCATTACGACGGGCTGATCGCCGCCTACGCGCAGGTCGGCATGCGCACGCTGCTGGTCATCAACCAGGAGACGTTTGCCCAGGGCGCGCCCTGGCCACCCTGGGGCGATGGCAGCGATGCCGCCTGGGGAGACTATGCTAACGGGTTAGCCGCCATCAGCGGCCAGATCGCCGCCCACTACCGGGGCCAGGGCGTGGCCTACGAAATCTGGAACGAGGGCGACTTCCTGGGCGGATCGTCGATCTTCGTGCCGCCGGACCAGTTCGCCATCGTGCTGAGCAAGGTGGTGGCGGCCATCAAAGCCCAGGACCCGGACGCCGTCACCGTCTTTGGCGGGATGTTCAACGCGCCGCAGAACTCGGTGGAATACCTGAACGTGGTCCGCAGCAGCCTGGGCGGCACGCTGCCCGTCGACGCGGTCGGCATCCACCCCTATGGCAAATTCCCGCCGCCCTGGAAGAGCATCGACGACATCCAGGATGAACTGCAAGGCGGCTGGTTCGATTCGCTGGCCTTGCACATGTCGGTCCTCGCCAAGGGCATCCCGGACAAACCGCTGTGGATCACGGAGGTCGGCCTCTCGGAGCACGTCCCGACGCCCGAGTCGGAATGGCCGGCTGCCGCCAAATATATGACAGGCGTGGTGAGCTTCATCCACAGCAAGTATGCCCACCGCGTGCCTGTGCTGATCTGGTTCGCCTGGTCGGACGTGCTGCGTAACGCCGGGATCGTGGACGCGCAGAGCCAGCCCAAGGGGCCGATCTTCGACACGTTCTTCGAGTTAGCGATAGCCCTGGAAAAAGCAGCTCCGGTCGAAGTCGGGAAGCCGGCGGTGACCCGGCGCGGCGTGATCCTGCGGGCCGTTGACGACCTCAGCGTGCGGGCAGGCCCATCTACCGACGATGCCCGCCTGACCGTGGTGGACGCCGATACTGCGCTGGTGGCGCTGGAGCATCCTCTGGTCGTGGCGGACAAGGTCGGCCAGGACGAGCAGTGGCTGAATGTCCGCACGCCGGACGGCACGACCGGCTGGTCGGCGGCGTGGTTCCTGGCACTGGCGGGGGTCATCCTCACGCCGACCGACAGCCTGAACGTCCGCAGCGGTCCCAGCACCGCTCACCAGGCGGTCGCGCTGGTCAAAACGGCCGACACGCTGCAGGCCCTGGAGCCGCTGGAGGTGGTCGCCGCCAAGATCGGCGTGGAAGACCAGTGGATCGAAATCCAAACAGCGGGCGGCGTAAAGGGCTTCGTGGCTGCCTGGTTCCTGGAGCCGCTCTCCACCGAACCGGCCCCGGCGCCGGAGCCGGCGGTGCAACCGGCGGAATCGGTCGAGCTGGAAGACGACGACCTGGGATCGGTACCGCTGGAAGACTTCGAACTCCCGGCGGACGAACTGGAGCCGCTGCCGATGGAGGAGCTCGAGCCGCCGGCGGACGATCTCTCAGACGACGACCTGCCAGACGACGACCTGCCAGACGACGACCTGCCGCCGCTGGAAGACTTCGAACTGCCGGCAGACGAATTAGCGCCGCCGCTGGAAGACTTCGAGCTGTCGGCGGACGAATTGGCGCCGTTGCTGGAAGACTTCGAACTGCCGGCGGACATGCTCACCGACGACGATCTGCCGCCATTGGAGGATTTCGAACTACCGGCGGACGAATTGGCGCCGTTGCTGGAAGACTTCGTGGATCTGTCGGAGGAGCCATCAACGAGCGCCGCCGAAGCCATCCTGCTGACGCCGACCTTCGACCTCAACGTGCGGGAAGGCCCTGGCACCGACCACGATATCATCGACGAGGCGATGCCCGGCGACCAGCTGGCGGCCCTGGACCCGCCAGAAGTCACTATGGCCAACCTGGGGATCAACGGGCAGTGGATCAGGGTGCAGACGCCATCCGGGCAGGATGGCTGGGTGGCCGCCTGGTTCGTGGCGTTGGCGCCCCCCGAGTCGCCGGGGATACCGGCTGCCCTGCCGGAAGACGCCGATTCCGCGCCCATGACGGCCCTGGCGATTACGGAGCTGCTGCTGACACCCCTGGAAGGCATCAACGTGCGGGAAGGCCCCAGCACCGACCACGACGTCATCGACGGGGTGTGGCCCGGCGACCGGTTGGAGTCGCTGGAGAGCCTGGAAGTGAGCATGGCCAAACTGGGCAGCGCCGGGAAATGGCTCAACATCCGCACGCCAAAAGGTCACAATGGATGGGCAGCCGCCTGGCTGGTCCGGCGGGCGACAGCCGACGAACTGGAAGAAGCGCCGCCCGCTCCCGCGTCGGAAATCGAGCCTGCTCCCACCGATGAGGTCCCGACCGATGAAGCGCCGCCCGTCGACCTGGCCCCGGCAGAGATACCGGTAGAAGACGTACCAGACTTTGAGGAAGAGGTACCCGCCGATGTATCGGGCGATGCATCGGGTGAAAAAGCCGAACCGGCCCCCTCGTTCGAAGAAGTGCCGGCGGAACCGGAAGCCATCCTGCTGACGCCAAAAGAGGGCCTCAACGTACGCGCCGGTCCGAGCACCGAGCACGCGATCATCGACGCCGTTTCCGCAGGTGACCGGCTGGAGCCGTTGGAAAACCGCGATGACATGCTGGGCAAGCTCAGCATCCCCGGACGCTGGTTAAACGTGCTCACGCCCCGGCGGCGCGCCGGCTGGGTGGCCGCCTGGTTGGTTCGGCAGGCAGAACCGGGCGAACTGCGACCGGGGCCGTGGGTAGGCAGGATCACGGTCAAGGAATCGGAAATACTGGCGCTGACCCCGACCTCCGACGACCTCAATGTGCGGGGCGGTCCGGACACGCACTACGCCTCGCTCGGCTTCTTCAACCCCGGCCAGCGGTTCGACGCGCTGGAAGACGCTGCCACCATACGCGCCAAGCTGAAAGACGGCAAAAACTGGGTGCGTCTCCGGCAGCCGGACGGCCAGGAAGGCTGGACGGCAGGCTGGCTGCTGCGGGAAATGTCCGGGCAGGAGATGGCGGATTCACCGCCTATCCCGGCCCTGCCCAAGCCCGACCCCTCGCAGGTGCCGGACGACCCCGAACTGGGTCGGCAGCGCGCCATGAGCTTCGACCACGAGCCGTGTTTTGTGCGGCTACCGGTGTGCGACGTGAGCGCCATTGAGGACTTCAGCGGCTTCGGCCCGAACAACTTCTCCTACCGCACCTACCGCCAGGACCCCGATGGCGGCGGCATCTACAAAAACATCGGCGGGCTGCACAGCGGGCTGGATTTTGGCATCCCGCTGCGCACCAAGCTGTGCTCGATGGACTGGGGCCGGGTGGTTTATGCCGGCCCGAACGTGCGGGGACGGGGCTACGGGGCCGGTCCCTTTAACGTGATCGTGCGCTACGGCCAAACCGTGGCCCTGTTCGGCCACCTGACAGAAGAGGGTGTGGCCGTGCAGAAGGATGACATCGTCGGCCCTGGCGACCCGATCGGCCTGTCCTGGACGTTCAACAACTACCCGCACCTGCACTTTGAGATGCGCCGCTACCCGCCGGACTACGTGGACAAACTGCGCAGCCAGGCGGAAGCCCAGGATGTGCCGGACGTGCTGCTGCACATGAACCAAGCCTTCCACCAGTGGGGATGGTCGCCGCTGACCGACGATCACTGGATCAACCCGGCGCCGTTCTTCAACCCGACGCTGGAGAGCTATTTCGACGAACTGGTGCTGGGGCACGCCGCCAGCGAAGCCGTCGACCGCCTCAACAACGGCTTCCCGGACAGGGTGATCCGCGCGGGCGAGACGGTGGCGACCGCCTACGACCTGTACGCCCTCGGTTCGATCCCGCCGCGGCGGCCGCACTTCTGGGAGGGCAGCCACACGGGTTAGCCCGATCACGGCATCGCTGGTCCATGGGGCGGTTCGCGGAGCCGCCCCGATTGCCTCCAAGCCGGATGAAAACAAACCCAAACGTCGCAGGGCTTTCCAACCGCGACGCTTGATGTTATGCTGAAAGTACTTCTCCGGAACCGAATGAAGGTGTAAGCGAAGTTATGGTTGACGATCCACTTATCGGCAAAGAACTGGACGAATACCACATCGATTCCCTGATGGGCGGCGGTAAAATGGCGCTCATCTACAAGGCGACCGATACCCGCCTGGGCCGGGAAGCGGCGATCAAGGTCATCATGACCGGCTTCCAGCATGACCCGGAGTACCGTGAGCGCTTCCAGCGGGAGGCCAAGGCCATCGCCCGGCTGGAGCACCCGCACATCGTGCAGCTTTACCGCTACGGCGAGGCGCTGGGTGTGCTCTACATGGCGATGAAGTTCATCGAAGGGGCCAGCATGGCCACCGTACTGGCCAGCTACAAGGCGGACGGCGAGTACATCGAAGCGGAAGAAGCCAGCCGCATCGTGCGCGAGATCTGCCAGGCGCTGGATTACGCCCACGAAGAAGGCGTCATCCACCGGGACATCAAGCCGGAAAACATCATGCTCAATAAGCAGGGCCGGGCCATCCTGACCGACTTCGGGCTGGTGCTGATCCAGTCGGACGGCACGCGCGGCGGGGTACTGGGCACGCCGCATTACCTGGCGCCGGAGCAGGCCATGTCCTCGGCCAACGCCGTGGCGCAGAGCGATATCTACTCGATGGGCATCGTGATCTACCAGATGTTCACCAACGTGCGTCCCTACGAGGGCGACAAACCGATCGAAGTCGCCATGATGCACATCACCCAGCAGCCGGCACCGCCCAGCCGGCACCGCGCGGTGATCGGCCCGGAACTGGAAGCGGTCATCCTCAAGGCGATCGCCAAAAAAACGCAGGACCGCTACCAGTCCGCCACCGAACTGGCCGATGCGCTGGACGCCGCCCTGGCGGCCCATCCGCTGCCGAGTAAACAGGCGCCCCCCAAGAAAACCACCCGCCGGACGACGCGCAGCGCAGCGGGAACCCGTAAGCCCACGACGCGTAAGACGGCGCGCAGCACGAGTACGACCAGCGCCACGGAAAAATCGGCGCCGACGGAGAAAAAACCCACCACGAGCCAGCGCAAGTCCACCGGGACCGGCCAACCGTCTTCGTCGAGCACGACAAAAACGCCGACCGGAACTGCCAAATCATCCACGCCGCGCACGGCCCAGAAGCCGACGACTTCCACCCGGTCGACCACGTCGCGCTCCCGCCAGACCACCGGGACCGGCAAACCGTCTTCGTCGAGTACGACAAAAAAGCCGACCGGAACTGCCAAATCACCCACGCCGCGCACGGCCCAGAAGCCGGCGACTTCCACCCGGTCGAGCACGGCTAAAAAACCGGCCCCGCCCAAAAAGACAACGACCAGCCGCCCCCGCAAGCGCACACCGTCAACTGCCGGCAAGGACGAACCGAAGCCGGAAACCACCGATTCCGACGCCTCCTGAACTTCAACCACCAGGCATCTCCCCCTGTGGACGCGGACGCTGCTTTGACGGCTGCGCCGGCGTCCGCAGGGGTTTAAGCGTCAGGCCCCACTTTTAGACGAGATTGAATTGGTATGTAAACAGGTGAGTGTTTCGGCCCCTTCACCCGCGGCGGCTAAAATCGGCCAGCCGGACCAGTGGCTGTACATCCAGACGGTGGACGGGCAGCAGAGTTGGGTCGCGGCCTGGCACGTCGAAATGCTGGAGACGACCGCCTGAACCAGCCTCCGCACCGCTACCCGACGCCCAGCCTGACGCTCACCCGGCGGTTGGCATACGCCCCCTACGCCGGCAATTGACAGGCACCCGGTTCCGGCTTACCTTAGAGACGTCAACGACTCATCGTCAGCACGCGTAGGACCGACCAGAGGTGGCCCATGACCGGAAAACGTTGCGTCTCGACCGTTCTACTGTTGCTCAGCGTGGCCGTACTGAGCGGCGGCTGCAACCTGCCGGAGCGCCGGCCGGCGGCAGTCGTGCCCACCGTGGCCGCCCTGCCGACTACTACCGATACGCCCATGCCCACCCGCTCCATGCCGGCCACCTGGACCCCCACCTTCACCTGGACGCCGTCCATCACGCCGTCGGCGTCATACACGTTCACCCCCTCGCCCACGCTCACCATCACGCCGTCCGACACGCCGACGGCCACCCGCACGCCTATCCCGACCAATACCCCAATTCCGACGGCGACTGTGATCCCGATCATCCCGCCGCGGCAGCCGATCGGGTTTGTGGCGACGGCCCCACCCGGCGTAAGCGGCATCGAGGCGCGGCTGTGGGCGCTGCCCATCATCCCGGAGACGCCGCGGCGGGCCAGGCGCATCTTCGCGGCAGGTGAAGCCCTCGGCAACCGGCCGCAGGTGTTCTCCAAAGTAGGCGACTGCCACACGGCGGCGCACGCTTACCTGCTGCCGCTGGGGGTGGGTGAGTACGAGCTGGGGCCGTACAGCTTTTTGCAAACGGACATCGGCTTTTTCTCGTCGGTATCGCCGCGCCAGGGCGTGCCCAACTCCTTCGAAAACCAGAGCATGGCCGCCGCCAGCGCCTTCAACACCGCCGCCGTGCAGGATTACATCTGGGCGGACCCGGCCCACTGCGAACAGGGCGAAAGTCCGCTGGAATGCGAATACCGCCTGCTGATGCCCAGTATCGCCGTGATCACGCTCGGCTCGGTGGACGTGCAGCTTTACGGGCCGGAGGACTTCCGCATCTGGCTGGAGCAGCTCGTCCAGACGACGATCGCACGGGGCATCGTGCCGGTGTTGACCACCATTCCTACCCACCTGGACTACTTCTACGACCAGTCGATGGCTTTCAACGGCGTGATCCTGGATATCGCCCAGCAGGAGCAGCTGCCGCTGATCAACTTCTGGCGGGCCACGCGCGAGTTGCCCAACTACGGCCTGGAGGAAGACAACTTCCACCTCTCCCACCCGGAAGACCGGTTTATCTCCTTCAACGGCGACGAACACATCTACGGCGTGACGCTGCACAACCTGGTCACCATGCTGATGCTGGATCACCTGCGCCTCAACGTGCTGAGCATGTAAAGCACAACCCAGGGCTGGGTCGGCACGTATAACCAGCAGATGGATAGGACGGCGCCCCGGGAGTGGTGAAGGCGAGAGCCAGCAAACTAGCCCAGGCTTTCAAGTCAAAGCCAAGATTGGTGCGAGCATGAAGCCGTTGCACACCCATAGCGGCCAATTGAGAATAAACGGTTTCGATGCGTTTACGATAGAGACGCAGGTTGAAATCATCAGCCCAGCTGTTGGGGGCCATGTTTTTACGCCGGATCGAAACCAGACGCACACCGGTTTCTTCCAAAAGTGTGCTGTATCATCAGCCGAGAAGTAACCTTTATCGCCGAAGACAGCGCCCCCGGCACCTTCCGGGTTGCCCGGTGATTCTTCGTCTCAGTCACGACCCAGCAGTTCGCGGGCAATCCAGCCTTGCCGGCCGTCGGGCAGGATGATCTGGTACCATTCCGGCATGATGCGGATGATATCAACCACTGTCCCCCGCGGCAGCGCCGTTAACACGGAAGCGTTGGCGTTACGGGCGGCGCGTACGTTGGCGGCCTCCACAATCACCTCGCCGCGGAGAAAGGACGTCGGAGTCAGGGTCGGTGATGGCCACTGCGCCGGCGTGGGCGTCGGTGTCAGTTCCTCACAAAGCGGTCGCACGTTATACTGCGCCCGCTGGATACAGCTTAAAGGCTGTACGTCTCGATTGGCCCGGGTCCACTGGACAAGCTCCTCCAGCGTTTCGACCCGCCATACGATAATTTCGTTGCCGTCGGTAGAAACAGCCGCGCGGCCATCTTGATTGAAGGCGACCCGCTGCACAGGGTCGTCATGGCCGGTGTAGTTCAGAATAGGCTGGCCCGTCGCCACATTCCAGAGAATCAAGGAGCCGTCATCAGAGGCGGAAAGCATCGTCAGGCCGTCCGGGCTGAAGACGGCATCATTGACGGCGTCATTATGGCCGATGAACCGGCGTAATACCTCGCCCGTTTCGACATCATACAGGATCAGACTATTCTCAGGGGAGCCAAGCGCAACCAGCAGCGTACGGCTGTCCGGGCTGAACTGGAGGCGGGTGGGGCTGCTGATAAAGTCGGCCAGCACCCGGAGCTCTTCGCCTGTCTCCACCGCCATCAGGTGCAGGCTGCTGCCGGCAATGCTGTCCTCCATGAGCAGGATATACTGGCCGCTGCCCGGCGCGGTCTCCTCACGCAGCTGCCAGCCGACGGCGTACACTAACGCCAGGGCCGCGTATTGATTATCCGGGCTTATGGACTGCGTGACATAATCGATAAAGGACGAATGACTTTCGGCGTCAGAACAGTTCCAATTGACATTGGGATCAAGCGCGATCCCGGCGCGGGCACGATCGATGATGTCCGGATCAAGCAGCCGCATCTGCGGGCGTGTCTCCAGGGTCCACAACTGGCCTTCCAGCAGCGCATACTGTCCATCCGGACTGTAAGCCACCGTGCACAGCCGGGCCTCGGCGTCGCCATAGGTGCGGAGGACGGTGCCCGTTGGCATATCCCAGTGCAGCACCTGTCCCCACTTGTCAGTTACCCCGCCGACATGGCCCGAACTGGGCACCCGAATGGCCACACTGACCATCGCCCGCGGCTCCTGAGGATGAAAGGCCACATCGTTGATGCGGTTGCCGGTGTAGGTTCGGCTGAGCCCTTCGCCGCTGGCCCGGTCGAAGACGACCATCTCGGTTTCCAGGCTGGCATAAATCTGCTGCTCATCCGGGCTGAAGCCGACATTGCCCACCGTTCCCGTGACGTCGATCCGCAGCTCTTCCGCCGTCTGACGCTCGCTTACATCCCACACATAAGCCGTGCCATCGGCGGCCAGGGAAAGCGCGTAAGTTTCGTCGGCGTTGAAGCCGAGGTTGGTCAAGGGTTGATCGCTGACTCCGAGGACGCGAATAGGCTGGCCAGTCGGCGCGTCCCACAGCACCAGCCGATTGTCCAGGGTGGTGGAGAGCACCGTCACGTTATCGCTGGCGAAGAGCGCGCTGCTCACGTGGGCCAGATCATTGTTCTCATAACGATTGAGCACCATGCCCGACGCAATATCGAAATAAACCAGCTGCCGCTCACTGTCGATATCTTCCAGTCCCACATTACTGACAGCGTTGGCGTAGCTCTGCATCACCATGGCGATGCCGTCTGCATCATAACGAAACACGCCGGCCAGCAAAGTGCGGCCATCCGGGCTGAAATCGATGAAACTGAGGTCGTCGGTCGTCCAGTTGAAGCCGTTGATCAAGCGGCGCAGTTCGGCCTCCGTGACGGCATTCCACAGGATAGCCGTCCCTTTATCACGGCCGCTGCTGCCATCCGGCACCTCGCCGCCCGTCCAGGCCACCCGGCCATCGCGACTGAACCCCCGGAAGGCATTGTTCATGCTGTAGGCGAGCGTGCCCGCCGTCGTGTTCCAGCGCAAACGGCCGGTGATGAAGGTGCGGCCATCCGGACTGAAGACCCAGATGTCTGTCACGCCGCGGTTGGTCTGCGTATACTGTTGAACCTGTGCGCCGGTTTCGAGATCCCACAAAATCAGCGGTATCTTGCCCGTGCGGTCCAGGGGATCGTTTTCCAGGGTTCGTTCGGCGGTGTTGCTGCTGGAAAGCACCCACTGACCCTCGGGATGCATGGCGAGGTCGGTGACCGGCTCATCGTGGCCGATCAGCCGGTGGCGCTCCTGACCCGTTTCCACATCCCAGACGACCAGGCTCATATCCGTCGAGCCGGACACGACAAAGCGGCCGTCGAGGCTGAACGCGACTGCGGTGATTTCGTCAAGATGGCCGTGCATGCGGTGAACCAGGGTGCGGCCAGCGATATCCCAAAGATAAAGGGCGTGCTCATCGTTGTTGACCGTCAGCAGGAAGCGACCGTCAGGACTGAACAGGGCATCGGTGCTGTCGGGCACGCTCAGCAAGGGGCTGACGTTGGCCGCCTGGCTGAGTACACGCTGCGCTTGAATAAGCTCCGGATTCAGGTCGGCCGCTTCCAGGGCCAGGGTCAGCGCCAGGTCGACATTGCCGAGGGCCAGCAGTTGATCGGCATAGGAGGCGAGCGCCTGCGCGCGTGCCAGGCGTTCGCTTTGTTCCGAGATATCGAGCGCAGCAACAGCCGTTCCCTCGCTGGCCAGGGCGCGGTCGGCGTTCGCGTCTGCAACCGCGGCGTTGGTAGCCGCCAGGGCCGCGTTGGCACCCGATGTTGACTGGGCCGCCACCGCCGTCTCTGCCTGGACGAGCGCGTCGCCCTGGGCCACCGTAGCCGTGGCGGCGTTGTTGAGCGCCACCTGGGCGTTGGCTTCCGCGGTGGCGGCGTTATCGGCCGCCAGGTCGGCGTTGGCGTCTGAGGTCATCTGGGCCGCCATTGCCGCCTCTGCCTGGACGAGCGCGTCGCCCTGGGCAATCGTAGCCGTGGCGGCATTGTTGAGCGCGATCCGGGCATTGGCTTCCGCCTCGGCGGCATTGGTCGCCGCCAGCGCGGCGTTGGCATCCGACGTTGACTGGGCCGCTACCGCCGTCTCCGCCTGGACGAGCGCGTCACCCTGGGCGACCGTGGCCGTGGCGGCGTTGTTGAGCGCGACCCCGGCATTGGCTTCCGCCTCGGCGGCGTTGGTAGCCGCCAGGTCGGCGTTGGCCACCGACGTGGCCTGGGCCGCCACTGCCGTCCCGGCCTGGATCAGTGCATCGCCCTGGGCGATGGTGGCCGTGGCGGCGTTGTTGAGCGCGACCTGGGCATTGGCTTCAGCCGTGGCGGCGTTGTCGGCCGCCAGCACCGCGTTGGCTCCTGACGTGGCCTGGGCCGCGACTGCCGTTCCGGCCTGGAAGAGGGCATCACCCTGGGCGATGGTAGCCGTCGCCGCGTTCTCAAGCGCGACCTGGGCGTTGGCTTCGGCCGTGGCGGCGTTATTGGCGGCCAGCTCGGCATTGGCGGCCGCCGTAGAGGCCTGGTTGGCGGCCTGTGTCCCGCGCTGGCCGGACAGTCCCAGGGCATAGGTGGCCGTGGCGGCGTTATTGATGGCGATCTGGGCGTTGGCATCGCTGGTAAACTGCGCGCTTTGCGCGACCTGGCTCTGACCGAAGGCCAGCGCACTGAGGAGGACCGCCCCGACCGTCGCGATCAACAGCACCACTGCCAGCGAGCGCATTCGGTTGCGCGCCCGGCGTTCCAGTTCGATCTCATGGGCCTGTCGTTCTCGTTCTTCTTCTTCCAGCCTGTTGCGGTGCGCGATGCTGGCTTCGATATAGGCGCGCTCGGTGTCCGTCAGGGCGATGTCAGTCGCAGCGGCCCACTCCTCAAACTGCGCCAGCCGGGCCCCGCGCAGCAGATAACTCGAATCTTCGTGGGCACCCAACCACTCGGCAGCCGCGGCGGCCAGCATCCGCTGCAGCCGGACATCGGCGCGGCCGTGGTCCAGCCAATCTCGCAGTTGCCCCCATTCACGCAGCAGAGCCTCGTGGGCCACTTCCACCGTTGGCTCGCGCGTGGTCAACTCGCTGTCAAAGGCCAGCAGCCGGAACTGTCCGAAGGCATTCAGCACGGATTGCAGCAAGCCCGCATCCGGGATAACCGACGCCAGCTCTGAACGGATAGCGCGGCGGCGTGTGTCCTCGGTGCCTTCTCCCAACGTCACCAGGCGCAAAAATATCTGGCGGGCCGCGTGCTTCTGCGCGACCTCCAGATCGTCGTAAACCTCCTGCGCGCGGCGCGCCAGGGCGCCTAACACGCCGCCGCTCGCCTGGTAGGCAGCCAGGGAAAGGCTCCGGTTATCGCGCCGCTCGAATACCTCGGTCAGCGCGTACTGTAACAGCGGCAGGGCGCCCGGTTCTTCGCGCACATCGGCCACGACAGCGGCAATGAGGTCGGAGTCCACGCCCAGGCCCACGCGCTCTGCCGGGCCGGTGATCGCTCGTTCGATTTCTCCGGCGGATAGCGGGAGCACGAACTCGGTCCGGTGGCGAAGCAGTTCGCCAAACTCTACGTATTCCAGTGGGCGATCGGTGAAGTCGGCGCGCAGGGTGATCATCACCCGCAGGCGGCTGTCCGGGGCGATGATCGCTTCGTATAACAATCCAAGGAAATGCAAGCGCTCCCGCTCATCTGCGAGCAGGGTGAACACCTCCTCGAACTGGTCGATGATGAGAAACAGGTCGTTTTTTACCCCGGCCAGCACACGCTCGACCGCCCACACCAGTCCACCGGCGCTGGCCATCAACATGTCATGCAGATGCGAAGGCGGCTTGACAGCCACGCTCAGCAGGGCGGCTTCAAGCTGGCGAATCGGATGGGCGCCGGGCAGCATGTCAACGATGAACCAGTTTGACGACCCGTTAATCGCATCCTTTCGTAAGGCGGGCACCAGCCCGGCGCGTACTGCGCTGGATTTGCCGGACCCGCTGGGGCCGACCACCGCCAGAAAGCGCTGATATTCACCGCTTTCCGCCAGACGAGAGACCAACCGCTCTATCAGGGCGTCCCGGCCAAAAAAGTCGGCGGCATCTGCTTCCTGGAAGGGCCGCAGTCCCTTATACGGATTCTCGATCCTTAAATCGGCGACGCTGATCACTGTGTCCTGGTCATCCAGCCTGCCGCGCAGCACCGCCGTCTCGGGCGCGGTCACCAGCGCCGCTTCAACCAGCGTCCGCCGTAAGTCGGCGGCAATGTCCAGCACATTGGTGTACCGATCGCTGGCTCTCTTGGCCGTCGCCTGCTGAATGATGTCGTTCAGGTTGGCTGGTAAGTCCGGGCGGAGTTCCTTGAGCGCGGGAAGCGGATCGTTCAGGTGCCGCATGACCAGTTGTGAGGGCGTATCCCCGGCGAAGGGGTGATGCCCGGTCAGGGTCTCGTAGAGCACGACACCGAAGCTGTAGATGTCAATGGCCGGTGTGGACGGTTCATTCCGAAGCTGCTCGGGCGATATGTATCCCAGCGACCCGGACACGTTCTCTTCAGAGGCGCCGCGTCCAATGGCCTTGGCGATACCGAAATCGGATAGATAACCATTGCCATCAGCATCCAGGAGGATGTTGGCCGGCTTGAGGTCACGATGGACCACGCCGCTGCGATGGGCTAAAGCCAGGGCGCTGGCGATTTGCTCGACCAGTTTTCCGGCACGGAC
>DAOUEM010000318.1:0-4612 GCA_034430555.1 Anaerolineae bacterium | reverse complement strand
CCGGTGGGCATCGAGCAGATCGTGGCGGAGATCGCGGCGGGCAGCCCGCCGGCGGGCAACTTCGTCGGCCCGGTGGGGCTGGCCCCGTTCCACGACTTCGATGATGTCGTGCCGCAAGAGGTGCAGGACGAGCTGGCTGTGCTGGCCGAGGCACTCGCCTCTGGCGAACTATCGACCGGCGTCACCCTGGGCGACTAGATTCGGCGATTTACGCTGAAAAACTACGAGGCGGTCCACGTGGATCGCCTCGTTTGGTTTGGGGCTATTGACTCAGGGCAGCCAGCCGAACGGCGGCTCCTCTTCACCGTTGAGGGATGAGGCGGCAATTGTTCCGGGCGCAACAACTGGTTGGAGCGGGGCGCGGGTTTTAATGGCGAGCCGGCTCTTTAACCACAGTTCGCGCCCGAACACGATGTGGCTGCGGGTATTGGTATTGATCGCCACCTGCGCGATTCCCCGCGCGGCGACATCAACCGGCAGCGGCGACCAGCGGGCAAACGGACGTCCCACCACCGGCAGTGCCCCCAGGAGGCTGGTGAGTGCCACCACGGGACCGGAGGCCGGACTGCGAGGATATACCAGCGGGGCGCGAATGACCGTCCAGTTGATGCCGCTGCGCTGCAAGTATCGTTCTGCTTCGCGCTTGCTGTTGATATAGGCCGGTTGCAGCCACGGCGCCCAGGCGGCACTGATATACAGCAGGCGGCGCACCCCGTCGCCGATAGCCATGCGCGTGATATTTTGCAGCGAGTCCACGTTGAGATGGTGGAAGGTCAGACCGCGCGCCGGCTGCTGGCGGATCGAGCCGATCAGGTGGATCACGGTATCATGGCCGCGGCTGCGCCCGGTCAGGCTGCCGCGATTCCAGGCATCACCTTCGATCAGCCGCACCTGGTCGCTTATATGACCCAGTCGCAGGGGAACGCCGGGCGGCATTAGCGCCGTCACCTGCGACCCGGCTTCCAGCAGGGCGTAAACTACGCTGGTGCCCAAAAATCCGGTTGCGCCGGCCACAAATATGCGTTGAGGGTTGGTTAATGGTGGCATGGCAGCAATTGTAGCATGAACCCTTGAGAATGGGAGATGCAAAACAATCTCGCGCTCTGTGGGAAGCCGTTGGCGCGAGATTGTATGATCGTGAGTGACGGATGCTGGCCGTGGTTGGCGCTGCTAGTAGGAGTTGACGTACAGCATGAACTCACCCTCGAAGAAGATGTCAACCCGGATGGTATATTCGCCGTTTGTTGGCAGCGTATAAGTCAGGTAGGAGTCCCACATCCCTAACCCATAATCGTAACCACTATCGTCATCGCTTGTCAGGGAGTTGCCATTCGGGTCCAGTAACACGATCCGGGGATCGGTGTCGCCGATGGCTTCCGCCGTGATCCGGACGTGCTGGCCGGCCTCTCCCTGGAATACCCAGTTGTGCGCCTGAAGAAGGTCATAAACGCCATCACGGACACCGCCGCCATCAATGGTGATGGTGCCGCCGCCGGTGGTGCTCAAGCCATCGCCGCCGTCGAATCCGTTAGGTGCGCCGCCGTACATAAGGGTGTTGGTGACGCTGCCCAGGTCGAGGCGAGAGAGTAACAGGACACCCACGGCAATGATCACCAGCACGCCAACGACAGCAATGGCGATGTTGATGTACTTGTCGCTGCTGCCGCCCGACGTTTTGCTGCCGGCGAAGGAGCCGCTGCTTTTCCGGCTGGCGCCCGCACTGCCGGAGAAAGGCGCATCCCACGGTTCGGCGCTACCTGTATGACTGCTGTCAAGCGGCGCATCCCAGGGTGCGGGTTCGCCGGCGACAGGCGCATCAAACGGTGATGGGTCCTCAAATGGCGAAGCAGCAGCCGGTTCGGCAAAGGGATTATCCCAGGGCTCTGGTTCGACGAAGGGTGAAGCCGCCGCTGCCGGTTCGGCAAAGGGGTTATCCCAGGGCTCGGCCGGGGATGCTGCTGCGGTGTCAAAGGGATTATCAGCAGGTGCGTGTAGCGGGGATGGGGCGGGCGCTTGTTGTTTGGCTTTGATCTGCCGGAGCAACTGTCGGGCTTTTTCGTGGTTGGGGTTGAATTGCACGGTTTTCTGGAGGGCGGCGTAACGTTCCTTGGGGTCGGTGGAGGCGTGGACTAGGCCCCACCAGGCTCGCCAGTCATCGGGGTTTTCCTGTAATACCTGTCGCAGGAGTTGGTAGGCTTGTCGTCGGTTACCGTTTTTGATCATTACTGCGGCTTGTGTGATACGCGCTGCTTTCTCTTGGAGTGCCATGAATCAGTTCCCCCACTGAGAATTTATTGATTGATGATAGATGATAACGTACGTCAGACTTAATTGTATTATAATGGAAAACTCGCGCCAGGACCTGACGCAGGGTTGACATGTATCCCGACAGACCGGCGGCGGACCTGTCAGGCAGTCACTGCCAAAAGCGTCGCTTGCCAGAGACAGCAGGGTCTTCAAATATCACCGGTACAAAAAACTCCGACGATGTGACATCGCCGGAATTTAGCTGTGATCAGGTGCCAGGACGGCCGTCGGCTAAAAGGCCGCCGCCGCGCCATCCTTGCGGGGATCGCTGCCGCCCCACAGCACGCCGGTATCGGGGTAGCGGACGATTATTTGCCCGCCGCCAAAGAGCGCCCGGTCGGCGTCGCCGACCGGCACGACATCGTGGCCCAACGCAGCCAGGTAGGCCATCACGTCTACGTCAATGCCCTTTTCCAGGGCGACTTTGCCGGAGGCTTCGCCCCCCAGGATGCAAAAGCGCGGTCGGTCCAGGGCGGCCTGCGGGTCCATGTCGGCATCGATCAGCGCGCTGATAATCTGCAAGTGGCCCTGTGGCTGCATAAAACCACCCATCACGCCAAAGGAGGCGAACAGTTCCCCGTCTTTGGTTGCCATGCCGGGGATGATGGTGTGATAGGGGCGCTTATTCGCTTCCAGGCGGTTCGGATGCGCCGGGTCCAGTGAAAAGAGCGCGCCCCGGTTTTGCAGCACGACGCCGGTATCCCGTGCGATCAGCCCACTGCCAAAACCCATGTACAGGCTGTTGATGAAGGAGCAGGCGTTGCCTTCGGTATCGACCACCGTCAGGTAGACGGTGTCACTGCCCGCGATCGGCACGCCATGAACCTGCTCCTGGTTCGCCCGTTCCTGCGAGATCAGCGCGCGGCGCTGGGATGCGTATGCTTCGCTGAGCAAGAAGTCCAGCGGCGCTGGCGCGAATTCCGGATCGGCGACGTAGTGGCGGGCATCGGCAAAAGCCAGCCGCATCGCCTCGATCATCAGGTGCAGGCGCGCGGTCGACTGGATACGGTGCAGCGGCGCGCCTGCCAGGCCCTGCAGGATGTTCAGCGCCAGTAAGGCGGCCAACCCCTGACCGTTGGGCGGGCATTCATAAACCTGCACCCCGCGATAATCGACGCTGATTGGCGTGTCCCAGGTGCTGGTGTGACTCGCCAGGTCCTCCAGGGTCATGCGGCCCCCGGCGCTTTGCACGCGCGTGGCAATGGCTTCCGTAATGGGGCCGGTGTAAAACGCGTCCGGACCGCCTTCTGCTATTGCACGGAACGTTCGCGCCAATGATGGCAGTTTGACGATGCTGCCGGTACCGGGTGGATTGCCGCCGGGCAGGAAGTCGTGAGGGGCATCAACGGAGCGGAAGACTGTCGCCAGCCGCCGCCAGGACTTGGCGATCACGGGACTGACCGGGTAGCCGTTTTCCGCATAGTGGATGGCCGGGGCCAACACCTCTGCCAGCGACATCCGGCCATGTTTCTCCAGGAGGTCCGCCCAACCACGCACCGTCCCCGGCACGGTGACGGTATGGGGGTGCCGGTCGGGGAAAACCGTCATGCCCTCGCTGCGCAGGTCCTCCAGGGTCAGGGCGGAAGGCGCGCGTCCGCTGCCGTTGAGCGCCGTGATGCTGCCGCTGCTGCGCTCGTAATACAGGGCGAAGCAGTCCCCCCCGATACCGGTCGACATCGGTTCGACCACATTAAGCACCGCTGCCGTGGCGATGGCAGCATCCGCGGCGGTACCACCCTGGCGGATAATATCCAGCCCGGCATGGGCCGCGAGGGGTTGGCTGGTGGCCACCATCGCGCCGGTCGTTAACACCGGTGAACGGCGAGACGTAAAAGTTGTCTGGTGGATGGGCATCTGGGGCACTCCAATCCCATTTTGGTAACCAGAAGACGCAGGTATTCCTATCATACTCCTACCTGGCCGAAATGTGGATTATGCTCTGGTAGTTGCCCTGCAAGCTTGCCGGTAGGGCGCGGTATAATGCAGGGCTGTAGGATTTTACTGGCATCTTCAGGGAGCATAATTATGGCACATTTTTGTCCGCAGTGCGGAACGGCTACCGTCCGGCGCCAGGATGGCGGACGCGAGCGTGACGCCTGCCCTTCCTGCAGCTGGATTGCCTATGCCGAGACGGCGATTGGCGTCGGCGCGTTGGTCCTGCGCGGTGAGCGCGTGCTGCTGGTGGAGCGGGGGATACCACCGGTTGGCCGCTGGACGCTGCCCAGCGGCTGGATCGAGCAGGACGAAAACCTGGCGATGGCCGTCATCCGTGAACTCCAGGAGGAAACCGGGTTGGATGGTATGC
>DAOUEM010000317.1:0-14937 GCA_034430555.1 Anaerolineae bacterium | reverse complement strand
TCAACGGCATCGACCATGCCATTAAACACAACGGATTTTACGGCATCCATTGCGTCCGATTTAAAAACCTCATGTATTGTTCTCAGTGCCATTGCTGCAATAACTTCCTCGTATAGCGTTTTCATCTCACGTTCGTTTGTTTTTGTGAGTTGAAGCTCTTGCACTTCATCTCGAGTTTTGATGTATTTGTAGCCTTTTACCTTGGGCATGATTGCATCATATGTCGGTAAATCGAACTCCAGGATTAACTCGCCCGTCTCAGCGTTATATGAGAGCTGGCCCTTCTTAGGAAAGCTCGTTGGATATGGTGATTCTGCAATGACAAGCCGAAAATAGGCTTTTACAGCAGCGGGCAATTTGCTCTGAAGCTGTTCGCGAAACAGAGCGATTGCCGCTTCTTTTGTTTCTACAGCTTCGTTATACGCGTCGAGTTTTTTATTGTATTCTGCTAGTTTTCGCTGGTAGCCTCCAATTGCATACTTGTACTGTTTAGATTTTTCTTTTTGCAGAGCCTGATGCTCACGGATACGTTTTGCTTTCCCTAATCCCGTAAACTTCTCCAATGTGGTAGGTGTGGATTTTTGCACGGCGTAGCGCCTTATTTCTGGTTCTGTAGGAGCTTGACCGGGGTGGAGCGGAATGGGTATTGAAAGGACGTTGGAGGTGATCTTTTCAAAGTCAAATGTTCGTTGTAGTCCTACTTCGAGGATGCTGCCCAGAGATTTCAACAATCTTTCGATTTGTTGGTTTTGATGCTCCACATATCCCTGGCGATTGTGGGTGTACTGCTCTTTCGCTTGTTTTTCAGCAGCTTTTATTGCGGCCTGGTATGCTTTTTCAGTCTCTTTTTGACGTTTGATACTTTCTCTCTCAGCCGCTTTTGCCGCCCGCTCAATTTCGCGCCACGTTTTGCTCCAAGATGACTTTCGCCGCGCCATCTGATCCCCCAGGATGGTTATGCAAACACTTGAGGATAGTATAGCATAGGTTTTAGTATTAATAAGATAACTTAACAGCGATTGTTTACATTTCGTCCTTGGGCGGGATGTGGCTCATGGCGTACTCGGCCAGGGCGGTGATGGTCAGGCTGGGATTGATGCCGGGGTTGGCGGGCATAATCGAGCCGTCGACCACGTACAGGCCGGGGTAGTTGAACACTTCGCAGGTGGCATCGACCACGCCCTCCTCGGGGCCGCGGCCCATCTGGCAGCCGCCCAGGATGTGCGCCGTCGACGCCATGCCGAGCAGGCTCTCCGTGAACGAGGCCTGCGGGACGGCGTTGGTGGCCCGGGCGAAGGCGTTGGCGATGGCGTGCGTGGTGTCTTCATCCGGGGCGATGGGCTGGGCCGAATCGCGCTGCGAGACCAGCCCGCTTCGGAACAGCGTGAACAGGCTCCTGCCGGGTTTGAGGCTGAGCATGTTGTCTTCGGTTTGCATGATCAGCAGGATGGTGGTGCGCCTGGCCCAGCGGGCAAACACCTTGACGTCGAGGAAGGTCCACGGCCGTCGCAGCACCGCGCCGATGGTCTTCAGCACACGGACCGCGCTGCTGCGCCCTTTGACCATGGGGGCCGCCAGCAGGCGGATAAACGACGACCCATCCGAGTAGCGCACCGGTTCGACGTGGGTCACGGCATCGGCCTTGATTACGGATGTGATGGCCACGCCCAACGAATAGTCGATGCGGCGGTCGTGGCTGGTGACGCCGATCAGCGCTTCGCTGTTGGTGCGCACGCGTTCGCCCAGGTGCGGCGAGAGATCGGGCAGCGTACGGGCCTCATCCCGGCAGCGGAACAGCAGGCCCAGCGTCCCCAACACGCCCGCCGCCACGACCACGTTGCGCGTCCGGACACGGCGGATTGGTCCCGGCAGCAGGGCGGTGGATCGCCGGTAGCTGACTTCGTAGCGGGCGCCTTCGTGGCGGTCGTCGGCCAGCGGCTGGATGCCCAGCACGTCCGCCTCGGACCGGATTTCCGCGCCGCCTTTCTCCGCGAAGTACAGGTAGTTTTTGACGAGCGTATTCTTGGCGTTAAAGCGGCAGCCGACCATACAGCCGCCGCAGTGCACGCAGCCCGCGCGCGGCGGGCCTTTGCCCCCGAAGTACGGGTCGGGCACGAGCTGGCCTTCCTGCGCCTCCTCCCCGAAAAAGACGCCGACCTCCACCGGGCGGAAGCTGTCGCCGTTGCCCCATTCCTGGGCGACGGTCCGCAGGGCCTGGTCCGCCGGCCACAGGCGCGGGTTGGTGGTCACGCCGAGCATGTGTTTGGCCGTGTCGTAAAACGGGCGCAGGACGCGCTTCCAGTCGGCCAGGTGGCTCCAGCCGGGCGCCTGGAATAACTCGTCGCTGGGTTCCAACAAAACGTTGGCATACACCAGGCTGCCGCCGCCGACCCCGGTCCCGTGCAGCACCAGCACGTCCCGGAAGAACGTCATCTGCTGGAAGCCGAAGCAGCGTACTGCCGGCATCCACAGGAAGCGGCGCAGGTTCCAGTTGCGGCGGGGGAAGTCGTCGTCGTTGAAGCGCTTGCCGCGCTCCAGGACCAGGGCGCGGTAGCCCTTCTCCGTCAGCCGCATGGCGGCGACGCTGCCCCCGAACCCGGAGCCGACGATTACGTAATCGTAGGCGTCATCGTTATGGTGTGCCATAGGAAGCCACAGCCTCGCTCGACAGATGGCCGATTACGCCTATTCTATGCGAGGGCGGGCGCTATGGCGAATTCACCCGGTAGCCCGCGGCATGAGCTGAGTCGATAAGCTGACGGCGAGGTCGCGCAGCTCCTCATCCGGGCTGTCGAGGGCGTCCGCCAGGAGGGTCGCGCCTGCCGGCGACATCAGCGCGGTGGTGATGCGTAACATCTCCAGCCGGGTTTCGCGGTCGGCCTCGCCTCGGAAGGTCTCCACCAGCAGGTCCGGCGCGCGGGGGTGATCCATCCAGGCCAGCGGCCAGACGGCGGCCAGTCGCGTGGCCGGGGCTTGGTCGGCCAGGGCACCCGCCAGCGCATCGACCAGCGTTTCGATGGCCGTCGATCCGGTCACGTCGATGTGCAGGTAGTTGGTCGCCTGGAACAGCCCGCGCAGGATGGCGGCGCGGGTCGTGCCCGTCGTGGCCCGTACCCGGTCGGCCACTTCCGCCAGGCAGTCTTCCCCCACCAGTTCGATCAGGCTCAGGGTGGCCGCGTATTTGACGCCGGGCTCGGCGTCGTCCTCGATGGCCCGGCGCACGACGGGCAGCGCTTCCGGCGTTTCGGTCGCGCCGAGCGACTCCAGCGCCTGCACGCGCACGTCGGGATCGTCGGCCATGAGTGCCGCCGCCAGGACGGGCACCGCCGCCGGGTCCTGGCGGTTGTTCAGCGCCCAGGCCGCCGCCAGCCGGACCTCGTCCACCTCGTCGTGCAGGGTCTCGGCCGCCAGCCGGTAGGCGTGCAGATCGCGCCGGTCGCACAGCGCATAGATCGCGCCCTCGCGGACGCGGTGATCGGGGTCGCCCAGCGCCTGCCGCAGCAGCGGTTCTGCCGCGAACCAGGAGAAGCCGTACAGGTGGCGGGCTGCGCTGGCGCGGGAGGGCGGCGGGGCATCATTGAGCGTTTCCAGCAGGATACGACGGGCGTCGCGGTCGCCGCGGCGGGCCAGTATTTTACCGGCGTTGTAACGCACGAAAAACTCGTCGCTGCGTAACATGGCCGCCGCCGCCTCCAGCGCGATGGCCTCCGGGGGCAGGGCGTTGAGCATCGTGCCCAGCCGCCGCAGGGAAAGCCGCTGCTGCCCGCGCGGCAGCCCGGCGGATAATCGCGGCTCCAACCCGGTGAGCGCAGCCGCCGGCGGAGAATCATCTTGTTCGTCGTATGCGTCGCTCGCCAGGAGGTCGGTCGCGAACTGCTCGTAGAGCTGCTCCCGGAAGCGGGCCATCACCTCTTCGAAGGCCATGTCCGGATCGACATCCAGCGGCGGGGGCATGATCGACGCGCCGGCAGGAGGCGCGCCCTCTCCCAGCGTCGCCAGCACGACTTCGCGCAGCAGCGTCTTTTTCGTCGGCAGGTCGGTGACGGTAACACGCAGCCGACGGCCCGCGTCCACGCTGAAGGCCGCCCGCAGACGATCCTGGTCCGGCACGCCCGCCGGCGACAGGGGACAGGTGTGCGCGGCGGCCTCGGTTGCGTTCAGCGGGATCACCTGCTGCCCGCCGTTGCTGCCTCTGGCCACGAAGACGGTCTGACCGTCCTGGTACTGCACTTCCACCATGGCGACGGCATCGGTGTCGATCTCGCCCACCACCAGTTCGATCGCTGTCTGGCCCTGGTAGGCTGCCCCCAGCGTGACCTCGATGGGCCTGTCGATAGGATAAGCACTGCCTTCCGGGATGATCTCGTCGTAGGCGTGGCGGCCGGTTGCCGGGTCCAGGTGGCGGAGGCCGTAACTGTGGACCAGGTAATCTTCCAGTCCGTACCCCGCCGCGACTTGCAGCGCCCCCTCCACCACCGCGGTGAACGGTTTATCCACCCGGATGGCCTGCGCGGTGAAATAGCGGCCCAGCATGCGCTGCACGGACGGCATCAGCGAGGTGCCGCCCACCATCAGCACGTGGTGGATGTCTTCTTTGAAGATGCCCTGCCGCCGGGCAACGTGCATCACCCGGTCGATAACCTGGCGCAGCCCGCAAAAAAAGCCGCGGGTTTCCAGCAGGGCTTCCAGTTCGGCGCGGCTCAGCATCAGGATGTGTTCGCGCCCCCCGGCGGTGAAGGTCAGCGTGGTCTGTTCGGCTGCCGTCAGCGCGATCTTGGCCCCTTCGCAGGCCGTCAGCAGGGCGGGGTAGCCGCGGCCCAGCGACTCGACCGTCAGGCCGGCCCGGGCCAGGACGTCGGCCAGCAGCCATTGATCGACATCGCTGCCGCCCAGCAAACGCCCTCCTTTGGCGATCACGCGGGCCGCGTGCTGGCGGGCGCTCCCGCCGCGCAGCCGTCCCAGGAAGCTGCCGACTTTGGAGCGGCTTGCCGGCAGTTGGACCAGCGAGAGGTCGAGCGTACCCCCACCGAAATCACAGACCAGCACCAGCGCCCCCGGCTCCGTAATGGCATAACCCAGCGCGGCCGCCGTCGATTCGTCCACCACGCGGATGCGCTCCGGCGGCACGATGTCCACGATCTCGCTCAGCCAGCCCAGGTAGCCGCTGAAAGAGGCCACCGGCGCCGTCAGCACCAGCTGATCCAGGTCGTTGGCGCGGTAGGGCAGGGCCTCCAATAGCTGCCCCAAAAACAGACGCCCGGCGTCGCGGTCGGCCCAGGGCTGCCCGTCGATCAGGCGCGGTTCCGGCGGCGGCACGGCCATAATGCCCCGTTTGAAATTGCGAAACAGCCGGTTATCCTGGCGGCAGTCGAGGTTGTCGGCGCGCACGGCCTGCCCGGCGGTGACCTGCGCCGTCATGCCGTCGTGCACGTAGAGCAGCGATGGCACCAGCGGCGGGATCGGCGAGGTGGTATCATCGGGCGTGCTCAGCCCCGGCAGGGTGATGAGGGCGGCGGTTTCGGTCTCGTCCTGCCAGCGGGCGACGACGCTGTTGGTCGTACCAAAGTCGATGGTCAGTTTGATCGGCATGGGTTCCTGCTCCGTACTGTGTTCCTGCTTCGCTCGGCGTCCCTGTTTCACACACGGCGAACGATTGCGCCTTATGATATTACGTTTAGTAACCAGTCTATCACGATATATTACGACGTCAAGTAGTACCCTGGTGGGACCTGGGGTCGCCTTTTCTGCTGGCGGGAGGCTTGACTGACCGGCTCAAAGCACCCGGTCAGCTTCGCTTTACCGGAAATGTCTTGCGAACTGCTCCAAAATGAATTAGGATCGGTTTCCCGGACGTCTACCGTAATATATCGTTCCTGGGTATTACGAACCGCAACAAACAACTGCCGCACAATCGAAAGTGACCACATGATGGGCGACGACAGGGGCCGCGACCTGACCACGCTGGAGTACGTGGTGCTGGGCCTGATCAGCACCGGGCCGCAGTCGGGTTACAGTATAATCACTGCCTTTGACGACGAGGTCTACCGCCGCTGGAGCGCCAGTCCCGGCTCGATCTACCCCATGCTCAAGCGCCTGGAGAAACGGAACATCATCACCGGCGAGCTGGAAGTGGTGCATGAAACCCGCCCCCGGAAAATGTACATGCTGACTCCGACCGGCGAGACACTGCTGGACGAATGGCTGGAGGCCGCGCCGACCAAGTTCGACGTGACCGAGGAGCGGGACATCACGCTGCTGAAGTTCCTGTTCGCCGAGAAGCGCCTCTCCCGCGAGGACGTGCTGGTCTGGCTGGATGCCTATGAGCTTGCCACCCACGAGTACGAGTACCTGTTCCGCACGCAGCGTAATCCCGAGTCCAGTGACTGGTCGCCGCATCAGCAGTTGGTGGTGGAGGCCATGATCATGGAGATCAACATGCAGCGCACCTGGATTCAGGTCGCGCGCAACCGCTTGCTGGCCAGGCCGGGTTAGGGGATGCAGCCTGCCAGGTGAAACAGCAGGAGGGTGATGCCCAGTGCCGTCTCGATCAGGCCGGTCAGCACCCGGCTGTCCTGCCAGGACCGGGTGTGCAGCGCCGGCTTGTGCCGGGATTTGCCCTGCCACCGGCGGATTTCCCAGACCAGGTCCTCGGCGAACAGGCTGAGCAGGCCGCACAGGGTGAGCAATATCGAAAAACCGATCGTGATCGACATCCTTTCCCCCCTCTCAGCCTGCGCCTGTTGGTGGCAGGTCCTCACTGGTGAGCGTCACCGCTGCTCCCACTGTAAAAGGTTAGCGCGCGGCGCTGACCCCCAAATATTAGGGGGCCCAAGATCGGCGGGCGCCTGACCGGGCCGGCCCGGTCGGTCGGCCAGGGATTATGGGGACTCGTGGGTTCTAGCGGGAAACGTTTTTGTAGATCAGCAGGCGGCCGATGTCGTCGCCGGTGGCCTGGCAGGTGGTCATCTCGACGCGCAGGGTGTGACCCGTCCACCAGCGCAGCCATTCCACCAGCAGGCCCTTTTGCAGGTGGCAGACCGGCGTGTTTGTCTGCCGCCCGTAGCAGAAGGGGCAGCGTTCCAGCGTGTAGACAAAAACCTCGTCTTCTTCCCAGGCGCGCGAAACCTGGTCGCTGTGCCGGGTGAGGTAGGTCGCCAGCCAGCGCACGCCGATTTTGATCTTGGTGACGGGCGGCATCCACAGGCTGGAATGCGGCCGGCTGCCCGGCGGCGGGTACAGGTTGATCGCCCGTAAGAAGTCCCGGTGGATGGTGCCATGGTGACGGGCCAGGCGCAGCGCCACGCTGCGGCCGCCGCGCGGCCCGTACAGCGTCTCCAGGGCGATGAGCAAGGCCGTCACGTCGGCGAAGTCGAAGGCGCGGTTATCGTCATCCGGCGGATAACCGCTCAGGTAAGGCTTGAGATCGGCCAGCTGCAGGATGATGCGCATGGCCTCCGGGCCGGTCGCATCATCGAGGGCCTGCATGATCGCCCGGGCCAACCGGTTTGGGTAGCAGAACCCGCTCTTGTCGTGTGACATAACGCTTCCTCGGGCGGTGTGGGTCCGGCGCTCCTCCGTGGAAAGCCGCGTGTCGCCCTGGTGGCACCCACTATAACACACAACCGTTCGGCGGGTGCCGGCGTGGCGGTCCCCTATTGCCCGGCCAGATCGTGCGCTTTTGTTGGTGGACCTAGGTACGGGTTGTCCCGAATGCGGAAGCATATACAATGGAGCCATGCATGGCAGCGGGATCGGACAACCCGACCCGGGTATCCCACTGCGTCAAAGGCTGCTAAGGAGAGCGATATGTCGAAACAGGCGATCAGATGGTTTATAGTGTGTTTGTTGGTAATTGTTCCGGGGACTATGGCGCTGGCCCAGGGCGGCACCATCAATGCGGGTGATGTGATCGAAGGTTCGGTCACAAACGGTACGGTCGAGTACCAGTTTACCGCCAAGGCGGGCGAGACGCTGAGCATCAGCCTGAGTTCTGATGATTTTGACACGTACCTGGATGTGTTGGACAGCAGCGGTAACGTCATTGCTTCCGACGATGACAGCGGCGGTGGCTTGAATTCAGCCCTGTTTTTCAGTCCCCCGGCGGCGGGCGCTTACACCATCGTGGTGCGCAGCTTCGGCGGCAGCGCGACCGGCTCCTATACGCTGAGCTTTAGCGCGGCCCGAGTTGTCAGTCTGGCATACAATTCGACCACCCCGCTCGTGTTTACGGCTGGTGATGCGCCGCTGCAGTTTACGCTTGACGGGCAGGCCGGCGATGTCTTGAACATCTATACCGACAACGGCGAAGTGGATGTGCGTATTTCGCTGCACGATCCTGAGGGCACCGAGTTTGCCTATGATGATGACGGCGGCGTCGGCCTGGCGTCTTACCTGCGCCGGACGGTGCTGCCGGCCAGCGGCACTTACCGGCTGGTGGTCGAGCCGTACTCGACCAGTACCACCGGCACGACAAACCTGGTCGTGGAACAAACGACCCTGGTGATGCTGGGTGTCACGCCGCAAACGATCACGCTCGGCTCCGATATCAGCACGGAACGGTTCGCCTTCGAGGCGGCGGCCGGCGGCCGCTACCGGCTGACGGTGCGGGCCAACGTTTCGGCGACGGCCTACGTCGATATCGAGCTGGGTTTGTATGAGTCCATTTCCTTGAACTTCACGGATGTTCTGGAGGCTAGCGCTGTGTTCGAGATACCCGAAAGCGGCCTGTTTTCGGTCAGCATCGATGACTACAGCTGGCGGGCTGACAGCGTCGACTACCAGATTTCGATCACGCCGGCAGAGTAAGCGGCGTAACCATCACGCCATCAATACGGCCGGGGCCTCTTGCTGTGAGATGCCCCGGCTTTTTGGTTAATCCTCCGCCAGCCAGAGGTCTTCGTCGTAGGCGGGCAGCTCGTTGCGCAGCGGCTTATCCTGCCGCCAGCCGAAGGCATAACCCGCCTGCATGATCTGGTGAATCTCGCTGGTGCCCTCGTAGATCACCTCGCCCTTGGCGTTGCGCAGGTAGCGCTCCACGTCGTATTCGTCGCTGTAACCGTAGGCGCCGAACACCTGGACCGCTTCCAGCGCGGCCTGCATGCCGTGGTCGGTGGCGAACCACTTGAAGACGCTGGTCTCGCGCGTGTTGCGGATGCCCTGGTTTTTCAGCCAGGCGGCCTTATAGCCCAGCAGTTCGGCGGCGTCGTACCACTGCTGCATGTAGGCGATCTTCTGCTGGATGAGCTGGTGCCGGGCGATGGGCACGCCAAAGGCCTCGCGGGCCAGGGCGTACCGCACCGAATCTTCCAGGCAGGCGCGGATCAGGCCGGTCGCGCCCCAGCCGACGGTGAAACGCCCGCTGTCCAGGGCGCTCATGCCGATGTAAAAGCCCTCGCCTTCCTCCCCGATCCGGTTCTCGACCGGGACGGCCACGTCCTGGAAGCTGATCCAGCCGGTGGACCCGGCGCGGACGCCCATCTTGCCATGCAGGTCGCCGGTGGTGACGCCGGGCATATCGGCGGTGACCATGAAGGCGCTGATGCCTTTATAGGCTGGCTCGGCGTGCGGGTCGTGCTTGGCGATGACCAGGAAATGGTCGGCCTTGGTGGCCAGGCTGATCCACGTTTTTTCACCGTTGAGGATATACACATCGCCCTGGCGGCGGGCGGTGGCTTTCATGGCGGCCACGTCGCTGCCGATATCCGGCTCGGTCTGGGCGAAGGCGGCGATCTTCTCGCCGCGTGCCTGGGGCGCCAGGAAGCGCTGCTTCTGATCTTCGGTGGCCCATTGCAGCAGGGCCAGGCTGTTCAGGCCGACGTGCACCGACATCACGACGCGCAGCGTGCTGTCCACGCGCTCCAGTTCCTCGCAAACAAGGCCGAGGGTCAGGTAGTCAAAGCCCTGACCGCCGTAGCGCACCGGCAGGCAGATGCCCAGGATGCCCAGTTCGGCCATACGCGGCAGGATGGCCGGGTTCATCTGCTGCTTGCGGTCCCATTCTTTGAGGGTGGGGTAGACCTCGTTCATGGCGAACTGGCGTACCATCTCGCGGGCGCGGGTCTGTTCTTCGCTTAGCGTGAAGTCCATCGTGACTCTTTCACCTGGTGTGGGGCTTTACGCGTCAGGTTTTGGGGGAGTATAACACCGACCAGGATGAAAGTGTTGCGGCAGAGGCGGCGATCCATTATAGTGCACGAAGCCGCCCGTACCGGGTGGCCCTGGGATCGTTTCGTCCGTTTTGTCCGTAGTGATGATGACCTTCTCCCATGACCGAGTCGAATCCTCCTGCTGAGAGGTATTACCAGGCCGCGCTGCTGGCGCTGCAACAACAGGACCGCACCCGGGCGCGCGCCCAACTGGTGGAGGCTGTGCGCCTGGACCCGCTGCATGCCGGGTCGTGGCGGGCGTTGATCAAGCTCTGCCCCGATCCGGAGGAGCAGTTGTTTTGTCTGCAACAACTGGGCCGCATCAGCCCGACCGACCCGCGCTTGCGGCAGGCTTACCAGCGGTTTCGCCTGCAAAACCCGGCGGCGGAATCACGTCCCCTCCGGGAGCTGGTGCAGCGCCCCCGGGCCCGTACCAGCCAGCAGGCCACCGTGCATACCCCGGCGGTGATGCCCTCCGACCCGCTGGCCGACGACGCCCTGGAGACAATCGACTCCGACCCGCCGGCGTCCTCCCGCCCGCCGCTCACTCCGCCCGTCGACCCGCTGCGCGACCGGTCGAAACTCCGCAATCCGCTGGCCGCCCGTCGCGAAGATCGCCGCGCCGCCGGGCTGCTGGTCATCGCCTCCCAGAAACGCGATAACGGCGATCTGCCCGGCGCGCTGGAAGTCTACCGGGATATCCTGCACGGCGATCCGGCCCACGCCGAAGCGCTGGCGGAAGCGGTGCGTATCCTGTCGCGCCAGCGTCGTCTGTCGGAGGCGCGTGACTGGGTGGCCTATGCCATCAAGGCTGGCAACCGCGATCCGGCCGCTTACGTCTCCCTGGCGGAATTACGCTTGCTGCAGGGCGGCGGCGATCCCTGGGAGCCGCTGGTGGCGCTGTGCCGCCTGCCCGATCTCAAGCCGCATCACCTGCTGGGCGCGGCCGCCGTTTACTGGAAACACGGCCGCCTGCGCGAGTCGCTGGAGACCCTGCACGCGGCGGAAAAGAGGGCCCCGGCGGACCCGTCCGTGCTCATGCGGCTGGCCAAGGCATACGAGGAGTTGGGCTACCAGGACCGCTCCGAGGGGTATCTCAAGCGCATCGTCGACCAGGGCACCCGCTCCGCGGTCGGGCAGGAAGCGGAGCATCTGCTGCTGGAGCGCCATCCTCACATCCCGCGCTACGTGCAGGTGAGCATGCTTTACGCGCTGCGCGAGGTATTGGGCATTGTCCTGTTTTTTGGCCTCATCGCCATGCTGGATGCCGGCGTATCGGTGACCGGGATCGGCCCGGCGGGGTGGGGCGGCGTGCTGCTGAGTTTGATCGGCGGTTACCTGCTGGTCTCGGCGACCTCGTCCCCGGCGCAGAACGTCTTCCAGCGCTTCCTGACCCAGCCGCTGGCCCGCCCGCCCCGGCCGGGCGACCAGGACTTCCTGCCGAGCGGCCAAGTCGTCGAAGAAGTGCCAACCCTATCGGTCGAGGTGCGTTACGTGTTGGGCACGATCGGCGCGGTACTGCTGATCGTGGCCGTGGTGCTGGTCTTGCGCAACAGCCTGGTCGCCACGCAGCAGACCCTGCGCACGGTGAGCAGCGGCCGGATACCGGATTTTGTCCTGGAGATTTTTGACGTGCTGATTGGCGGTTTTTAGCCGTCGGGTTTGCCGCGGAGAGTCCTGGATGTTTCCTCTACCCATTGCCGATACCACCCGCGTGCGTTACCAGACGCTGCCCTGGATGACCATCATCATCATCCTGCTGAACGTCGCCGTGTGGTTCCATACGGAAGTACAGCTGCTGTTTTTCACGCCGCCCTACAATACCGTTTACGGCGAGATCGAAGCCGAGGTCATCTCCCATTTCATTTACGGCACGGTTCCGCAGGCCGTGCGGGAAGGCCAGGGCGTCGGCGCGCTGAGCGCCATCACGGCGACGTTTATGCACGCGCGCGGTTGGCTGTTATTTTTCCCGTTTTCCTGGCATCTTTTTGGCAACATGATCTTTTTGTTTGCGTTTGGCCGGCGTATCGAGGATGCCTGCGGCCCGCTCCGCTACCTGCTTTTTTACCTCCTGGCGGGCGTGATCGCCAGCACGGCCAGCATCATCATTCGCAGCGGCAACGACTATGACCGGCTTATTCCTGGCATCGGCGCGAGCGGCGCCATCGCGGGGGTGATGGGCGCCTTCCTGATCCTGTTTCCCGGCACCCGGATCACGACCATCCCGATGATCGGCGTGGTGCCTATCCCCATCCGCTTCAAGCTGCCGGCGCTGTTGTACCTGGGGTGGTGGCTGGCCCAGCAGGTGATTCCGGCCCTGGAGGTGGTGCAGGGGGATGCTTTTTACACCACCGATTTCTGGGCACACCTCGCCGGTTTTTTCGCCGGTTTGCTGATTTTCCTCTTCGTCCGTAAGGACCTGCTGCACCGCTACATCACCGGATCGAAGCTGTAACGCGCCAGGACACAGCCGTGACTGGCAGCAGGCGGCGTCTGCGTGTATGATGACCTTACGTACGATGTAAACCTGCGGATGCTTCTTTGGTTTGAGGTAACTCGGCCATCATGTCTGATCTAAAACAAAACCGCGTCTACCTGGACCCCGGCGACATCGAAGAGGCGATGCGTCAGTTGAACCGCGTCTATGACCTGGACGCCAGCACGCTGCACATGCTGCGGCGTATTCTGACCTTCTACCCGCGCCCGGTGCTGCTGTACGTGGATGAGGCCAACGCGTCGCTGTATGGCCAGACGCCGTTGATAGACAAGTTCACCTTTAACATGCAGACCGACGAGCTGGTATTGTTTTCGCGCGACCCGATGACGTTTATCGACGCCATGATCGAGATGGCGATGTATGTGGCCGGGTTCGCCACCATGATCGGCGTGGACGATCACTGGAAGGTGGAGTTCACCATCGGCGTCTGGAAGCCGATCCGCAGCCGCGTGAAGCGCCAGTTGGACATCCCGGTGGTGGACGAGCCGCAGTGGATCGTCGGCCTGCCGCCCGCCAAGGAGGACGCTCCCCTGGAGGACCCGTACCCATTTCGCACGCTGGTTTCCCAGCTGGACATCGTCTCCTTCACGCAAATGGTCCGGCTGGCGGCGCGCGACGACGTGGAGGTCAATTTTCCCGGCGGGTCCGACCCGCGCGTCATTCAGGTCTACATCCGCATGAAGACCGCCATGAACCAGGTGGCCGACGGGCTGCACATGGAGGACTGGCGGGAGTTCAACCACCGCCTGCTGCAAATGGTCCAGGACCTGGAAGAGGAGTACCAGCCTCACAAGCTGCCCGTGCCGGTCTGGTGGAAGCGGCTGGAAGACGGCCCCGATCGCGAGGAGGAACCCGCCCTGGTTGGCGACGGTCAATCGGGCCTGGTTGGCGATGATCTGCCGGATCTGCTGGGCGAGGAGTTGCCTGGCGAGCGCTCCGCGCCGGACGAGGAATCCTGGAACCCGTTTCAAACATACGTCGACGAGCTGTTCGACGACGATTTACCTTCGCCGGATGATTATGCCCCTGACGACCCGGGTTACATCTAAGCGCCGGGACGACGACTCGTCGATGACTGAATCCCCTGACGATCTTAAGAAGCAGCGCTATGAGACCTTCCAGACGGCGTACCGGGCCGGTGCACCGCCGCCGTGGGATACCGGCATCGTACCGCCGGAGGTACAGGCGCTGGTCGCAGGCCAGGGGGCGCTGCCGCCGGGGCGCGCGCTCGACATCGGCTGTGGCACCGGGGTGAGCGCGGTTTACCTGGCGGCGCACGGCTGGCAGGTGACCGGTATTGACTTCATCGCGGCGGCCATACGGCAGGCCCGGGCACGGGCCGCCGCCGCCGGTCTGAGCGAGGCGCAGGTCCGTTTTACCCGGGCCAGCGTGACCGCCCCCGATTTTTTGCCCGGCCATCCGCCGGTATCGCTGTGGCTGGATATCGGTTGTATGCATTCTTTTTCGGGGGAGGCGCTGGAGCAGTATGCCCGTCATGCCACGCGGCTGGTCGCGCCGGCGGGCCTCCTGCGGTTGTATGCCTGGCGGCGGCGGCGGCACGAGGATCGATGGTCGGGGCTGGAACCCGAGGACATTCGGGCTTTGTTTGCGCCTGCGTTTACCCTGGAGGAGGCGGTATCAGGCGTGGATACCGCGGGCGAGGTCAAGCGCTCGGCCTGGTACCGGCTGCGGCGAGTCGAAGCCGCCGGCTCATAAGTTGGATTTGACGGCGGGGAGTTGTGTGCCCTTCGTGATCAGCGCATTGACCGTTTCCAGCAGTTCTACCGGGCGCAGCGGCTTGTTCATAAAGATGTCCGCGCCGGCATCAAGGGCCTTGTCGCGCGTGTCGTAATCGGTGCGGGCCGTGAGCACGATGATTGGCACGCCGGTGGTGGGCTTGTTAGAGCGCAGCCGCCGGCAGATTTCCGACCCGTTCATGTCCGGCATCATATAGTCGAGCACGATCAGGTCGGGGACCTGTCGGGCGACCAGGGCCAGCGCATCCTGGCCATTTTCCGCCTCGAATACGGTGTAATTGCCCTTGCGGGACAGGAGTATGCGGAGCAGGGTACGTGCCTCCACCATGTCGTCCACGATCAAAACACTCTTGCCGACCTTCATCGGGCAATGTCCTTCCTGGGCGGGACAAGGATTCTTAACAGTCACGCTTCTATAATAACCTCTCCTGCGCCGTTATGATCTAAAATTCTTATAAATAAGAACTAAATTTTATGTGAATCGCCGGGCAGGGGTGATGGCCAGCACCCGGGCGGCGCTGTCGAGGGCCTGGTCGGG
>DAOUEM010000316.1:0-1734 GCA_034430555.1 Anaerolineae bacterium | reverse complement strand
GCGGTGGTGCGCGCCGGACTCCATCGCGCCGACCGTGTTCGGCAACCGCGCCGAGCCGCTGGAATCGATCGCGCCCTGAACAACACAGCCGGGGTGATGCCCGGCCCCAGTGAAGCTCCACCGCCAGAGGCGGTGGCTTCTTGGTCAAAGCAGGAACACTACGAAGTGAGGTTACCTGCTCGCAAGAGTCGGTGAACATCACCGCCGAATGAACATTTTCGGTGCAGCTATATATGAATGTACTGGTAGAACCGATTACCTGTACCACTACCAGAGGTAGTGGCTTTAAAAAGCTGAGTAAAAATCACCCTGTCCGGTTGTTTCTTGACCGGACAGGGCTGGTAGCAGAAAAGTGATGAAACTGGTCGCAGACTCAGTAGGGGAACTCGGACAGAACGTCCTCTACCGTTGAAACCCGGTTCGACGAGATCGAGAAGATCCAGGGGCCGCGTGCCCACGTGAACGATACCCATCCACGTACTGAGCTGTAGAAATAATCGACCTCCCCGACGCTTTCCACCGCGAAATTGCCGACCTGGCCATAACGCCGCGCGTGATAGAACAGTTCGAGCATCGTCTGCGCGGCTTGTTCCTCCGACAGGGATTGACCGATGGCCACATCGACGAACCGGTTGCCGCCCTGGTACTTGGCGGCGGCGGTGCTGACCATCCCATAACTGCGGTGGCAGAGTGGTGGGTTGGTTTCTTCGCGCGAATAGCCAAGCCCCAACAGGCATTGGTTGGTTGGGCTGGATGGCTGAAGCTGTGTGATCGGGCGGCTCGTGCGGGCATAACTGCCCAGCGACGCCGGTAACAGGTACTGGACGGAGGCGGATGCCGGCGGCGCAGGCCGTGCCGCCAGATCATAGGGAGCGGCGAGCGCGTCCGACAATAACGGCCCTTGCTGCGCCTTCACATGATCGTAGGCCACGCTGCCCACAAAATACCCGACACCGGCCAGGATGATCGTTGCCAGGGTGACCAGGTACGCGCCCCGCACGACAGATGGCAGGCGATTGAACCGGGCCTTTGCGTCGGCGAATTTTCGGACCGTGCGCTCCCCGATCATTCCCAGCGACAGGGCCAGTATCTGGATCAGCCCGAAAACGTCCCACCACCTGACGCTGCGAGGCGCGGTTACGCTGTCCTCCAGGTCGTCGGCCAGGAGCAGCTGGCGCAGGTTCGCCTGGTCGTCATGCGTGGTCCATCCGGCATCAAGCGACACCGCCGGGTCTGATCGCGGCGCTCCCTCAGGAAATTCGACGACTGGTGCCTGCATGTTGTCTTGTTGTTTGGCCTCAGCCAATCGTTTGAGGTCTGCCGGGCTGATCTGGCTGGCCAGGGCGTCAAACGCGTCATCCGTCATGCTTGCAACCATCACATGCTCTCCTTACCGATCACCGGTACCGGACCACACTTTGTCGGAAAAAAATACACACCCGGCGGAGTGGCCCGCCGGGTGTCGCTGCACCTATTCCGGGCACTGGTTGGTTTCTTCTGAAGACCCATCGTCTGGCTGCACGGGCGCTGTGATCTCGCTGTAGTATAATTCCGTGCCCGCCTTCAACCCGACCGTCACGACGTCCCACTGGTAGTACCCGGCCAGGGTGATGATCACCGTGCGCGAGTCGCTGGTATCCGTCTGGTAGTAGGGAACGAGGGGCACCGAGCTGAAGCTGGTCAGTGCATACCCATCCGCTGCCGATTTCTTGTCCTTGTCCTTGTCCCTACCGG
>DAOUEM010000315.1:0-21629 GCA_034430555.1 Anaerolineae bacterium | reverse complement strand
GCGGTGGTGGGCGTGCTGGTCTACGGCCAGGGCGTCCCCGCGACGGGCCGCTACACCACGATCCGGCGGGGCGACTGGTACCGCATCGACTTTTTTGGCGCGGAGGGCTGGGTCCACGAGGACGTGGTGGTGGTCATCGGCAACGTCAACGCCCTGCCCTATGCCGATCCGACCACCGAGCCATTCGACCTGGGCAACGGCCCGCGCGCCGGCCCCAGCGCGGCGGTGGGCCAGGGCACCATCCGCCTGCCAGAGAGCGGCATTCGCTTCCGGGCCGGGCCGAGTGACGCCTACTTCATGATCGGCAACGTGCCGCGCTTCGAGGTCGTCTCGGTCACCGGGCGCTCGCCGGATGGGGGGTGGCTGCAGGTCAATTACCGGGGCACGCTGGGCTGGATCGCCAACCTGGGCGACACCTTCATCGACTGGCAGGCGGGCAGCATCGACCTGCTGCCGGCCTGGGGCATCGTGGCCGACGGACCGCCCGGCAACCAGCCGGAGATCGGCCCCTGGGCCACCCGCGACGCCATCATGACGGCCATGCTGCTGCACATCGACCTCAGCACCAACCGCCTGGACATCGTGTCCGGCGTGTGGAGCAGCATCCAGCGCGGCGCGAACCAGATGTGCGCCTTTGGCCTGGGTAACCCGCAGCCTTACATCCCCCGCGACCAGGACCTCAACGCCTACCCGGAGCTGGACCCGGTGATCGCGGCGCTCAACGAGGGCCTGGAAGAGACGGGCCGCGCCATCGAGCTGTGGGAGCAGTGGTGCGAGTTCCAGGCGAACAACTATCCCGGCGGCACGGCGCTGGTCGAACCGGCGCTGGAAGCGGTGCGCAACGCCCGGCGGGGCTACCAAAGCGCCCGCGCCCAGATATTTAACCTCGGCCTGTTGCCCACGCCCACCCCGCCCCCGCCCGCCCTGACCCCGGTGCCGCAGGTCCCCACCGTGACCGCGCCGCCGGAACTGCCCGACCTCATGGCCTTTGGCCTGGAGGGCAACCGCGTGATCTTCACCGCCCAGTTCACTCACCCGGAGCTGGCCTGCAACTGGCAGGGCATCGGCGGGTATATCACCGGGCTGAACGGCGAGCCGCTGATCGGCTACGTCATCCGGCTGGAAGGCGTGACCGATCCCACGCTGATCCAGACCACGGTCTCCGGCGGGGCGACGGCCTACGGCCCCTCCGGCTGGGAGATCAAGGTGGCCGACGCCCCCAACACCCACGTTTACCGGGTGACCATCTACCAGGACGAGCGGCGCGTTTCCGATCCCAAGCTGGTGGCCTTCCCCAATGACTGTGGCCGCAACCTGGGCATCATGAATTTCAACCAGCTCACCCCGCTCCAGTAGCGGGGCCGCCGCTGCAATCACACATCGACGCCAGGGCAAAAACCATACGCGGGGCGGCCCACCGGTCGCCCCGTTTGAGTCCGACCCCCGGCCCCAATCATGAGCGGTCGGTGAGAGTTTTCACGTTGATTACGACTTTGTACATCGATATAGGGTACAATTAATAATTGGGTCCGGTCATCACTTCCTCATCCTAACGGAGCCGGCCCTCAAACCACTACCACTGATTATCTGGAGAAAAAACCTGCGTGAATCCGTCATCGAAACCGAATACCGCTCCCGCTGCCGATCCCGGCTGGCGGCAGGCCGGCTACGGATACCTCAGGGCGCTGAAGCAGGGCGGGTGATCCCTGCCGGCTGTGATCCATCTGGGACCGGCGCGGCGGGCTAAAACTATTGCCTTCTCCCCCCTGGAATGTTAATCTTGGTGTTTGTGTTTAACCAACTTTCTTCTACCGATGGTAAGGAGAAGGTTTTGGGTTATTCTGCACTTCTGCGCTGCTGGCTGCTGGCTGGAGAAAATCGGGATGGCGCTGTTCTTTCCATTGCTCGTCTTGTTTTTGGTGGTGGCAGGGGTCTATTTTGTGGCGATTACCCTGCTGACCTGGCGTGTGTTTTCGCCCGGCGCCCGGCGTTTGCTGATCGCCCTCACCCTGTTCGTAATCGCGCTGGGCATCATTTATGCCTTTATCCTGCAGTACGATCCCGGTGGGTTTGTGGGGTGGTTTTTCCACCCCCGCTCGGAGATGGCGGCCGGCGCGATATTTTCGACCGCCCAGTATGTGGGGGCAGCCCTGCTGGCCCTCTTGATAGCCTGGCGCGGCACCTGGCCCCGGCCCTGGCAGCGCCTGTACTGGCTTGTCCTGGCCGGCCTGTTGTTTTTTTTGTGCCTGGACGAGTTTTATTCGCTGCACGAGACCGTCCTGTTATGGCGCTTCTTATACCCGGTGACCGGCGTGGTGATCATCGCGCTGACGCTGGTCGCCTTCTGGACCGGGTTCCGGCAGCACCGGTACGTGCTCGTGTTTATCGTGCTGGGCCTGGTGATCATGGGGTTTGGCGGTGTGGGCCTGGATGCCTTTTCCAACGAACACCGCCTGGAACTGCGAATCGTAAACCTGGACTGGTTTTATTGCGGGCATGAATTCCTGGGCATTGACTGCTGGAAATACATGCTGCTGGAAGAAATTTTCGAGATGGCCGGCGTGACGGTGGTGCTGGCGACCCTGTTTTCTTTCGCGCAAACGAAGATCGAAGCCCGGCACCGGCCTCTGCTCAGACGGGCGCTGATCGGCGGGCCGGCGCTCTGGGTGCTGTGGGTCTCCGTGTATTTGTGGCTGGTGCCCTCGTTGGAGACGCTGGCGCTGCCGTACCGGCTGTCGATGACCTATGAAGACAGCGACCTGGCGATGCTGGGGTACACTGTTTCGCGCGAGGTCGCCGCGCCGGGGGACGCGGTAGATGTCACGGTGTATTTCCGGGCGAACGACTGGCTGGATGAAGCCTACAGTTTTTCCATCCACGCCCTGACCCACCCCGACGTCGAGTCGGTGGCGCAGTCGGATACCCCGCTGGGCGGCTGGGAGTATCCCTCCACGGCCTGGGTGCCGGGCCTGGCCACGCGCAGCCACCTGCACCTGGTGATCCCGCAGGACATCCCCGACCTGCCGCTCAGCTACTGGTTCATGGCGCGGGTGTGGACCTGGCGCAGCGATCCCGTCGACGAGGCCTACACGGACTACCAGGTGGGCACCGTCGTGGCGGAGGGCGACCGCCCGCGCCTCACGCCGGACACCATTATCCTCTTCAGCCTGCCGGTTGTCGGCGGCGATCCGGCCCCGGAGCCGCCGCAGCCGGTCGCTTACCACTTTGAGGGTGGCTTTACCCTGGCCGGGGTCGATGTGCCGGCGCAGGCCGTCCTGGGGGGGGAACTGCCGCTGGCGGTCTGGTGGCGGACGGAGGCCGACCCGACCGTGGCGGTCGATCTGACGCAGTTTGTGCACCTGTTCCATAGTAATGGCGAAGACTTTTTCGTCTACGACCGCCAGCCGTTTGACGGCCGCTTCCCCACCGCCGATTGGCCGGCCAACACCGCCATGGTCGACCGCTTCAGCATCACCCTCCCGGCCGATTTACCGCCGGGCGAGTACTGCGTCCAGATAGGCATGTACGAGCCGGACGCTTACGACCGCATCCCGGTGACGGATGCCGATGGGCAGCCGGTCGTCGACTATTCGATTGTATTGGGCACGGTGACGGTGACGCGCTAAGTCATCTGCTGCAGGCGGTGGGATTTGCCGGATAAGGCGTCGTGCACGAAATGGTCGTAGGTCGCCAGGGCCTCGACGCCGTCCAGGCACATCTCCCACAGGTCGCTGCCCTTGATCACGCGCGTCATGGCGGGGGCCGGGCGGGGCAGGTCGGCCATGGTGGCCGTGACCCGGTCCAGTTCGTGCAGGTGGTCGCTGAACATGGCGGAAAAGGTGCGCAGGGCCAGTTGCACGGCCTCCGGCGAGGTGACCATGCGCCGCCGGTTATCGCCCTCCGGCGCCTGGTAGAAGTAGCAGTGCCGCCAGTCGTGATGGTCGGCGTCCATCTCTTCCAGGGTCGCGCGGACGCGCCGGATCGCCGCCCGCAGGGCCGGCTCGGCGTTGCCCTGCATCTTGAGCAACTGCTCCAGGAGCTTCATGTGCCCCATCAGCAGGCTGAGCCGCTTGCGGTATTCGTTGTTGATCTCCCACAGCGCGTCGTTCAGGTTCACGTTGGCCATCACCCACTCCTCGACCCGGCGCCAGGCTCGCTGGTGCGTATCATTGTATGCAGTTTGATGGCCCGGCGAAAGTGACGTCCCCGTCACAGCCGGCGATCAGTCCCTGGTTTCATCTTCCAGCCGCAGTTCGTCGTAGATCGATTCCAGCCCGATCCTGAACCGCCGGGGCAGCTCTTCGTCGCGGGCCGCCTGCGGGACCAATTGCTCGACGACGCTGGGCACGATCTCGGCGATGTCGGCGCGCGGGCGCCCGGCCCGGTACAGGCGCTGCACCCGCCGCCGCATGTAGCGTAGTGCATCGGAGATCGCCTGCGTGTCCTCTTTCTGGGCCAGCTTTCCCCGCCCCGGCACGATCACGTCCGCCACGAAGCGTGACCGGCGGAGCACCGTCAGGCTGTTCAGCCAGGATTTGCTTTGCATCTGGCCCATGTGCAGCGGCTGGCCGGTCACGACGCTGTCCCCGGTGAAGACCACACCCGCCTCCGGCAGGTGGATCCAGGTATTCCCCGGCGTGGGGCCAGGCATCGCCAGCAGCGGCACCGGGAAATCATCCACGTAGGCGGTCATGCGCTCGCTGTAGGTGACGCTCGGCAGGCGCAGGCGCACCCCGGAGAAGGAGATGCGCTCGTCGCTGTTCTCGGCGATGGCATCGGCGGCCTGGTCCACGAACGTGTTGGGCAGCGCTTTGATGGCGGTGTGCGCGGCCGTGTGGGCGATGATGCGCGCTTCCTCGTACCAGTGCGCCCCGAGCAGCCGGTCGCGGTTGGCGTCGGTCAGGATCAGGAGGCGGATCGGTTGTTTGAAGTGTTCCAGCAGCAGCGCCCGCCAGTAACGCGCCTCGCGGGGGATGGGCGGTACGTCGATGCACACGATGCCGCTGCCGGTGGCGATGGCCACCACGTTGATCCGGCGGAATTCGGTCGATACGACGACATTGTCGGCAAGTTCCTGCATAGCGCCTCTACTCTCCTTATTCACGTACGGTCGCCTGGATGGCGCGCCTGGATGGCGGTGGCGGCCGCCTGCAAGGCCGTTTCCAGGGCCGGGAGCGCCGCCGGCCCCCCGCCCCCCTGGGCGAATTCCGGACGGCCGCCGCCCGGTCCTGTGCCGCCGCCGGCCAGGGCCCCGGTCGCGCCGCGCAGCAGCGGCACCATGTCCAGGTCGGGCAGGTCTGCCGAGCGGGCCATCACGATCTGCGTCTTGTCGCCCGCCGTGCCGAGCAGCGCCACCGTCCGGGGCTGTTCGGCCAGGCGGCTGGCCAGCGGGCGCAGTTCGGCGGGATCGCGTGCGGCGGCGGCGAAGGCACGGACCACCACCCGCAGACCGTCCTGGGCCGGGGTGGCGGCCCACAGCTCTCCCGCTTCCAGCACCAGCAGCGACTGGCGGGCGGCGCGTAAATCGGCGCGGAGCTGCTTGTTGTCGGCTTGCAGCCGCGCCAGGCTGTCCGGCAGCTCCCAGAGGCCCGTGCTCAGCTCGGCGGCCAGCCGGCTGATGATGGCATGTTTCTGCCGGTAGTCGGCCAGGGCACGCCCGCCGCAGCGAAATTCGATGCGGGTCAGCCCCTTGTAATGTTCCGTGCGCGTGACCTTGATCGGCCCGACCGCGCCGCTGGCGGTGACGTGCGTGCCGCCGCAGGCCGTCGCGTCAAAATCGCCGATGGCCACCACGCGCAGTCTGCCGTCGACCTCGGGTTGTTTGCGCAGGTCCAGGCCGGCCAGCTCCTCATCCGCGGGGAACCAGACGCGCACCGGTACGTTGTCCGTCACGACCCGGTTCGCCAACGTCTCGGCGGCCTCGACCAGGGCCGGGGTCAGGTTGGCGCGGTCCACGTCGATGGTGGCGGCGTCTTCCCCCAGGTGGAAGCTGGCGGTGGGCGCCTCCGCCGTCTCGATGAAGGCGCGCGTCAGGATGTGCTGCCCGGTGTGCTGCTGCATATGGTCGAAGCGCCGCGCCCAATCGATGACCCCCTCCACCGTCGAGCCAGCGGGACAATCAGCGGCCTTTTCCCCGTCGAGGATGTGCACCACCGCCCCGTCCGCCTCGCGCACCCACACCTCGACCACCGCCCGCCCGTCGAGGCGGCCCGTATCGAAGGGCTGGCCGCCGCTGGTCGGGTAGAAGGCCGTCCGGTCCAGGACCAGGGCCGGACGCCCGCCGTCTGACAGCGTTTCCACCACCCGGGCGGTGAAGGTGATGAGGGTCGAGTCGGTGTAATAAAGCCGTTCGGTCATAGATCACACTTTCAGCAGGCATTTTTCAGTGCCGGGATTTCGGTTATCCGCACGCGGCGGGCTGCATGTATGTCTATTGTACCAACCGCGCCGGTTAAGGCTCGGAATCCGCCAGGTCGATCGTGCCGGCCTCGATGCCGGTATCGATCTGCTGGGCCAGCATCTGCCCGTATTGGTACAGCCGCCCCCACAGGGCCTTGTCGTCCGTCTGTATAACAAACAGCCCGCCGGCTTCCTGCCAGGACAGCCGGGCGCGTCCTTCGTGGGCCAGCGGTTCGCCTTCTTGCCACAGCGCATCGAAGATTTCCGGGTGGCGCACCGCGATGGTGTAGCGTTGGCCGTCGTCGGCGGGTGTTCCGGCGGGCGGATCGACCTCAGTGGTATCCGGGGCCGCATCCAGGGCCAGGACCGTAGGCGGCAGGCCGAGATCGACCGGCTCCGGGTGCAGGGACGCCGCCGGGTCCGGCCCGGCGCTGATGGCCGCCAGCAGCAGCTCGGCCAGGTCGCCGGTGACGGCGCCATCATTCGACTCGTCCGACGCGCCCCAACCGGCCACCGCCGCCCCGATCACGCTGGGGTCGCGCGCGATCTGGGCCTCGTACCACAAGAGCTGCCGCAGGTAAAAATCCGCCGCGTTTTGCTCTCCGTCGCGCTGGCGCCAGGTCGGCCCGCAGCTTAACCAGCCGCCGGTCGGCGCCCCGTCCACGCTGAGCGCCGCCGTGATGGCGTCCGCCGTCCGGCCCAGGCCGCAGGCGGTGATCACCAGCGGCAGCGCGCCCAGGCCCGCCGGTTCCAGCAGCAGCCGGTACAAGGCCCGGTAATGCAGGCACAGATCGGCCTCGATCTGGTGATCCGGTGGGAACTTCCGCTCCAGCCGGAAGCCGTCGCCCGTCCAGGCGTTGGAGGCGTAGCCGGTCCACATGTACAGCGCCCCGAACTCCTGCAAGCCGAGCAGACCGCCGTGTCGCCGCGCCGCCCGGCAGGCCGTCAGGAATTCGGCCCAGACCGGGTCCAGCGGATCGGGGTGGCCGGTGGTGAAGTTACCGATACAGGCCCGGCCCCCCGCTTCGGCCAGCCGCTCCACGCGGGCCGCTTCAAAGGCGGTATAGGCAGCAGCATCGGTTTCGCCGGACACGCCCTCGAACGCCATCCAGTAGGCGAAGGGGGCCGCGGCCACGGCCTGCCCGGCGGCTGCCCACCACAGGTCCAGCGCCCGGTCCAGGTCTTGATCGGCCTGCCCTGTCCAGAAATCGCCCCAGGTGGCCGCGTCGGACGGTGTCACCCCCGCGATCAGCAGGCAGCGGTCGCCCAGGGCTTCGTGCAGGGCCGCCAGCGCCGCCGCGTCGCGCGTGACCACCACTCGCGGGCGCGCGGCGATCATCCCCGCCAGGGGCATCTCGCCGTCCAGACGTAAACCCAGCTTGCTCATGTGTGCTCCTGCCAGGTGTTTGGATAAACGTCGCTGCATCGCCGCTGCCCAATGATAGTAGCACAGACTCCCGCCGCGCTGCTATACTCGCGGCGTTACCTCGACCGAGGGCGAAGCACCGCCGGGCGATTCATCGAATCGCCCCTACCACCTGCCGGCGCGACCGTTGTTTGAGGGATGGGTGATCGTCATGCGCACTCACATGCCTAACTGGGGGCGAGTCCTGCTCATGCCCGTGGTGGCCCTGCTGCTGATCGCGGGCTGGGAGGTCCTGTTCCGCAGCGAGGCCTACCCGGCTTTCCTGGTGCCGGCTCCCGCCGAGGTCGGCGCGCGGCTGGTGGGCGTCGTCGCGGACGGCTCGCTGCTGCGGCATACCTGGACCACGCTGCAAGCGGTGCTGTTGGGACTGGCCACCGGGGCGAGCGCGGCCCTGCTGCTTGGTTACCTGGTCGCCAAGAGCGCTTTGCTGGAGCAGCTCATCACGCCCTATCTGGTCGCCCTGCAAGCCGTGCCGATCGTGGCCATCGCCCCCCTGCTGGTGATCTGGTTCGGCTCCGGCCTGACGAGCAAGGTGCTGATCTGCGCGCTGATCGTGTTTTTTCCCATGCTGGTTAATACCATCGTCGGCGTGCGGGGGGTGGCCCCGGAGCTGCACGACCTGATGCGCGTCCTGGAAGCCTCCCGCTGGCAGACCTTCCGCTACCTGGAAGCGCCCGCCGCCCTGCCCGTGCTGATGGGCGGCTTGAAAGTCAGCGCCACGTTGTCGGTGATCGGGGCGGTGGTCGGCGAGTTCGTCAGCGCGCGGGCGGGCCTGGGCTTCCTGGTGAACTCCTCGCGGGCCGTGTTCGATACGCCGCTGATGATCGTGGCCGTGCTGACCCTGGCCGCGCTGGCGCTGGCGCTGTACGGGCTGGTGGCGCTGGCCGAGCGCTGGCTGTTGGGCTGGCAGGCGCGTGCCCGCCAGGGCTGATCATGGCGGGATCGGTCGCGGCGGAGAGGGGGCGGGCCGCGGGCCTGCTTTTGCCCAAACGGGTGGCCTGCGCTACAATGGCGCCAGTGCAGCACCAATTGAGTCACACGACCTTCGGGGCAGGGTGAAATCCCCGACCGGCGGTGAGACGCGCCGTGAGACGCGTTAAGCCCGCGACCCGCTCCGGCCCCATCAGGCCGGGCCAGGTGGATCTGGCGAGACTCCAGAGCCGACGGTGACAGTCCGGATGGGAGAAGGTTTAATCGACAGCCAATGCCGGTCAGGCGGTGGCTGGTCGTATCTGCCGGAAAATTCGCCCCGAACCTCGCGTTCGGGTATTTGTTTTATGGCGGCGGCTGCGTCCTTGATTGCCCCTACCTTTGCCCCGAAGCCGCCGACAACCCACCCCGGCAAGCATACCCGACCGAGTAGGTGTACCGGGGGAAAGGTGGCCGTATGTATACCACCAAGCTGACCCTCACCGTAACGCTGCCAGGCTCCCCGGATGAGGACGCGGCCCGCCTGGCGCTGGCCGACCGGCTCGAGCGCGAAGCCCGTCCGGCCCCCGGCGGCGCGGCCCGCGGCCTGTGGCAACGCGGCGATGGCTGCGGCTTTTGCTGGACCATGGATCAACTGTCCCAACCTCAACGGGAGGAAAACCGATGAACGCACGTGCACTGTCCGCCCTGGTAATGGTCGCCGCCCTGGCCCTGGCCCCGGTCGGTGCCCCCGACAGGGGCGCTGCCGCTGCCCAGCAGGCCCTGCCGACGCTGACGCTGTTCCTGGGCTTTATCCCCAATATCCAGTTCGCGCCGGTTTACATGGCGCTGGAGCGCGGATACTTCGCCGAGGCCGGCGTGGACGTCGTGCTGGAATACGGCGACGAAAACGTCGGCGCGGAGCGGCTGGCCGTGAACGATTTGCAGTTCGGCATCATCAGCGGCGAGCAGGTGATCCTGGCGCGGGCCGGCGGGCGGCCGCTGGTTTATGTCTTCGAGTGGTGGCAGCGCTTCCCGGTGGCGATTGTGGCCCCGGTCTCCAGCGGCATCACCAGCCCTGCGGACCTGGCCGGGCGCACGGTGGGCGTGCCGGGGCGCTTCGGGGCCAGTTGGAGCGGGCTGCGGGCGCTGCTGGCGGCCAGCGGCCTGGCCGAGACCGACCTCCAGATCGAGGAGATCGGCTTCAACGCCCCGGCCATGATCTGCGCGGAACGTGTCGAGGCGGCGGTGGTTTACGTCGCCAACGAACCGGTGCAGATCGCCGACCAGTGCACCGACGTGACCATCATCGAGATTTCGCCGCTGGCCGACCTGGTGGCCAACGGCCTGGTCACCAACGAGCAGACCATCGCCGACGATCCTGACCTGGTGCGCGGCATGGTCAGCGCCCTGTCGCGAGGGCTGGCCGACACCCTGGCCGATCCCGACGCGGCCCTGGAAGCCAGCCGTCCCTACGTGGAGACGCTGCCCCAGGGCGGCAGCCGCCTGGAAGTGTCGATCGCGGCCTTGGACGTGCAGCGCGCCCTGGCCCAAGCCGTCGAGGACGGCCTGGCGATCACACCGGAGCAGGCCGGCCAGATGCTCGGCTCCCTGACCGCCGTCCTCGACCCCGCCGAGGTCATCCAGATGAAGGTGCTGCGCAATAGCATGGCGCTCTGGGACGCGCCGCGCCTGGGCCTCACCGACCCGGAGTCGTGGCAGGTGACGCTCGACGTGCTGGTGGATATCGGCTTCATCCAGGAGCCGTTCGACCTGACCGGCGCTTACACCAACGACTTCCTGCCGTAACTTACCGGCTGGCGCGGGGCAGCGGGCTGTCCCGATCGGCGAACCCTATGAGTCACTTATCCTCTGACAGCGTGCTGCGCGCCGACCAGATCAGCCAGACCTTTGGCATGAATGGCAGCGGGCTTCCCGTCCAGGCCCTGGACCGGGTGTCCTTCACCGTGAGCCGGGGGGCCTTCGTGGTGCTGGTCGGGCCGAGCGGCTGCGGCAAAACGACCCTGCTGCGCATCCTGGCCGGGCTGATGCCGCCCACCGATGGCAGCGCTTTCCTGGAAGGGGCGCGCATCGACGGCCCGCACCGCCAGATCGGCGTGGTCTTCCAGCAGGCCAACCTGATGCCCTGGCGCAGCGCGCTGGTCAACATCACCCTGCCGCTGGAGCTGGCCGGTATCGCCCCGCGGGAGCGCCAGCGGCGCGCCCTGGCCCTGGTCGAGCAGGTGGGCCTGTCCGGCTTTGCCGATGCCTTCCCGGCGGAGCTGTCCGGCGGTATGGCCCAGCGGGTGGCCATCGCCCGCGCCCTGGTCTCCCAGCCGGAAGTGCTGCTGATGGACGAGCCGTTCGCCGCGCTGGACGCCCTGACCCGCGAGCGCCTCAGCCTGGACATGCTGCGCCTGTGGGCCGCCACCGGCCAGACGATCCTGATGGTGACGCACAACATCAGCGAGGCCGTGCTGCTGGCCGACGAGGTGCTGGTGATGAGTCCACGTCCCGGCCGGATCATGGCGCGGGTGGCCGTCCCGCTGTCCCGCCCGCGTACCTTGGACCTGCTCTACAGCGCCGAGTTGGGCGCGCTGGCCGGGCAGGTGCGCGCCGCCATCGAACACGGCGGCAGGTGACCGCGGTAGCAGTGGGCCGCCGCAGCAACCGTTGACCGACATCACCCTGGACGGCTCGCAACCGGCCGGTTATGATGGCCGCTCTTACCCGCTGGCGACCTTTACCATCGGCAAAGGCCTTTGCCGGAACGTAAATCAGCCGGTTACGGGGCGCCTACCGCGCCTGGAAAAAGCCCGTACTATGGTCCTTGTCCACCTTAAAATCGCTTAACGCCGGGGCGATTTGGTAGTTTTCTCCAATTGAATATGTTAGAATGATACAAATACAGACAGATTCTCTGTGCTGTAAGTTGAGCAGGAGGTCGCGCCTGTGGACCCGCAGTTAAGGTACGATCAGGAAGACGACGTGTTACTGGTATGGTTCTCGCATAAACACGCCGCCCGTGCCGAGATGTTTGGCACGATGGTCATGCATGTGAGCGAGGACGGGGACCCGGTTTTACTGGAAATCTTGGGCGCCAGCCATTTTCTCGATTCCCTGAATGACATCATCACCCAGGCGAAGCAGATGGTGGAAGAACCTCACCAGAGCATCGCCTGATTTTTTGCGGGGTAATGGCTCCCTCACCATACGGTCCTGGATCAAATGCCGTCCGGCTGCTTCGGCAGACGCCGCGCTTGTTGGGCGTCTGGCCGCGGCATCGGGGCGGTTTGCTGTTGTTTTCCGCTGCTTGGCAGAAGGGGGTATAATCTGCCGCCGATTGGGCTGATTCGTGCCTCACCTCTGGCGCGCGCCCGACCCGCGCCCGATTGGAGATCGTCTGCTCATGCTGATCCATCTTGAAGGCAACATCGCCAGCGGCAAAACCACCCTGGGCGAGGCGCTGGCCTCTGCCGCCGCCTTCACCTTCGTGCCGGAGCCGGTCGACGTCTGGCAGACGCGTTTTCCCGTCAACATGCTGGAGCGCTTTTACGACGACATGGCGCGCTGGTCCTTTACCTTCCAGATTTGCACCTTTTTCACCCGCGTGCAGGCCCTGGCCGCGCGTAACGATACGCCCTACCTGGTCGCGGAACGCAGCATCGGCACGGACCGCTACGTTTTCGCCCCGGCTCTGCACCAGCAGGGCGCCATGGACGACCTGGAGTGGGAAGTCTACCGCCAGTTCTGGGACGCCATCGCGGCCCACGTCCCCCGGCCGGATGCCATCCTCTACCTGCGCACCCCCGCCGCCGAATGCCTGCGCCGCCTGCAGGTGCGTCATCGTGATGAAGAAGCCGGCGTCAGCCTGGATTACCTGGCGCAGTTGGAGGCCCGCCACGACGAATGGCTGCTGGATAACCCCGGCGTGCTGGTGCTGGATGGCAGCCATCACTGGATGCCGGACGAGGTGCGCCGCCGGCTGGACGACTTTTTCGCCTCCTGAGTCAATCTGGTAGTTTCTGAGAGTCCCAATGTGTTATAAGAGAGGCCGCAGGGCCGTTCTGCCACCGGCAGGGTATCCCTGGGAGTCGTTTTTGTAGGTGCCGTCGCGCCGCCTGTCGACCTGTCTACGGATCGGGTGGCCGGCGTGCTGAAAGTACAGGTTTTAACCTATGCGAGACGTATGTATTATTGGTTTAGGACAGACTCCGATCGGCGAGCTGTGGGACACCAGCCTGCGCCAACTCGCTTACCAGGCGCTGACTGCCGCCGTGGCCGATGCCGGCATCGACAGGCCGGAGGCGCTGTTCGTCGGCAATATGCTGGCCTCGCGCCTCAGCGATCAGGCCCAGCTTGGCGCGCTGCTGGCCGATACCTGCGGCTGGCGCGGCATCGAAGCGGCCACGGTGGAAGCGGCCTGCGCCTCCGGCGGGGCGGCCTTTCAGGCGGGCGTGCGGGCCGTGGCCAGCGGCATGGCCGACGTGGTGGCCGTCTGCGGCGTGGAGAAGATGACCGAGGCCACCAGTCACGAGGTGACTTCCGGCCTGGCGACCGCCGCCGACGCCGATTACGAGGTGGCGCACGGCATCACCTTCGTGGCGCTCAACGCCCTGCTCATGCAGCGCTATATGCACGAATACCAGGTGCCGCACGAGGCTTTCTGCGAGTTCAGCCTCAATGCGCACAAAAACGCCGTCAACAACCCCAACGCCATGTTTCGCAAATCGATCTCTCCGGAAATTTACGCCAAAGCGCCCGTGATCGCCCCGCCCATCAATCTCTACGACAGTTCGCCCATCTGCGACGGCGCGGCGGCGCTTATCCTGGCCCCGCTGGAAGTGGCCCGCGACCTGGGCGTGGACCCGATCCGGGTCAAGGCCAGCGCCTCCGCCACCGACTGCCTCAACCTGGACGACCGGCGCGACCTGCTCAGCCTGGATGCCGCCCGTGCCAGCGCACAAAAGGCCTACGCGCAGGCCGGTCTTGGGCCGGGGGATGTGGACGTCTTCGAGGTGCACGACGCCTTTTCGATCATGACCGCCCTCAGCCTGGAGGCGGCGGGCTTCGCCGAGCCGGGCACGGCTACCCACCTGGCCCGCGAAGGCGCGATCGCCATCGATGGAAGCGTGCCGATCAGCACCATGGGTGGGCTGAAGGCGCGCGGGCACCCGGTCGGCGCGACCGGCGTTTACGAGCTGGCCGACCTGGTCACGCAGCTCCGCGGGCAGGCCGGTCAGAACCAGGTGCCGGACGCCGCTATCGGCATGACGCAGAACATCGGCGGCACCGGCGCGACGGTGGTCACTCACATTCTGACGCGGGAATAGACCAGTCGATAAACAAAAATACGGGGCGTTCATGGGAGAGAATTGCCGTGAACGCCCCGTTTTGATTCTTCAGGTTTTTGGGTGCTGATCCTATCCGCCCGGCGGCAGGGTTGGTACATTCAATGTTGGTGCCGGCGTCATGGTCAGCGACGGCGGTGCGGCCACGGTCGGCGGTGGGCGGGTGGTCACCGGCTCCTCTTCTACCGGTTCGACCGGCGGCGGCGGCGCGCCCGGCCTCACCTCGATGAAGACCGTGCCCGTCGAAGCCTGCCCGTTGCCATCCAATACGCGGAAGGTGAAGCTGTCCGGTCCCTCGTAGCCCGGCTCCGGGAAGTAGATGCGCGATGGCCCGGCCCCGCCCACCGCGCCGTGGTTCGGCTGCGTCACGCGGTCCAGGGTATAGGGCGGGACGCCGCCTTCCCAGCCCAGCACGAGGGTGACGGCCTCGGTGTTGGCCACCGTGATCGCCAGGTCCAGCGCATGCACGCTGAGTTCTTCCCCGTAGGGCGGTGTGGCGGTGGGCACCGGCCCGCCGGTGGGAAGTGGCGTGGGCGTATCGGCGGTGCAGGCGGCCACTTCCAGCAGGTATTCCTCGGAGCGCACTTCGACCCCGTTGCTGTCGCGCGCGGCCACCCAGTAAACGACGATGCCGGTCCGCCGGAACGGTCCCAGTTCGGCGGTCCAATCGGCGCGCGCCGTCGACTGCATGGGGATGCCCGCTCGGCTGGCGAACTGTCCCTGCCACAGCCAGTTGATCGTCACGCTCGTGATCGGGACCACGCTGCGGATCACCGCCGTGACGGTGGTGACCTGCGGCCGGCAGTTATCGTGCAGGTCGATCAGCAGGCGGGCATTTTCGCTGGAGACATCCTCCACGTAAAGCACCTCCTCGGTGGGACTGGGCGTGGAGGTGGGGGTGCTGGTGGCGCGGGTGGCCGTCGGCAGCAGCGGCGGCCGGGTGATCACCAGCGGCGTGATCGTGGGCGGCACCACCGTCGGCACGGGGGTCGGGGTGATGGTCGGCAGCTGCACCGCTGTGGGGATGGGGACGGCCGCCGGCCGGGTCCCGCAGGCCGCCAGGAGAAGCAGGGCGGCCAGGGCCAGCGGCAGGATACGAGATCGCCGTAAGAAGTGAGCGCTCATCAGCCGTTGTTATTCTCCAGATTGCTGGTAGACGCGGGTCAGGCTAAGCAAAAGCTCGTTGGTAAACTGCCGCACCTGCCGCAGCAGGGTCAGCCACTCGCCCGGCGCGCGCAGGGTTACCAGCTCGATGATGTTGAGCGCCGACTCGTGCAAAAAGTCGCTGAAGAGCAGGAAGCCCTCCATGACTTCCGACAGGGTTAAGCCCTGCGCGATCAGGAATGACGCGTAGTCCTCGCCCAGGCGGCGCACGGCGGCCAGCGGCTCCGGCGCGTTGGCGGGACTGGAGAGGTAGCGCTGCAAGGCGTCCAGCACGTGCATCCCGTTTTGCCGCATCAGGCGGCGGGCTTCGTCGTCCAGGTCGGCGTGCCAGGTCAGGCGGGCCATCTCGCCGTCGGAGATGCGGCGGTGCATGCGGCCCAGCGCGTTCTGGATGAGCATCTGGACTTCCGCCGGCGGCGGCGATTCCTGGGTTTTCACCCACTGCTGTAAATCGCTGCGGCGGAAGCGCCGGTGCCCGCCCGGCGTGCGCCGCGTGGGCAGGTCGCCCCGGTCCGCCCAGTTGCGGACGGTGGCCGGGTGCACGCCCAGGATATCGGCCGCCTCGCGCAGGCTGACCCATTCATGAGGGGTCGCGTCGTTGGTCATAATTGATAGTTTTCTAAAGGTTTACCTCGATTTTTATAGATTGTAGAGGCAAAAGAGGCCGGGGGCAAGTGGGTGAGCCAGGGGACGCGCCTCAGCCCGCCGGCGCGTCCCTGACGTTTGTGATCGACCGTTCGCTGGCCCTACCCGGTGATCGGGATGCTGCTCAGCGGCGGGCCGCCGGCCACCAATGAGACATAAGGCGCGTTGACCCAGCCCTGCACGCCCGCCGAGGTGCGGATTTGCAGCCAGGACGAATCGGCCGTGCGCCCGATCACGGTGGCTGCCTCGCCGGAGCGCAGCGCCGCGACTCGGGCCTGGTTCGTGCCCGGCCCGCGCCGGATGCGCAGGCTGTAGTTGGCCTGGACCTGCAGCACGGACGAATTGCCCCCGCCGCTCACTTCGGCCAGCGGCAGCAGCGTAATGTCGGCGCTCAGACGGACGTAACGGCCGCTCACCCAGCCGGTGAAGCCCGGCCCGCTGATCTGCACCCAGGTCTTGTCGTTGTTGCGACCGATGGCGGTATAAACCTCGAACTCGCTCACGCGGGCCAGGATCGGCCAGCCGACGCCCGGTCCGCTGCGCACGTTCAGCCGTGCCGTGGTGATGGTGGCCGTCACGCTGCTGGGCGGGACCACGCTGCCGCCGGTGGATGGGGCAGCAGGTGCCGGCCCGCTCTCATGTATCCAGTAGACGTAGACGCGCGCCTGGTCGCCGCCTTCGAAGTATTCGACCTGCACCGTGTTGATGCCGGGTGCCAGGGTGACGGTGCCGCGGTGCTCCTGGTAGATGGCCGGACTCCAGGCGTCGATGACCGTTTGCCCGGCCACGCGCACGCGGATGCCGTCGTCTGCCCAGGCGACGAAGGTGTAGGTGCCCCCAGCCAGCTCTGGGAAGCCGTACCAGCGGGCGCTGAAGTCGTCCGGCGGGATGCTGCCCGGCAGCGGCGAATCGGGTCCCCAGTTGTGATCGAGCGACGGAACCACGCCGACGGATACGCCGCCCCCGGAGAGATCGCGGTTAGCGAAAAAGGTGCCCTCCCAGCCGCCGGGCGGCACCAGGGCATTGGCCGGACGCCACAGCACGCTGATCGAGGCCGCGTCGCCGGCATCGTAGTATTCCACACGCATGTAGTGCAGGCCCGCCGACAGTGACGCCTGGCCGGTGTGCAGGGTGCGCATCTGGTCGTACCAGGCATCGATGATCAACCGCCCGTCCACGTAAACGCGCACGCCGTCATCGGAGGCCGCCAGGAAGGTGTACTCCCCGCCTTCGGGGAAGGTCTGGCTGCCGCTCCAGCGCACGGAAAAGTTGTCCGTAGGCACGATGCCCGGCACCGGGCTGCCGCCGCCCCAATCGAAGGCGATGGCCGGGTCCAGCCGCACGTGGATCGGACCGCCACCCAGGTCCCGGTTGGTAAAATACTCGCCCGTCCAGCGGTTGCCGCGCTCCGCCAGCGCCGGACGGACTCCCGGCCCCCAGGCGAACAGCGTCAGCGCCACCAGGCAGGCGGTGCCAAAAAGGATGAATCGACGCATTTGAAAAACCTCTCAACCACTAAAATTGTTACCGGATGGAATTGTCTTTATTTTCGCACGAATCTCGTCTGGATTGCAGGACGATTGGGTGACGATTGTCTGATGGAACCCTCACGTTTACCTGACGCGACTCCCAACAGCTCAGCGCACGATGATCGGGGTGGCGGTCGGCAGCAGCGGGACGACCGGCAGGTTCAGGTTCGGGTTGAATTGCAGCGAAAACGGCGTCGGCGTGATGGACGGTGTGCGCGTAGGCGTGAGCGTCACGCGCGGCGGCACCACGTTGATCGGGGGCAGCGTCGGGATGACGATAGCCGGCGGCACTGCAGTCGGTCGTACCGCAGTTGGCGGCAGCGTCGGCACCACGATGGTCGGGGGCAGCGTCGGCACCACGATGGCCGGGGGCAGCGTCGGCACGATCACGGGGGGCAGCGTGACCGGCCGCACCGTGGCGATCTGGGGCAGGCGCGTGGCGATCAGCGGCGGCAGGTTCAGTTCCAGGTTGGAGAGCGGCTGTGGGATGGTGATGCGGGATGGCAGGGCTTGCAGCAGCGGCGCAATCGACTGGGCCTGTAAACGGGCGGCATCCAATGCGGCCAGTCGCGGCGGCAGACTCGGTTCCAGCAGGCGAAGGCCCGCGCCAAGCTGCACGCGGATTTCCGCCCCGGCGGCGGCGATGGCCCGCTGCCCCAGCGCCAGGGCATCGACGCGCCCTTCCAGCACGGAGAGCACCATCTCCCGGTTGGGCTGGGCCTGCACCAGCACCGTCGAGCCAATCGCCAGGTCCACGCCGTTGACGGTCAGGTTGGCGATGGCCCCGCTGTCGTTCTGGATGAGCACGCCGGCTTCGGGCGCGGTGCTGCAGGTGGGATCGCCCAGGCCGGTGTTGATGTACACCGTCTGCATGGGCATGGGGCCGCCCGCGTCTTCGATGGTGGCGCTGCCGTAAGCGATAAAAGTGATGGCCTGGCCGGGCAGCGTATCGGGCAGGTCGGCCTGCACGCGCAGCAGGACGATGCCCCACTGGTCGCCGTCCGGGTTGTAGGGGCCGGTATCCAGGCGGCTGAGGTCGACCAGGTTGATCAGGTCGCTGGGGTTCTGGAAGATGCCGGAAGCCCCCGGTTGCAGCCAGGCGATCACCTGGTCGTGGCCGTAACAGGCCTGGTTGCGCCCGGTCCCGGCGCAGACCTCGTCGATGCGGTTGATGGCGTGCTGGATGACCACGTCGCAGGCGACGGCCGCGACGGCCGTCGGCGGCACGGCTGTCGGCGGCAGGGGTGTGGGCGGCTGGGCCGGCGGCAGGGTGGCCGACGGGTCCACCATGACCGCGCTTTGAGTGTCCTCCGGGGTGACTGTCGGCAGCACCAGCGGGGTGACGGAGACTGCCGACCCAACGTCGGATGGTGGCGCCTGCTCGTTCAGGTTGCAGGCCAGCGCGGCGAACATCAATAGGGTGATTACAATCCAGGCACGGCGCACAATAAACTCCAGTAAACTCTTTTTTCAAGCCGGTGGTCGGACCGGTCACATGGACAGGCCCGACCTCGAATCGGCAGCGGATTATTCCGCCCCTTTTTTGTCGATGAGCTTCAGCAGCGGCGTGATCAGGTCGATGGGCAGCGGGAAGATGATCGTCGAGTTTTTCTCCACGCTGATCTCGGTCAGCGTCTGCAAATAGCGAAGCTGTAAAGCGGACGGCTCCTTGGCGATCAGGGTGGCCGCTTCCTGGAGCTGCTTGGCCGCCTCGAACTCGCCCGAAGCGTGGATGATCTTGGCGCGTTTTTCGCGTTCGGCCTCGGCCTGGCGCGCCATCGCCCGCTTCATGACTTCCGGCAGTTCCACATCCTTAACTTCCACGATGCTGACTTTGACGCCCCAGGGATCGGTCTGGTCATCGATGATGTGCTGCAGGTCGTTGTTGACTTCGTCGCGGTTGGCGAGCAGTTCGTCCAGCTCGCGCTGCCCGACCACGCTGCGCAGGCTGGTCTGGGCGATCTGGACGGTGGCCTGCGTGAAGTTGCGGATGTTGATCACGGCCCGTATGGGATCGATCACGCGGAAGTACAGCACCGCGTTGACGCGTACCGTGACGTTATCCTTGGTGATGCAGTCCTGCGGCGGGATGTCCAGCGTGACCACGCGCAGGTCCACCTTGACCATGCGGTCGATGAACGGGATCACCAGGAAGAGGCCCGGCCCGCGCGGGCCGCCCGCCACCCGCCCCAGCCGGAAGATCACGCCGCGCTCGTATTCCGTGACAATGCGAATGGCCGAGAACAGCAGTCCCAGCCCGACGATGATAAAAAAGCCAAGTACGAACAACGCACCGGTCTGATCCATAGGCTGTATCGCTCCATGCATGATTGTCCAACGCGGTCGCTTACACCTTTCATTATAAAACAATTTGCTTCCGCTGGCTGACAGTTCGCTGACACCGGGTGACATCTTGCCCTCCCTGCCCCCGCCCGCTATAGTTAGGCACCGGGCGTCAGCCCCGCCCTCGCCGCGAGGCTTCGTAACGAGGGCGCTTATTGTTCTGCGCATCAGGAGCCTGATACATGACGAAGGTAATGGTCCTGGTCCCTACGTACAACGAAGCTGAGAACGTCACGCCGATGGTGCAGACGTTGCTGGCCCTGCCCATCGACGGGCTGGAGATCATGGTCGTGGACGACAACTCGCCAGATGGCACCGGCCAGATCGCCGATGCGCTGGCCGGAGAGCATCCCGGCCGGGTGCACGTGCTGCACCGGATGGAAAAAGAGGGCCTGGGGCAGGCTTACAAAGCGGGCTTTCGGAAAGCGATCGAAATGGGCGCGGACCTCATCGCCCAGATGGACTGCGATTTTTCCCACCCGCCGGATAAGCTGCCGGTCATGGTCGACCGGGCGGCGGATTACGACATCGTGTTGGGCTCGCGTTACGCCAGGGGCGGCAGCCTGGATACCGCCTGGGGCTGGGAGCGCAAGCTCTTGAGCTGGTGGGCCAACCGGGTGTATATCTGGACCATCCTGCGCACCCACACCAGGGACGCCACCGGCGGTTACAAGGTCTGGAACCGGCGCGTCCTGCAGGGCCTGGACCTGGACCGTGTCCATTCCAGCGGCTACATCTTCCAGGCGGAGATGATCTACGTGGCCGAGAAGCTCGGGTACAGCGTGTTTGAGGTGCCCATCCACTTCAAAGAGCGCGAGCACGGCCAGAGCAAGCTCGACTGGCGCGTCAACCGGGAGGCCGCGCTGCGCGTGTGGGAAGTGTGGTGGCGCCACCGCCGCCTGACTCCCGCCGACCGCCTGCCCGTCCCGGACTGAGCACTCATGACCATTGTTGACGGGGTTCCCGCTGGCCGGGAACCTTAACCCTGATAAACGAGGAACTGCCTGATGACCATGCTGACTCCAGAGCGGTTTATCCGCTCCCTGAAGCGTACGCCCGTCCTGCTGGATACCGTGCTGTGCGGCGTGACCCAGGAACGGGCCGCCGTCGCCACCGACGGCCCTGCCGGCTGGAGCGTGATCCACATCATGTGCCACCTGCGCGACTATGAGGAGATATTCTTCAACCGCGCCAAACAAATCCTGGCGGAGGATCGCCCCGAGCTGGAACCCTTCGACCACCTCAAGCTGGTCGAGGAGCGCGACTACGCCAACCAGGATTTAAATGTCGCTTACGAGCAGTTCCTGGAAGCGCGGCTGGCCTTCGTCGCCTGGCTGGAGGAACGCGCCGACGCCGACTGGGCGCGTACCGGCGTGCACCCGGAGTACGGCGAATACACGCTGCTGGAGCAGGCCATGCAGGTCCCGCTGCACGACCTGGATCACCTGGAGCAGATCGCGCGCTGCCTCAGCCTGCCCTGCGACGAGACCGCCGCGCGTTTCGGGCTGGCCGATAAACAGTCGGAAGAAGCATGAAACTCGGCGCCTTTTATCCCACCGAGGCGCACGCCGCCGCCGCCCGCGCCATCACCGATCACTTCGCCGCCCAGTCCGCCGTGGAAGCCGTGCTGCTGGTCAATTCCTGCGCGCGCGGCCAGGAACAGGCCGGGGGCGGGGTCGAGGGTATCGCCACGCCGGATAGCTGCCTGGATATCGTGGTGCTGGTGCCTTCGGTCGCCTCGCCGGAAGCCTACGAAACCTGGTGGGCGCGCTGGCGGGCTTTCTACCAGGGGGAAGCCGTCTTCCGGCAGGTTGAAGACGGTGGCGCCTTCTCGGCCGTGCACCTGGACTTTGCCAACGGCGT
>DAOUEM010000314.1:0-4865 GCA_034430555.1 Anaerolineae bacterium | reverse complement strand
CAAATGTGTCTTTCGCTTTTGGTCGGTGGAAACAAGCCGTTCATTTGTCCCAACGGCCTGTCGGTGTTTACTCATTATCCTTTGTTTCATGCCCTGAATTTTGATGCGTTCTGACTCCAGCGCTTCAGAGAAATTACCTCGTAAAACATCCAAGTCACTAGAGCCACACAGTTTCTTTAGAAGTGGTTCCAGTTCATACATCACTCGTTTTTCGTGACGAGGGAAATACCACCCAAGACTTCTTATTGCATATCGATCAAAATAGTCAAGCAGTACATATCCGATACTCTGAAGCAGAATCCTACGCCCAAATGGGCGAGGATTTTTTGTGCACTTGCATTCGTATAGCACGCCATCAACTATCCAATCTGCATCAGCCCCGCCTACATCACCACTCCCCTCAAAGCTAGGATTGAGCACAAATTGTTTCTCTAGATCGTTCCCCCATACAGAAGACACAGTCTCTAGAAGTTGCAGAAGATCGTCCGACGTTTCTAATGGTATTTTTGAATATAGTTTCTCAAGTATAGGCTCAATAGCCGTAGCCATTCCAAGTCTCACAACATCCACAGCAACTTCTTCAAATATGGCTGGCATTTTCCATGACCTACCATATTGCTCAAACCATGAAAGAATGATGGAACTATGTACTTTTTTGACAGGATCGGAGGTTGAGTTACCTAGTTCAACAACCCTACGTACTACATCTGGCATGACCATAACCCATTCAGTAGATGGCCCTGTTTCGGTTCCTTCCATTGCAAAAAGTTCTATTGGATTTAAGGGACCCAGCACCCAACGAAACATGTAGTCGAACGCAGTTCCAACTAGACCAGGATCACTACCCTCAACCACAATAGGAGTGTTTTTTACAAGCTGATTATTTATCTCTTTGGCTAATCTTATGCCCTCAGTACGATCTATGTGACCCGCCATCCACTGAGACACTGCGCTATTTTTGTTTTTGAGGTGTCCTGTCAGTGACATATCCCTACCCCCCTACCCCCCAGGTGTCAACGCCAGCAACAAGACAACCGCCAGCAGCACCGCCGCTGTCACCGCGACGGCAATCACCGCGTAAGTCAAGAGCCGACGCTCCCTACCCCGCTCGGCGTCGACGCTACCCAGTCGTCCGGTTAATTCGCCGAGATGGCGTTCCTTGTCGCGAAGTTCGTTCTCCAGGTCTACCCGTCTAGAGCGCTCGTGTTCCAAGGATTCCCTCAAGGTATCTATTTCGCGCCTAAGCTGGGCGATTTGTAGGTCGAGCACTTCCCGCACATTAGCAACTGCTTTCTCGGCAACCTCGCGGTGGATATACTGCGGTTCACCGTCGTCAATTGGTAAGCCAGGCACAGGCGGTAACGCCTGCCAATTATTGGCCTGTATCTGGGTTAGTTCGATGCGAATGTCGTCGCGGCCCACATTGCTCTTTGACATCTCAGCAATTGCTGCCAGTATTTGCACATCTCGATCGGTGAATTCCCGTGTCTTGCCGCCCCTGGCAGACGCACTAAAGAATTCCGGGTACACATCGGCGGTCCACTGGCGGACGCTCGCGGTGCTAACGTCGAGCCGCTCGGCAACGTCTTTTGTCCTCATACTGCCCCCTATTGCCTAATTCGATGACACTACGCTATCACTGCCTATACGCACACGCCGAACAGTATACCGCTTGCACTGCTCTGCAACTGATGCTACAATGCCCAGCATATACAAAAAAACGCCCGTCGGCCAGGACGGGCATCGTCACAGCAGCGATTTGGGCACCGCGGTGACTTGACAGAATCATACCATATTCAAGCGAATATGACACCACGCGCCCGCGAATCACACCTGTGATCGGCGGGCGTTTTCATTTGGGAGATGAGCACATCATGACCACACGTGCCAGGAGCAAGATGACGGAAGTCGTAACGTTGGAACACATTAAGGGGCTGAGCACGGCGCAGTACGATCGCTGCAAGGGTACGGCGGAGCAGCGCATCCGTGAGCGCGCCGGCGACAAGCCTCGCCGTAGAGATTTCGTCCGAGAGTTGGAACCGCTGTGGGGCATCCTCGATATTGCCGCGCTGCTGGTGCTGCTCTCAGCCTGGCTGGTGTCGAGTGCGCATATCCTGACGCACGTCGGCCAGGCGTCGTTCAACAGCTATCAGTCAGTCAATGGCGGGTCGTTCGCTGGCTGGCTGTGGGATTCGCAGTGGTATGGCTACGCGCATCAGATTGGCTACATCATCCTGGCCGAAAGCGCCATGATCCTGTTCATGACGATGTTCGCGGCCCTGCAGCGCCGGGCGGATGAAGGCCAAGCGGCTTTTTACGCACGCAAGCTGATCCCGCTGGGGCTGGCGTTGGGGTCGGCGCTATTTGTGGTGGTGGCCAACTGGCAGAGCGGCGTGGGCGAGCTGGAGAGCATCCTGCCGCCGGCGGTGACGATTGGCCTGGGCTTCTGGCTGGAGGGCAAACTGGCGGCGCAGCTGGAGCGGCAAAAAGCGATCACGGCCCGTTACCTGGAAGCCGTGGAACGCTACGAACTGGCCCAGATGGAAGTCGAGAATCATCCCGATTACCTGCCATATTTGCGTCAAGAAGTGGCCCAGAAGTTGATGTCACTCACGCCGCAGAAGAACTATCCCGACGTGCCGATTCCGGTACTGAAGGCGGCGGTAGCACGCGAACTATACCGTGACGAATGGGCCTTCCAGGAGATGGGAACCTATCAGCCGGCAGGCCAGGTGGCCCTCGTAAACCCTACGCCGCCGGCGGCGGGGAGTGGTCCGCTGCCGGTTTCGCCGGTGCCTACGGAGGAGGATCTGGCGTCAATTGGCGAGCCGGTGACGATGACTCCGACGAGCGGGAACGGGCAGAGGGAGCACTAAAATACGGGGGCGAAAGATGGCAGGACCAGGGCCTAAAACCACGCGGCGTGGGCCGTCCGAGAATCTACAAGGACACCCAAGAAAAGTGGCGCGAAAACAAACGCCAACAGCGCCAACGGAAGGCCAGAAACGAATAAAGCGGACAAAATAGGGGCGCAGGCTGTCAGATTCGCGCCCCGTTTTGCAAGCCGCATGTTTTCGTATTCTCGGCCTACAACGAAGCTATTTGTGGAGCTTTCCGAGGTACGCATACAAAAACCAATTGTCATATCATGGCAGTGTGAAACAAATGCAATATCACGGGGGCGGGGGAAATCATGAAGCAAAACCATTATGAAAAAGCACGCGAGTTACACCAGAAAGGTCAGTACCAAGCCGCCCGTAATGAGTTAGCTAAAAGCGACCATCCGAAAGCACCAGCGATTATCAAGAAACTTGATGCTGAGCACGGCACCAGGCCGCCGCGCAAACTGTTCGTAAGACTATACCGGCTTATCACGCTCGCCCTGCTAATCGTTGTGGTGGCCGTCATCGTGGCTGCCCTGGTTATAAAAGCCTGGTCGGCGGCGACGGGACTTGACCAGTACCAGCCGGGTACCATCACCGTAAGATTCGCCTGCGCAAGACTCTTGATCAATATGGTTTACGAGGACGTGCGCAGAAGTGACGTGCCAGAAGCCACGCAGGATGCCGTTATGGATGTGATGATGACAGAGTGCGAAACATGGACCGAGCTACTAAACGATAGGGTAATGACCTACTGTGTGGACGCCTACAATAACGAGGCAGCCGACACCACAATCCGTGATGAACACCTGATGGACTGCCTGCTAAGCCGGAGCGATGACAGCATAACAACCCTGCTGTCCCTGTCACTCATGAGCGCCCAAAGTGAGCTAAGCCAGCGGATGCAAGGATAGTACGTTAGTGCCGAGAACGTGGCCTTTCTCATAAGTCAGTTTCGGGAGTTTCGGGAGCCGTCTACGCGCGCGCGGGCCAACCGAACCTATGCCAATAGGAGAAACCCATGCCAGCGAGCCGTCTACGCGCGCGCGGGCCGACCAAAAATGTTGGTAAAAGTTGGTATTGGGACACATTTGGCGGAGTTTGCGGAGTCTATAAAAAAGACCGAGAGCACAGGTACAACTGCAACATTATGTTGAGGCAAGGCACTCAAATGGCTCGAAAACTTGCTGAGTTGGAACAACTGCGGCGGCGGGCCTTGAAAGCAGAAGCCCGCGCCAATCGCTACGAAAAACAGCTTGCCCTCCAACCGGACATTACCAAGCAGATTCAACAAGAAAGCGTTTGGGATGGTATGCAACGCGCCAGTCAGATGTTTCTTGAGGATCTGCTACCCTGGCAAAGTGCTGCCTACAATCTGGTTATTGAAATGCGCGTCACGTGCGAGTTGATTAAGTCCCATGTCGCACTCGGCCAGCAAACACATTTGCGTGTGTTGCTGGAAGAAAAACCAGACCGGTTGGCCTTGCTACTCTCGCGAGAAAAAGGCTTGCGTTCAGATGACGGAATCGCACCGCAAATGGTTGGCATCGGGCAGGACCTGCACAATAACATTCAAGCGTATCTGCGTGGTGACCAGGACGCTCTTGAGGCACTTCTAGAAACGGCTCGCATACCTTTTGGGTTTGACGATGAGGATTTCAAGAAGCGAATCAACACGGGTGGCCGGCCAATTTCACTGGGTAAAAAATATCTGGCGCGCAAGATGGTGCTGATACGGCGTCAGAAGAAAGGTCTGTGGTGGACCACCGGCAAGACGATTTTCGAAGAGTTGTTGACCATTCCACTAGAAGATCGCACACCCGGACAGCAGGAAGCGTACATAATACTCTCAGCCTACATAAATCCGATTCCCAATGGAGACGGGTGGCATGTGCACGATACACGCGGACTCGGTGCCTATCTATCAAACCTCGCAGGTAAGGCAGACTCGGCAGGCAATTTGCCTGATTAGGCCCCTCCCTC
>DAOUEM010000313.1:0-9192 GCA_034430555.1 Anaerolineae bacterium | reverse complement strand
AATACCTGACATACCGGGAGATGGTACAGACCATTATGCGGGTGACCCATGCGCCACGCCTGGTGATTTCGGTCCCCCCTTACTTGCTGCGCTGGATGACGGCGCTGGTCAGCCGGGCCTTTCCACGCTGGCCGATGACCACGCAGTGGTTTGACCTGCTGGCCAGCCATCGGACGGCCGGCCTGAGCAGCATGTCGGAGGCCTTTGGCATCAAGCCGGTGCGTTTTGAAGATACCATTGTGACTTATATGGCGAAGCGGCGGTTCCTGCCGCAGTTGGCACGTTTTCTTTTCCGCCGGCGTCGCCCTCGAGGAGTTTAGTATGCGCGAGGTTGTTATTCGGTCGCCTTCGGAGTGGTATGAGATGGCCGATATCGAAGCGGTCCAGCGAGCAGTATGGGGGCAGAACCCGGACTATCTGGTGCCGCGCCATATGCTGGTCTCGATTTCTCAGAATGGCGGCCTGGTGCTGTGTGCTTACCTGGACGATGAACCCGTCGGCTGCCTGATCAGTTTCCTGGGCGCCGACGTTGAAGATGAGAGCCGCCCGGCCATGGCCAACCTGAAGCTGTTTTCGAAGCGCCTGGCCGTGCTGCCGGCCTATAGGGAACAGGGCATTGGTTACCGACTGAAGATCGCGCAGCGCGATTTTGCCATGAAACGGGGCATCCGCCTGGTGACCTGGACCTTCGACCCGCTGATGAGCCGCAATGCCCACTTTAACGTGCGCAAGCTCGGGGTTGTGGTGGATCGATATATCGTTGATCATTATGGCACCGAGTCGGGCTTTTTGGCGGCGGGTGGGTCGTCCGATCGCTTCCATGCCGAATGGTGGCTGACCAGCAGCCGTGTCGAGGAACGCCTCAACGGTTCGCGCGGCCCGCTTACCTTGGAGCAGTATCTGGAAGGCGGGGTGCGGATTCTCAACCCGACCGCGCTATCCCAACAGGCGCTGCCAAAGCCCAGCGAGGATTTCATCCAGCCGCCCACGGCGCTGGGCTTGCTGGAAATCCCGCCGAATTTCGACCGGATCATCAGGGCTGATGCCGGCCTGACGCGCGCCTGGCGTGAGCACGCCCGCCTGGTGTTTACGGCGGTATTGGACGCCGGGTATATCATCACGGATTTTGTCTATGCGCCGCACGAGGGTCGCCAGCGCAGCCTGTATGTGTGCAGCCATGAAGGCAGCCTGCGGCAGTTTAACGTGAGCCGGTTTAACTAGAGGGTGTTGACATTTTCGCCTGTAATCCATCTGAGTTTGAGGACAGATGCCAACACAGCTTAATCAACCTGTATAAGGACGGTATTCGCGCATGACCGGAGTGACGATCGATACGATTACGCTTCACCCTGTGAATTTGCCGCTGGTGGAGCCGCTGCGAACCAGTTTTGGCATTGAAGCCACCCACCCTGTGCTGCTGGTAGAGATTCGCGCCGGAGACCGGGTCGGGTGGGGCGAGTGCACGGCCATCATCGAGCCGGGCTACTGCTACGAGACCATCGCCACCGCCTACCACATCATGACTCGTTTCCTGATCCCGGCGCTGGAAGGTCAGACCGTGCACAGCGCTCGTGACGCCCGGCGTCTGATGGCGGGGGTTCGCGGCCACCCCTTAACCAAAGCCGGCCTGGAGGGTGCGATCTGGGATTTGCTGGCCCAGCAGCGAGGGCTTCCTCTGGCGGACCTGTTATGGGAAACCTATCCGCTGGAGGCGCCGCGCCGGGACCGGGTCGTGGCCGGTGTCAGCATTGGCATACAGCCAGGTATCGATGAGACCCTGGCGATCATCGAGAAGCGGTTGAACGAGGGCTACCGGCGGATCAAGCTGAAAATCAAGCCGAACTGGGATATCGAACTGGCCGCGGCCGTCCGCAGCGCGTTTCCGGATATTTCGCTCATGCTGGATGCCAACAGCGCTTATACCCTGGCCGATGCCGATCACCTGGCGAAGCTGGACCGCTTCGACCTCTTGATGCTGGAACAGCCGCTCGCTTTTGATGATCTGTACGAGCATAGCAAGCTGCAAAAACAGATCGGCACGGCCATCTGCCTGGACGAGAGCATCCTGAACGCCAACGACGTGCGTCTGGCGCTAGAGATCGGCGCTTGCCGCATCATTAACCTGAAACCGCCGCGGGTTGGCGGGCTGGATGAAGCCTGCGCCATTCATAAGCTGTGTCTGGACGAGGGGGTGCCGCTGTGGATCGGCGGTATGCTGGAGACCGGCATCGGGCGGGCGGGCAATGTCGCGCTGGCTTCGTTGCCGGGGGTCACCCTGCCCAGCGATCTGTCGGCGACCAGCCGCTACTACGATCCCGATGTTACCGATCCGCCCTTTGTGCTCAACGCGGACAGTACCGTTGACGTGCCGCAGTCGGTTGGCTTAGGGGTGACGATCAACCGGCCAGCCTTCGAGGCGGCGGTCAGGAACTGGCAGGAAAGCTATCCGGACTGGCTGTAGCGATGATCCGGCGTGACTCGACGATCCGACCGGCCGGTTGGCCGGCTTGCCAGAGGAGAGTTTGACGTGTTTACAGACCTGACAATTGGGTTTATTGGCAGCGGCACGATGGCCGAGGCGATGATCAAGGGCCTGCTGCGGGGCAAGTTACTGAACCCTGAACAAATCCTGGCAGCAGAGCCGCGCGAGGAGCGCTGCGCCGAACTGGAAGTGCGTTATGGCGTGCGGTGGACCCTGGACAATCGACAGGCGGCGCAGGAGGCGGATCTGCTGGTTCTGTCCATCAAGCCGCAGGTCCTGGATACCGTTTTGCCGGAACTGCTGGGTAATACCAGGCCTTCAGCCTTGGTTTTGAGCATCCTTGCCGGCGTCCGGATCAACCAGATTTCCAGCGGGTTGGGCAACCCCCGCGTGGTGCGGGCTATGCCCAATACCCCCGCCCAGATCGGCCAGGGAATCACGGTGTGGACGGCCACCGACAGCGTGCCGGAGGATCAGCGCTCCCAGGCGCAGGCGATCCTGGGGGCATTGGGTGAAGAGGTTTATGTCGATCATGAAGACTACTTAGACATGGCAACTGCGCTCAGTGGCACCGGCCCGGCCTATGTTTTTCTGTTTCTGGAGGCCATGGTGGATGCCGGCGTGCACCTGGGATTCTCCCGCCACGTGGCGGAAAAGCTCGTGCTGCAAACGATGCGGGGTTCGGTCGAATATGCCTCTTCCTCATCGGAGCACCTGGCCCATCTGCGCAACCAGGTGACCAGCCCCGGCGGGACTTCTGCCGAGGCGATTTATCACCTGGAAAAAGGAGGCCTGCGAACGGTGCTTTCCCGTGCGATCTGGGCCGCCTACCAGCGGAGTGTCGCGCTGGGCAGTGGCGGCAAAGTGTCTCGCCTGGGTGGCCGCGATCCGGAAGACCTGGCGGACGGTCGCTAGCGTCGCGCCGGGCCGGGATTTCACGGCTTGGTCGAAGTGGACAGAAAAACTCTGATAGGGTAGACTTAGTGATAGACTTCTCAATCAAGGCAGGTTGTACACGCTTGGCTGGGATATAATGGCAGGTCACCAGGTGGAAGGACGTTATCCAGTGGGTGACAAACAGCGTTGGCTCAACAGGCAGGCTGCTCTGCGGTGAAGGTGGTTGTTGGATGAAGCCGCCTCCGCCGCATTTTATCTAGTACCTTGTGGGAGGATATACATGGCGGAAATCACCAGCGACATTGCCCAGTCGTTGCTGGCACAGATCGAAGGGTTTAAGCCGGCGTTTGAATCTATTGAGGTCGGCGAAGTCCTGGAGGTCGGGGATGGTATTGCGCGCGTTTCCGGGCTGCCCAACGTGCGTGCCCACGAGTTGGTGCGCTTCAGCACCGGTGTGCCCGGTATTGCCTTTAACCTCGAAGCAGACAATGTCGGGGTCATCATTATGGGTGAGTACACCGACATCAAAGAAGGAGACGAAGTCCGGGAACTCGGCCGTATCACTTCGGTCCCCGTGGGGGATAACTTAGTCGGGCGTGTGGTGGATGCTCTGGGTAATCCCGTCGACGGCAAGGGGCCGATCGAAGGGGCCGAGTATTATCACATTGAGCGCATCGCCCCCGGTGTTATTGAACGCCAGAACGTGCATCGTCCTGTACAAACGGGCGTGCGTGCCATCGATGCGCTGACGCCGATTGGGCGCGGCCAGCGCGAGTTGATCATCGGCGATCGGCAGACCGGCAAATCGGCCCTGGCCATCGATACTATCATCAATCAGAAGGGCAAAGACCTGCTCTGTATTTACGTGGCCATTGGCAAGCGTAAGAGCGAGATCGCCAACACCGTCGCCACGTTTGAGAAGTACGGCGCGATGGATTTCACCATCGTCCTGATGGCTGGCGCCTCAGACCCGGCGGCGCTGCAATACCTGGCACCATACTCAGGCTGTGCCATGGGTGAGTACTTCATGGAAGGCGGCCGGGATGCGCTGGTGGTCTACGACGATCTTTCCAAGCACGCCTGGGCCTATCGGCAGGTTTCGTTGCTGCTGCGCCGCCCGCCCGGACGCGAGGCTTATCCCGGTGACGTGTTTTACCTGCATAGCCGGCTGTTAGAGCGTGCCGCCCAGCTCAGCGACGAGCGCGGCGGTGGCAGCCTGACGGCGCTGCCGATCATCGAGACGCTGCTCGCTGACGTGTCCGCCTATATCCCCACCAACGTGATTTCCATCACGGATGGGCAGATTTACCTGGAGAGCGACCTTTTTTACGCGGGCATCCGTCCGGCCATGAATACCGGCATCAGTGTGAGCCGCGTCGGTGGCGACGCACAGGCCCGCGCCATGCGGCAGGTGGCCGGTGGCTTGCGCCTGGACATGGCGAATTTCCGGTCGCTGGCGGCTTTTGCCCAGTTTGGCTCGGACCTGGACAAAGATACTCAGCGTCAGCTTGAACGGGGTAGACGCTTGACCGAGGTGCTCAAGCAGCCGCAGTACCAGCCGACTCCCTTCGTGGAACAGGTGGTGCTGATTTACGCGGGCACCAAAAACTACCTGGACGAGATCGAGGTCGATCGGGTGAAGGAATGGGAAGAAGGGTTCGTGCGTTTCCTGCGGACTCAATTCCCGGATGTCGTCGACGGCATTGAGGCCGAGTTGGAGCTGACCGACGAAATCGAGAACCGCCTGAAGGAAGCTATCACCAATTTTAACGCCACGTGGGCGTAGTAAGGCGCAGCCATGCCTAACGTACGTGAAATTAGAAATCGAATCCGGAGCGTTAAAAACATCGGTCAGGTCACCCGTGCCCTGGAAGCGGTGTCTGCTTCCCGTTCGCGCAAGGCGCAGGCGCAGGCGCTGGCCAGCCGGGCTTACGCTCAGAAGGCGTGGGAGGTCCTGGTCAATGTCTCATCGCAGAGTGGAGGGGCTGCTTTGCACCCACTCCTGGAAATGCGGACACCGGTCAAGCATATCGTCATTGTGCTGATTTCCGGCGATCGCGGTCTGGCTGGCGCGTATAACGCGAATGTGATCCGTAGGGCTATTGAGTTTGCCCAGGCGCACTGTGCCGACAACGATTGTTCGCTGTCGTGGGTCGCTGTGGGTCGTAAGGGGCGTGATGTACTGCTGCGGCACGGTCAGAACGTGGTTGCCGAGTTCAGCAATCTCCCCGCTGAACCGACCATCCAGTCGGTCGGGCCGATTGCCCGGACGGTGATCGACGAATACGTCGCTGGCTCGGTGGAACAGGTGTTTGTGGCTTACACCGACTTCATCAATACCCTGACCCAGCACCCGACCGTCGTGAATCTGCTGCCTTTGCAGCCCTTTCAGCCGCAGAGCGAACTGGCCGAACATTACGTCAAGGCGGAGCCTAGCGTCACGACGCAGGGTCGGGAATACATCTACGAACCTTCTGCCACGGCAATCCTGGAGGAAGTGCTGCCGCGCTTTACCGAGTTGCAGATTTACCAGGCCATCCTGGAGAGTCTGGCCAGCGAGCATTCCGCCCGCATGATCGCGATGCGCAACGCTTCCGAAAATGCCGAGGCGCTGGCCGGCGACCTGCAGTTGACCTTCAACAAGGCGCGCCAGCTGGCGATTACCAGCGAAATCCTGGATATCGTCGGCGGCGTGGAAGCCCTGCGTGGGCAAGCCGAGAAAACTGTGCGAGAGATGCTGGCCGAACCTGTGAACTAGTTGGGGTCGGCGGCGCCATTCTTCGAGGAGAAAACGGTTTATGAGTGAGGTTCTGGGTAAAGTAACGCAGGTCCTGGGAGCGGTGGTTGACACCGCTTTCCCGCCTGGTGAATTGCCTCAGATTTATGACGTTATCCGCATCCCGCGTGAGGGCGATGACGACCTTATCCTGGAAGTCCAGCAGCATCTCGGTCACGATGAGGTGCGCTCGGTCGCCATGGATTCGACCGACGGTCTGCGGCGCGGCGAAATGGCCTACGCGACCGGGCATCCGATCCAGGTGCCTGTGGGCGAAGCGGTGCTGGGGCGTATCTTTAACGTGCTTGGCCACCCGATTGATGGCCAAGATGCCCCTGTAGATGCCCCCACCAGCTCCATCCACCGCCTGGCGCCGGGCTTCGATGAGCAGGCAACCGAGATCGAGATGTTCGAAACCGGCATCAAGGTCATTGATCTGGTTGCCCCCTTCCGCAAAGGCGGTAAAGCGGGCATCTTCGGCGGGGCGGGTACCGGTAAGACGATCATCATCATGGAGTTGATCCGGTCTATCGCGACCGAACACAGCGGCTTTTCTGTGTTCGCCGGGGTAGGGGAGCGGACGCGCGAGGGTACGCAGCTTTACCACGAGATGATCGAGAGCGGCGTGATCAACCAGACGGCCATGGTCTTTGGCCAGATGAACGAGCCGCCCGGCGTGCGTCTCCGGGTGGGGCTGTCTGGCCTGACGATGGCTGAACACTTCCGCGATGAAGGCCGCGACGTGCTCCTGTTCATCGATAACATTTTCCGCTTCAGCCTGAGCGGCTCTGAAGTGTCGGCGCTGCTGGGTCGTATGCCTTCGGCGGTGGGTTACCAGCCAACGCTGGCCCAGGAAATGGGCGATCTGCAGGAGCGCATCACCAGTACTCACGTCGGCTCGATCACCTCGTTGCAGGCTGTGTATGTCCCCGCCGACGACTACTCCGATCCCGCGCCGGTGGTGGTATTCGCCCACCTGGACGGATCGATCGCCCTCGACCGGGCCATCGTGGAAAAAGGCATTTATCCGGCGGTCGATCCGCTGTCCAGCACCAGCCGCATCCTCGACCCGCTCATGGTCGGTGTAGAGCACTACGATACGGCCCGTGAGGTGCAGCGCGTCCTCCAGCGGTACAAGGACCTGCAGGACATCATCGCTATCCTGGGGATCGATGAGCTTTCCGACGAGGACAAGCAGTTGGTGGGCCGTGCCCGCCGAGTAGAGCTGTTTTTGAGCCAGCCTTTTTTTGTGGCGACTCAGTTCACCGGGCGCGATGGGCGTTTTGTGCCGGTCAGGGATACGGTGCGGGGCTTCCGCATGATTCTGGATGGCGAGCTGGATCGCATCCCGGAAGAGATGTTCCGTATGGCCGGGTCGATCGAGGATGTGCTGGCGCGTCACGAAAGTGCCGGCTCGTGAATTGTGGTCGCACACGGACCAGATGAGGACCTTATGCCTATCCATGTAGAGATTGTGACGCAGGAAAAGCTTATCCTCGATATGCCCGATGCCGACATGGTCATCCTGCCGGGCAGCGAGGGTGTGCTGGGTGTGCTGCCGCGCCATACGCCGCTGCTGACCACGTTGGACTTTGGCGAGCTGCGCATTCGTAAGGGCAACGCCGAGGAAGTGTTTGCTGTTTATGGCGGGATCGTCGAGGTGCGGCCTGACAAGGTGGTCATCCTGGCCGATATGCTCGACCACGCCGATGACATCGACCTGGAACTGGCCGAAGAAGCGCGCCGTCGGGCTGCCGAGATGATGCGCCAGGGTCCCCCGGCTGAAGAGATCGCGATTATCGCCCAGGAGCTAAGACGCGCCGAGCTGGCCGTGCGCGTTCGCCGGCGAACACAGTCCCGTGCCGGTACGGTTCGCCTGCGCCAGACGGCCGATGGCGATGACGCCTGAAGTCCCTTAAGCCAGGGTGGTGCCCCATTACGCAGGTGACTGGCACGCCTGGACCGTTACGTCCGGGCGTGTTTTGTTGTTCGGCTGGCACGGCTGTCCCTGTCTGGTCTGCAATTGGGTTGGGAAATCAGACCAAGATTGGCGGTAGACGACCCTGTCCACTGTGAGGTATCGTATAGCCTGATTGGCAATCCATGGCGGCGCGTGCCTGGGTGACGGGCGAAAGTACAGGCTTTTGCTTACAATGCTTGCGCCAGTTGTAACTCGTACGGGATTGCCACGATTCATTTCATGACCGTGGAGGTCAAGATGGCCCTCTTTTCCAAACGTCTGGGTGTAGACCTTGGCACGACAAATGTGCTGATTTATGAGAACGAGCGTATCGTGCTCCAGGAACCCTCGCTGGTCGCGTTAACCATTGAAGAAGAGCCGCCGCTGGTGGTTGCCATCGGCCAGGAAGCGCGTGATATGTGGGGCCGCACGCCTGAGCACATTGAGGTGCTGCGCCCGCTGCGTGATGGCGTGATCGCCGATTATGAAGTCACCGAAGCCATGCTGCGCTATTTTTTCGACAAGGTGGTCGGGCGGGTGCGACTGTTTAAACCTTCGGTGGTCATCAGCGTGCCGTACGGGGTGACCAGCGTTGAGCGCCGGGCCGTGCATGAAGCCGCCATCCAGGCCGGGGCGCGTGAAGCCTTTCTGATCCCCGAGCCTTTAGCGGCGGCGATTGGCGCCGGGCTGCCGGTCAACACCCCGGCGGGGAACATGGTGCTGGTGCTGGGCGGAGGCGTCAGCCAGGCGGCGGTCGTGGCCATGAACGGCATCGTCGTAGCGGACAGCGTGCGGATTGGCGGTTCGCGGCTGGACGAAGCCATCATTAACTACGTGCGCCGCAAATACAGCCTGGTGGTTGGCGAGCCGACCGCCGAATCCGTGAAGATTCAGATCGGCGCTGCGGTGGATATCGGCGAAGAGATGAGCATGGAGATTCAGGGGCGCGACCAGGTCGGCGGCCTGCCGCGCACGATTACCGTGTCAACCGGCGAAGTGGTGGAGGCAATTGCCGAGCCGTTAAGTGAGATCGCGCGCGTGGCCAAGTCGGTCCTGGAACGCACGCCGCCTGAACTG
>DAOUEM010000312.1:0-12426 GCA_034430555.1 Anaerolineae bacterium | reverse complement strand
TGGACCTGGGTTACATCGAAGGCGCGGTCAACGTGCCGGTGCGCGAGATCGCGGCCAGCCTGGACCTGCTGCCTGCCGACCTGGATGCCCCCATCGTCGCCTACTGCAAGGCGGGTACGCGCGGCGTGATCGCCATGACCTCCCTGTGGGTGCTGGGTTACACCAACGTCCGCAGCCTGGCCGGCGGTATTGACGGCTGGATCGCGGCCGGTTACGACGTGACCGACGCCGACGTCGAATTCATGGCCGAAGGCCCTGCCGACATCAACCCCGAGCTGGCGGCGGCGGTCGACGCTTACCTGACCGACGTGCTGCCGCAGGGCTGGGGCCAGGTCGGGGCCGATGACCTGGCGCTGGAACTGCTGGAAGACGACGCGCCCTTCCTGCTGGACGTGCGCGAGGTCTCCGAGTGGGTGGATGACGGCTACATCGAGGGCGCAGTCAACGCGCCGCTGCGCGAAGTGGCCGATAACCTGGACGTGCTGCCCACCGACCAGCCGATCGTGGTCTACTGCAAGGGCGGCTGGCGCGGCACCATCGCCATGGTGGCGCTGCAGATGCTGGGCTACGACGTCCGCAACCTGGCCGGCGGCATCAGTGGTTGGGTCGCCGCCGAGTACCAGGTGGTTGTTGACTAACCCTCACCTGCTGAGGCCCTCACCTGCTGAGGGGCTAAACGCCAAGAACACGGGCGGTCTCCGGTATGGAGGCCGCCTTTTTTGTCGCCTGCCACTTGGTTGACCACTTATCTGATCCGGTCTAAGATCGAATTATGCGGGCCGAACGCTGATCGAGGGAGAAGACCCATGTACCGGCGGATGCACCTGTCCCTGGTTATCGTCGTGATCGGGCTGCTGGCGGCGGGGCCGGTTGTGACGCCGGTGCCGTGGGCGCTGGCCCAGGGGGAAATACCGTACTTTTACACGCTCGACGACGAGACGTTCACCTTTGTCCATCCGGAGAACTGGTTGACCGAGGAGCCGGACGATAACGGCCGCGTGGTCCTGATGGGTGTAACGGACGGCTTGGCCCTGGAGTTTTACAGTCCACCTGCCCTGGTCAGTTACGGTCTGGACGCTATCGAAGAACCGCAGGCGCTGGTCGAGGAAGTGCTGCGCCGGCTGCGCCTGGACGAGGGATCGGCCTGCACGGCTTTCACGCTGGAAGGTCGCCGGGCGGCGCGCTGCACCTACACCGATGCCGAGATCGAGGGCCTGTACGTGGCCGTGACTTTTGCCGATGGGCGGTTGGGCATGGTCGATGCCCGCACCTTCACCGGCGGCCGGGTACGGTCCCGGCTGGGCATCATCCTGGGCATCGTGGCTACCTTTGAGACGGCAGCAGCGGGGGCATCTGCCGCCAGCGCCAGCGCCCAGCGCCTGGTGCACCACGAAGATTCCTGGCAGGCGGCCGTCGGGGAGTTACAAGACCTCGGGCTGATTCCCTTGGGCGGCAGCCTGGTTTTCCTGGAGGATACGGCCTTTTTCAGTGGGCAGGGCAACTTCTACACGCCGCTGGGCCGCCGCCGCCCGCACACCAACGTCATCATGGCCGGGGAGATCACCTATACGGCGGGCAGCCAGCGCGAGTTCGAGTCCTGCTTCCTGGGGGCGCGCATCGTAGTGGATGGGCAGGGCCACGTCGTGCAGAACGTGGACGTGGGCGTGAGCAACGAAGACGAGCTGTATTACGTGGATTACACCGGCAATGACGAGACCTCCCACTTCGATAACGTCACCCGCACGGACATCTACGACCGTCCACACCACATCCTGCTGCTGCTGCTGGGCAGCCGCCTGACCGTCTACTTCGACGGGATGCGCGTCTTTGACGAAGCGCCGGTCCAGGCGCGCGCCGGCATCTACGGCATCGGCCTGATCGGCCAAGGGCCGGGCGCAAGCTGCGTGGGCAGCAACATCTGGGTGTACCAGGTGCCCTACAGCGCGCCGGGTGTATGCGAGGTGACCGTCACCCGCAACGTCAACAAGCGCAGCGGGCCGGGCACGGAGCACGATGTCGTCGGGCAGTTGTACCCTGGCAATAATCTGCGGGTGGAAGGTTACCTGGAAGGCCAGGACGGCTACCGCTGGTGGATTCTGGAAGATGAAAGCTGGGTGCGCGAGGACGTGGTCTCGGTGGTGGGGGAGTGCGCCGACGTGCCGCCCTACGATCCTTCGCCGGTGGAGCAGCAGCCCCAGCAGGAGGTGATGATCCCGCAGGGGACGCCGATGCCGGCGGCGGTGGTGGTTCGGCGTTAGCCGCCATCCGAGGGGCGGATCTGCTCGTCCGGGGCTTCGGTGGCCAGCAGCGTAAAGCAGAAGCGCGCGCCGCCGAGGGCGCTTTCCACTACCCAGATGCGCCCGCTGTGCGCTTCCACGATGTGGCGGGCGATGGACAGGCCCAGGCCGCTGCCCCGTCCCTGGCTGCGTGATTCGTCCAGCTGGTAAAAACGCTCGAAGATGCGCTCGCGCTCTTGCGGCGGGATGCCGGGGCCGCTGTCCTCCACGCAGACGGTGGCATTCTGGCCGCTGGCATCCGGCGCGCCGCCGATGTGAATCGCGCCCTTCTTGGGGGTCACCTTGATGGCGTTGTGGACCAGGTTGGCCAGCACCCGGCTCATCTGCGTGCGGTCCACCAGGACGTACAGCGACTCGGGGATGTCGATGGTGATCTCCAGCCGCCGGTCTTCGATCTGCTCGTCCAGGTGGTCGACGGCTTCTGCCGTCAGCAGGAGGAGCGAGGTTTCTTGCAGCTTCATAATCGACTGGCCGGATTCGATCATGGACAGGTCGTGCATGCCGTCGACGATGCGCTGCAAGGTATCCAGCTCGCGCCCGATTTTGCGCAGCACCTTGTCGCGCTGTTTGCGGTTGATGCGCTGGCGGCTGAGCGTATCGCGCAGCAGGCGGATGGCCGAGATCGGCGTGCGCAGCTCGTGGGAAATGTTGGCGACCATGTCGCGCCGGGCGCGGTTCAGCCGCATCAGCTCGGAGATGTCCTGCATGGCCAGGGCGATGTAGGTCTTGCCTTCGGCCCTGACCTGCGTGCAACGCGCCCGGTAGGTGCGCGGCCCGATCTTAAACTGGGCTTCCGGGCAGTTGGGGTCATCTATCACGCAGTCGAGCAGTTCGCTGAGGTCCGGGCTGTCGATCAGCGATTCGATCCGGCCCCCGGTGATGGCGGTCTCCGGCAGCAGGCTGCGGGCGGCCTGGTTGGCCGTCACCACCCGGCGATCTTCATCCAGCAGGATCAGCGGCTCGTAGGCGGAGTCGTTCAGCAGGGCCAGCAGCGGGTGTACATACATGGGGCGTCAGCCTTCGAAGCGGTAGCCGATGCCGCGCACGGTGACGATGCGCGACGGGTTGGAGGGATCGTCTTCCACCTTCTTACGCAGCCAGCGGATGTGCACGTCCACGGTGCGGCGGTCGCCGAAGTAGTCGTAGCCCCACACCTTGGACAGCAGCAGGTCGCGCGAGAGCACCACGCCATGGTTGCGCATCAGCTCGGCCAGCAGGTCGTATTCCTTGTGGCTGAGCTTCAGCTCCGCCTCGTCCAGGAAGGCGTGCCGCCCGGTGAGGTCGAGGCGCAAATTACCGGCGATCAGCTCGTCCTGGGCGAGCGGGCGGTTGGGGGCGCGGCGCATCACGGCGCGGATGCGGGCCAGCAGTTCGCCCAGGCCAAAGGGCTTGACCACGTAATCGTCGGCGCCGCTTTCCAGCCCCACGATCTTGTCGACCTCGCTGCTGCGGGCGGTGAGCATGATGATCGGGATGTGGGAGGTGGTCGGCTCGCGCCGGATCATGCGGCACAGGCTCAGGCCGTCCAGCTTGGGCAGCATCACGTCGAGGATGATCAGATCGGGCGGCTTCTGGACGATGCGCTGGTAGGCGGTCTCGCCATCGGCAATCGACGTGATCTTGTAGCCTTCCTGGGTCAGGTTATCGGCCAGCGTTTCCGCCAGCACGGTATCGTCCTCCACGATGACGATCTTGGTCATGGTGCCGTCTCCTAGACCGGTTCCGGTGTATTTCTTTTTCATCTGTTTCGTCTCTGTCTATCATAACAAATACGGGGCGGTAGTGGTCATTAAGTTTTGGCGATTGGATTTGCGTAATTTTAACAAATATAGCCTGGCCTGATCCTGCTGAGACAGGGAAAGCTCCGGACAACTTGAGGATTAGCAGGTCCGAAACACGTGCAATGGGCCGGCGCCCGGTCAACCACCGGGGTCCGGCTAAACGCCGGATGTACGGCGGCCCTCCTCCCACAAAAGGAAGCGGTGCGCTAGGTAGAGGGCGGCGATCACACGCGAGTCGATCAGCTGGCCTGTGGCGATCAACTGCTCGACGGTCGCCAGCGGGTGACGCCGCACGCTGATCTCGTAGGTCTCGTCGCCTTCAAGCTGGCTGGGCGTCAGGCGGCGGGCCAGGTAAAGATGGCTGTGGACGGTCAGGTATTTACTCCAGGGCGCCAGCGTCGCCAGGAAGTCCAGGCGCGCCGCGCTGAAGCCGACCTCTTCTTGCAGCTCGCGGTTGGCGGTGGCCAGGCTCAGTTCGCCCTCTTCGACCTCGCCGCCGGGAAGGATCAGCACATCCTGGTCCAGCGCCGGCGACGGTTCCACGGTGAAGATCACTTCGCCGGTTTCGGTCAGGGGCACGATGAGGGCTTCATTTTTGGCTTTGATGTAATGCACCGTGATCGCGCCGTGCTGGCCTTCCACCAGGGACAGCCATTGATCGCCGCAGAGAATGTTATCCATGAGTCATCGTCGCTTTCCGCCGACGGATTGCCGGAGAAACGCCGATCCACCCTACGCCGGGCGTGGATCGGTAGAGGGGGACGTTGAGGGGCATTATAACATCGGTGCCGGTTTTTGATATCGTACGCGTTGGTTTTTTCTAACCCTGCCTCCGCCGACCGGTATCCCGGTCGGGCCCCGGCAGGGCTGACGCGCCGCCTCCCAGTTGACGGGGCGGTTTGGATTTTGTTACAGTAAATCTATAACGGACGTGAATCGCGGCCTTACCCCGCGGCCTTACCCCGCGGCCTTGCGCCGGGAGAGAAGACGATCGCTGGTCAGTGAGCCGGCAGGATAAATCCTATGACGAACATAGACAAGCCTCGACGGCGGCGCGGCCTCCGCCTCAGCCGGGCGCGAACCGCCTACCTGCTGCGGGTCGGCCTGCTGGTGGCGGCGCTGGCTTTCGTCGCCTGGGTGTACGGCGGCGACGTGTACGTGGTCCTGGCGCTGGGCGTATGCGCCGTGGGCCTGTTTGCCCGCGGCATCGCGCCGGGCCTGATCCCGGAACTGGTGTGGATCATGGTGCGGGTGCCCTTTGCGCTGGGGGTATTCATCCCGGCCTGGCGGGCGCTGGAGGCGCTCTTCCAGGCTGATGGCGAAGGGCTGACCTGGGCAGGCACGACGGTGCTGGTGTACGGGCTGGCCGTGTGGACGCTGGTCCGGCTGCCGCTCGGGATGCGCCGCCCCTTCCTCAAGTGGCTGCCCGACGGTGCACTTTCCCCGCAGGAGCAAGCAGCGGCGAGGGCTGGCGAGGTCGGCACGACGCGCGGGTACAGGCCCGCTGGGACCGCCGGGGCCGGTGTTTATGGCCGGTCGGCGGGCGGCAGCGCCTACGGCACGACGAGCAGCCGCTATGGGAGTTACGGGGCATCGTCGGTCCGCGAGGAGCCAGCGCAGGAAGCGGCGCGGGGCGCGGAGAAAAAGCGCCGGGGCTTGTTTGGACGGGGCAAGCCGGATGAAGCGCCGGCCATGTCACCGGCAGCGTCGACGAGTGGGCCGTTTACCACGAGTGCGCCATCCACCAGCCCGGCCAGCCGCTACGGGGCGACGAGCAGCCGTTACGGTCCATCGGCCGGCGGACAGCCCGCGCAGCAGGAGAAGAAAGGTCGGCGCGGCCTGCTTGGGCGGGGCAAGAAGGAAGAGGCGGCGCCCGTATCACCGGCCAGCCGCTACGGGGCGACGAGCAGCCGCTATGGCCCACCGGCCGGCGGACGGCCCGCGCAGCAGGAGAAGAAAGGCCGGCGCGGCTTGTTGGGCCGCGGCCTGTTGGGCCGGGGCAAGAAGGAAGAGGCGGCGTCCGTATCACCGGCCAATCGATATGGGGTATCAGGCCGCCAGGGGCCGTTCACCTTCCAGGAGCCGGAGGCCGCCGAACCAACTGCTGCCGAATCCGACCAAAAACGCGCCGGGCGGTTCCGTCGCGGCAAAAAAGCCAAGGACGCCCCTGCCGCCAGCGAGGCCATTCCCCTGCCGCCGCCCGCTTCCGGGCCGTTCAAAACCGGCGGCGGCTACCAGGGTTTCCTGGCCGCGCTGGACGAGATGGCCGCGGATGATGACCGCACGTCGACGGCCCACGTCAACCCGTTTACCACGGGCGGCGCGTCGGGTTTCCTCTCCGCGCTGGACCCTTCCGACGAGGACAGCCCGGAAAACGAAGAGCTGCGCCGCATGCACGAGGCGCGGATGGCCCGGCTCAAGCGGCTGGAAGAGATGAAGGCCAAGATCGATAAAAAGTTCACGGACGAGTAGCCCGACCGGCAGCAATTGGCCCAATCCTGCCGACTCAATGACCGCTCGACCCAACGGTTACCGAACCAAGGGTCGCCGGCCCACAAGCCGCTAGTACCGCGCGCCAACTTGAAAATTACCTGATGTTTCCCTGATTACTGTTCACGGCTATAATTTCCGGGATGGTTTAAACCGACTCACATGAGAGCACAAAACGCCTATGGCTGACCAGCTTGTCGGCCAGGACTTTGGTGGCTACGAAATCCTGGAAGAAATCGGGCGCGGCGGCATGGCCGTCGTCTACCGGGCGCGCCAGCTTTCGATGGATCGCGTGGTGGCCGTCAAAGTCCTGCCCCGCCAGTTCGCGCACGATAAAACCTTCCGCGCCCGCTTCGAGCGCGAAGTCTCGATCGTCGCCAAGCTGGAACACCGCGCCATCGTGCCGGTGCATGACTACGGCGAAATCGACGAGATGCCGTTCATCGTCATGCGCTACATGGATTCGGGCAACGTGGATGACCTGCTGGCCCAGGGGCCGCTGCTGCCGGAACAGGTGGAGCAGATCGTGCGCCAGATCGCGGATGGCCTGGACTACGCCCATAGCAAGGGCGTGCTGCACCGCGACCTCAAACCGAGCAACATCCTGCTGGACGGCGCCGGCGACGCCTACCTGACCGACTTCGGCATTGCCCGGCTGGCCGGCAGCAGCGTGATCACCACCAACGGCGTGGTCGGCACGCCCGCCTACATGAGTCCGGAGCAGGCGCAGGGCCTCAAGCTGGATGGGCGCAGCGACGTGTACGGGCTGGCCGTGGTGACCTTCGAGATGCTCACCGCGCGGCGGCCTTACGAAGCGGATACCCCTTACGGCATCGCCGTGATGCACGTCACCGCGCCGGTGCCCTCCGCCCTGGATGCCAATCCCTCGCTGTCGCCCGGCATCGACCGGGTGCTGCAGCGCGGGCTGGCGAAAAACCGCGCCGAGCGTTACCAGGCCAGCGCCGGGTTTGGGGACGCGCTCAGCAAGGCGATCCACACCAGCGCCGCCGACCTGGCCGCCAGTTCGGCCCGCACCAAGCCGATCGACCTGGCGGAGACTCAGCGCCGCATGGAAGAGGACGAGCGTATCCACGTGTCGGCCCCGCAGCGCCCAGAGGCGGGCCAACTCCCGGGCGGCCCACCGCCATCGGGGGCACAGCCGCCGCCGGGGGCACAGCCGACGCCGCGCAGCAGCGCGCGCTTCCGGGGAGTCACGCCGCAGCCCCAGCCGACGGGCGTCCGTCCCCGCAAGCGGCGCAGCAACTGGTGGGTCAACCTGCTGCTGGGCGGGATTCTGGGCTGCATCATTTTTTCCGTGGTGATCGCCGTGGCCGTTTCCGTGCTGAACAGCGGCGCGGTCGAGCCGGCCGCCAGCCTCACCCCGACCGCCAACGGGGCCGGGGTGACCGTCGTGCCGCAGCTGGACCCCTTCCACCCGGCTTCGCTGGCGCTGACGGCCACCGCCGACGCCCAACCGACCGTCGACCCGCTGGCCACGCTGTCCGAGCAGGGCGGGCGCATCGTGTTTTACGCCGCGCGTAATGACGAAGACGGCGAGCTGTACCTGCTCGATCTCAGCACCGGGCTGGAGGTGCAGCTCACCGATAACATCGACGAGGACACTTTTCCCGCCGTCTCGCCGGACGGCAGGCAGGTGGCTTTTATGAGCAGCCGCGACGGCGATTTCGACATCTACCTGCTGGACCTCGCCTGCCTGGACGAGGAAGGTGGGGCCGATGCCTGCGGCGTGGTCGTGCGCCAGCTGACCAGCAACGACTTCGAGGACCGCGTGCCGGCCTGGACGCCGGATGGGTCGGCCATCCTCTACTCGGCGGATCCAGAATTCGACGGGGGCTTCGACCTGTACCGCATCGCGCCGGACGACGCGCCGGAAGGCGGCGACCCCGAGCAGTTGACCGACAGCGAGACCCGCGACGGCCATCCTTCCATGTCGCCGGACGGGCGCTTCATCGTCTACCAGGCATGGACCGTGGACGACCCGGAGACGGGCGCGATCGTGCGGCTCAACGTGGGCAGCGGCCTGGTGGAAACGCTGGTCGACGGTCCTGGCAACGACTGGTCGCCTGTTTACAGTCCCGATGGCGCGTCGATTGCCTTCCACCGGCGGGGGGAGGGACGCGGCTCCCTGTACCTGATGGACGCCGACGGCGGCGACATCCGGCTGGTGTACGATGGTCCCGGCTACGACTGGGGCGCTGCCTGGAGTCCCGATGGGCAGCTCTTGGCCTTCACCAGCGACGCGACCGGCCTGCAGGAGATTTACCTGGTTGCGCCGGGCGGCGGCGAGGCGCGGCGGATCACGTCCGGCGGCGGCGAGTATCCCGCCTGGGTGCCGGGCGAGTAGCGCCGGGTTAGCTCACCACAAAGACGACAGGGCGATCCGCCGGGATCGCCCTGTCGTGGTGATGGGGTGGTGCGGTCGGGATTATTCCCAGTTCTTCAGCAGTTTGGCGGTTTCTTCGGCGTGGCCGGTCTCGTCGCGGATCATGTCCTCCAACTGGACGGCCAGTCCCTTGTCGCCGTAGGCGTCGGCCTGTTCGGCGCGTTTGGTGTAGTCTTTGCCGGCCTGTAATTCGGCGGCCAGGATGGCCTTCAGCATATCGCGGGGATGGTCCGCCGGGGCGACGGGGCGCGGCGTGGTGGTCGGGTCGCCGCCCAGGGCCACGATTTTGTCCGCCAGGAACTGGGCGTGCAGCAGTTCGTCCTGGACTTCGGTCTGCATAAAGGTGACCAACTGCGGTCGCCAGGGGCCGGTCACTTTGGCGGAATAGGTCAGGTACTGGATGACGGCCTGCAGTTCGCCGGCCAGGTCCTGGTTCAGGGCGTCGATCAGGGCTTGTTTATCCACGGTTGTCTCTCCTTTTTGATGTCAATGTACGGCAGCTTATTGGCGTGCCGGGGCTGGCCTGAGCAGCCACGCCCCGAGGTGGGTGGCGGTATCCGGCTGCGATGGTGGATGCAGCGACTATCCTAAGTATAACCATAGTATACCCGTAAACCACCGCCCACGTCGACCGCCGTGGGACGGTCTCCCGCCGGTTGGCTAGACCGGGCGGCTGGTGACAACCGTCATACGCTGAAGGCGGCATTAGTCCCAGGAAACGCCCCGCCGGGTCGGGTATAATGAGAACGTTGTCTCTTGTTTTTGCCACCCAGAGGGTAGCTCCCATGCCGATTTCCCCCCGCCTGACCTGCGCGCGCACCCTCACCGGCCCGGTCCCGGCAGTCTGATGAACTGGCAGGCGCTTAATCCCCGCCGAATGCCGCGCTGGCAGCGCACCCTGGCGATCATCTTTGTCTCGCAGTTATTTTCCGCCACCGGCTTTTCGATTATTTTCCCCTTTTTGCCGCTTTACGTGGAGGACCTGGGCAGCAGCGCCGGCCTGAGCATTGAGTTCCTGGCCGGGATGGTATTTTCCGCCCAGGCGATAACCATGATGGTGGCCGGGCCGATCTGGGGGGCGCTGGCCGACCGCTACGGGCGCAAGATGATGGTGCAGCGGGCAACCTTCGGCGGATCGGTGCTGCTGCTGTTGATGGCCTTCGCCGGTTCGGCGGAGGTGCTGGTCCTGCTGCGGGCCATCCAGGGCACGATCACGGGCACGGTGCCGGCGGCCAACGCGCTGGTCGCGGCGGAAGCGCCCCGCGAGCGGACAGGTTTCGCCATGGGCGTGATCCAGGTGGGCCTGTGGAGCGGGATCTCGGTAGGGCCGCTGATCGGCGGCTGGCTGGCCGATGCCTACGGTTTCCGCGCCCCGTTCGTGGTGACCGCCCTGATGCTCTTTTTGGCGGGGGTGCTGGTCTGGCGCGGCGTGGAGGAAAGTTTCGAGCCGTCGCCGCGCTTCATTGGGGCGCACATCGGCTTCTTCAGCAAATGGCGCCACGTGATCGCGATGCGCGGCGTGCCGACGACGTACCTGGTGCGCTTCCTCAGCTCGCTGGGCCGCAGCATGATCACGCCCATCGCGCCGCTGTTCATCGCCAGCCTGATGCCGGCGGCGGTCGGCGTCAGCACCATGACCGGGCTGGTGACCGGCGCCTCGGCCTTTGCGGGCACGGCCAGCGCCGTTTATTTGGGACGGCTGGGCGACCGCATCGGCCACCGGCCGGTGTTGATCGGCAGCGCCCTGGTGGCGGGGCTGCTGTACCTGCCCCAGGCCGCCGTCGCCGACCCCTGGCAGCTCCTGGCGCTGCAAGCGCTGACCGGGCTGGCGGCCGGTGGGGTGGTAGCCGCGCCCAGCGCCCTGCTGGCCCGTTTCACCGAGCCGGGAGAAGAGGGCGCCGTCTATGGGCTGGACAACTCGGTGACGGCGGGCGCGCGGGCCATCGCGCCGCTGGCCGGGTCGGCGGTGGCGGTGAGCCTGTCCCAGCGCGGGGTGTTCGCCATCGCCGGCGTGATTTACATCGTGATGGCGCTGCTCACCTGGCAGTGGTTGCCCCGCCAGGAAAAAGCGCCCGTACAAACGGCTGAACGGGTGTGATTCGCCTCGTGCGGACCGGTCCCGCCGGGACCGACCAATAGACCCAAACATGATATAGTATACGCAAGGTAGCGCCTGCTGTTGAGGGGGACTCACCGGAGCCATCATCGCTAACGACAAGCATGATAGACAACCTGCGGACGGCGGGGAACGTATGTCGGATGCCAGGAAAACCAAAAAAGAACTCCTCGCGGAACTGGCCGAACTGCGGCAGGGCGTCGCCCGCCTGGAAGCGGCAGAAGCCGTCCGCCTCGAGGTGGAAAACGCCCTGCGGGAAAGCGAGGAGCGCTACCGGACGCTGTTCGAGCAGGCCACCGACGCGATCTTCGTGGAAGATGCCAGCCAGCGGATCGTGGACGTCAATCATCGCGCCTGCGAGCTGACCGGCTATACGCGGGAGGAACTGCTGGCGCTGAAAACGGAGGATTTGCAGCCCAAAGAAGTGCAAGGGCCGTCGATGATCACCACCGGGCGCTTCGAGACGTTGGTCATCCACCGTGAGGGGTCTACCGTGCCGGTGGAGATCACAGTCGCGCCGGTCACCGGCCAGGAGGGCGTGTACATGTCCATCGTGCGGGACATGACCGACCGCAAGCAGGCCGAGCTAGACCGCGAGCGCCTCATCGTGGAGCTGGACGCCTTCGCCCACACGGTGGCGCATAACCTCAAAAACCCGGTGAGCATGATGCTCATTTCCACCGAACTGCTCAAGGATGGCCCGGAGAACCTCACGGCGGAAGAGGTGCAGGTGGTGATGGATACCATCAGCCGCAGCGGGCACCGCATGTACCGCATCATCGACGAGCTGCTGCTGATGGCCAGCATGCGCGCCCTGGACACCGCGCTGGTGGAGCCGCTGGAGATGGGCACCGTCGTGGCCGAGACCCTGGAGCGCCTGCACTACGTGATCGAGCAGCACGACGCGCAGATCACCATGCCGGAGGTCTGGCCGATGGCGCTGGGCCATGCGCCCTGGGTGGAAGAGGTGTGGGCCAACTACCTCAGCAATGCCATCAAGTACGGCGGCAATCCCCCCGTGGTGGAGCTTGGTGCGTCGGTCGAGGCGGTGGACGGCGCGCCGGTTGTGCGCTTCTGGGTGCGAGATGATGGGTCGGGCATCTCGCCGGAGGGGCAGGCGACCTTGTTCGAGCCGTTCACGCGGCTGGACCAGATCACGGTCGAAGGGCACGGGCTGGGGCTGTCCATCGTGCAGCGCATCGTGGAGAACCTGGGCGGGCAGGTCGACGTGCAGAGCAGGGAAGGCGAGGGCAGCGTCTTCAGCTTTACCCTGCCGGCGGCTGCCCCATCCACGAGCGAGGAGCCGCCGGCCGGTGCCTGAGGCCGCCTCACCACCCC
>DAOUEM010000311.1:0-2486 GCA_034430555.1 Anaerolineae bacterium | reverse complement strand
GGCGTACCTGGAACCGGCAGGGCAGGAAGAGGACGCGCCGCTTGCCGAACGGAAAGTCAAACAGGAGTGATGTAGCCCCGTGCATGTGTCCGGCGAAGACAGGGAGGGACCTGGTCTTCCCCGGTCGTTATCGTGTGGGCACCGGGCGCTGCGGCGCTGAGTCGGGGTGAGGCTTCCCCTGTAGTGTTCGGCGCTGCCGATTAGTAGTGGGACGCGTTGTTGGAGAAAGGGGTACGATGGCGAGAATCCTGATCGCTGAAGACGAGCGGGACATCCGCGACCTTGTCGAGTTTACGTTGAAGTACGCCGGGCATGAGGTGTTTAAGTCGGCCAATGGGGCGGAGGCGGTGGAGATGGCGCCGGACGTGATGCCGGACCTGATCCTGTTGGATGTGCGGATGCCCAGGATGACCGGCTACGAGGCCTGCCGGGCGCTCAAAGAAAACGACAAGGTGCGGGATATTCCGGTAGTCTTTTTATCCGCCAAAGGGCAGGATGTAGAGATGAAGGCCGGTCTGGAAGCCGGGGCAATTGATTATATTCTGAAGCCTTTTGCGCCAGACGAGTTGACGCGCCGGGTGGCAGAAGTGCTGCACGACCTGGGTTTGAGTTAATGCGATTATCCGTATAAAGGGCGAGTATGAGCGCCATTACCATTGATAACGATCTGGTCCATTACGAGGTGCTGGGGCGCGGCCGCCCGGTTATTCTGGTGCATGGCTGGTTATCCTCCTGGCGCTACTGGATCCCGACAATGCAGCAACTTTCCATGAAATATCGGACCTATGCGCTGGACCTGTGGGGGTATGGCGATTCCGGCAAGGATTCGCAGCGACTGTCATTTGAAGCCCAGGCCAATTTGCTGGCCGAGTTTATGGATCGATTGGGTATACCCAAGGCGGCGCTGGTCGGGCATTCGTTGGGTGGGGCGGTCGTGGTCCGTTATGCCCTGCGCCACCCGGACCGGGTCGCCCGCCTGATGGTGATCAGTGCGCCGATGTTTGAATATGGTGAAAGCGCCGAGCAGGCCGCCGAGACGGTCACGCCTGCCGAAAAACCCGCCTCTACTGCCACGGCCGCCAGCACCCCGGCCCATGCCGCCGGCACGACGACGGCTGGCTCGACTCCGGCGCCCCCGGTCCAACCACAGGTCGCCGAGACCACCCCGCCTGCCGACGCACCCGAATCGGCCACCCCGGCCGCCAGCACCGCTGCCGAGCCGGCGACCGGATCGGCGCCACCGGCCGATGGCGCGGCCAACCCGCCGGCAGCGCCCTCCGAAGCGTCCCCGCCGGCAAATCCGCCGGAAGCGACGAACGAGGTGCTTTCGCCGCACAGCTTGCCGACCGTCTTGCGTCGTTCTCCGGAGCTGGAAGCGGCCTTACGCGAGGCCGGCCAGAAGCTGCCGCTGCCCGATCTGGCCATTCTGCCCGGCGAGCCGCTGCCGCAGCTAGAGGACCTCACGCCGCCGGAACGCGCCAGGCTCGAAGATAAGGCCGATACCCGCGAGGTCGAACAGCCCAATCCGCTGCGTGATCGCCTGTTGGGCATGGAGCCTAAGGAGTTGCTGGAAAAGCATGTGGGCCGGGAAGCCGGGTACTACAAGGAGCTGATCGGCGAGGTCACCAAGACGGCATCGACCGCCTATGCCGCCAGCGTCCTGTCATTTGACAAGATCGACCTGTCGCATGACGTGCGCCGCCTGACCAACCCCACGCTGCTGGTCCACGGTGAGAAGGATACCTTTTTACCTCCGCCCAGCCAGGCGCTGATCGAATACCTGGCTTACGGCAAGGCTGACTTCCGTTGTGTGGTCTGGCCGGAGATGACGCACTTCCCTATGCTCGACGATCCCACGACGTTCCACCGGCTGGTGATGGATTTCCTGGAGATTCGCGACCTGGACGACCTGGAGTTCAAAAAGCTCTGGAAGCGCATGGTGCGCTGATCGTCGGCGCTGCGCCCGCGCCCTGGTGTGAAGATGCCGCCGCCGCCCACCTGGGGCGGCTTTGTTTTGGGGTGAAAACCATATGCGAGCTATCATTTTTGCTAACGGCGACCTGAATCCAGGCCCTTTCGTCGAGGACACGCTGGCGGCCGCTGCCGACGCGCTGCTGATCGCGGCAGATGGCGGCGCGCGTCACTGTGCGACGGTTGGTCTTGTGCCTCACGTGATCATCGGCGACATGGACTCGCTGGCGGCCAAAGACCTGGACGATTGGCAGACGTCAGGCGCGGCTGTCCATCGATTCCCGCCGGCCAAGGACGAAACCGATCTCGAACTGGCCCTGGTTTACGCCGGGGAGCAGGGCGTCGACTGGATTCGCATCATCGGCGGGATCGGCGACCGGCTGGATCAGACGCTGGCCAACGTGCTGCTGCTCACCCAGCCGGCGCTGACCGGCTGTGACATGCGGTTGGTGGCCGGCCGCCAGTCGGCCTGGATTTTGCATCCCGGCACCCACCCGATCCGCGGGGCGGTGAAC
>DAOUEM010000310.1:0-22989 GCA_034430555.1 Anaerolineae bacterium | reverse complement strand
CGATCCGATGGCAGGCCGGCGTTGAGTTCGTCATGCATTGTCCCGTAAAAGTCGACGTGATACTGGTTGCAGATGCACCCGAGATGACGAATATTAAAGTTGGCATTGCCTCGCTGAAGTGGGTCAAAGGCCCAGGCCATACAATCGTAACCCTGGTCCAATACCAGTTGACGCTGCATCCACTTGAGGCTTTTACCGATGCCCCGACCCTGGTAAGCTGGCAATACGCCCGCCACGTGGGAGTAATGCAGGTGCTTCCCATCCCGATTGCCCGGAAACCCCACCGCGAAGCCGATCATGCGATTCTGGTCAAATGCACCCAGTAGAACACCACCGGCATGTTGAATCGCCTTCAGCATGTGAGATGGAATCGCGTCACGGTCGTCTGCGGACCAGATAGGACCGTGCAGATCAACCATCATCTCGATTTCTTCAGGGGTGATTATAGGCCGATATTGAATTGTCATAAATAGATATGTCGCGCAAAAAGATCGTCAGGGATTTAGGTATACTGCGCTAAATAGTGCTGCGTACTTCTGCGATAAGCGCTTGTAGTTGTGGGTGGACGGGACGTGTGCGGCTCTGCTCTCGAATCTCTTCGGCTGTGAGTAAGCCCTGTTCAGTGATCACACCGGCAACTGCCGACCATGGGGTGATGTCGTAGAAGTGATTCAGAACCTTGACTGCTTCAGGCGCATCACGCCACACGTCTGCCGGCTCTCGCTCGTGAATGGGCTGGTCACCGAGTGCCATCGGCCAGACCTTGGATGAATTTGCCAGGAAATAACAGGGGATGCTCATACTTTGTGCACTGACGGCTACACTGGCCGACCCGATCTTGGTGGCGATGCCGGTTTCCGTGAGGCTATCGACGCCCAACAGCACCAGCTCGCTATCCTGGAGAGTTGCGTAGGCTGCCGCGTCGATGATCAAGGTGACATCGACGCCTTTTGCAGCCAGCCTATATGCCTGATCACGCCCTTCTAGTAGCGGGCGTCCCTCCATATTGAACACGCGCGGCTCCCGCCCTGACTCTTTGGCTTTGACGATAGCTTGAAACACCGTCGAACTGGCAGAATGGGTCAGCAGGGAAACCTCGGCGGGGATCAGCGCGGCGGCTTTCCGGCAGACGGCCTCCCGCCCTTCGTTGATTTCCCTAAGGAATGACTGAACGGTGTCTCGCAAAATGAATGCGGTTGCGTCCGGCTCGCTCTCGGCAGATACGGCAAAAAATACCTGGTTAAATAACGTGACCAGCGACGCCATGCCACTTTGAGCGGTGAGGATTTCCCGCGCGACCTGCTGCAAGGTTGGAATGAAGGTGGTGGTATTACGGCCAGCATGCTCGGCAGCAAAGTCCAGCAGCATCTGGGCTGTTGCCCGGGTGATACTGACGGCACCGGATAACTTGTCGGTCATGATCGCCACTTGTTGTTCGCGCCAGGTCACAACCTTCTCTCCACATCCTCAATGCCTGCAATATGGCAGGGTTAGCTGCGTATTACTCACCCTTTGCCGAGCGGTTCGGCCAGTAGAATACCGAGCAGGCCGACGAATATTGCCGCATGAAGCAGTGTAAAGGCGACTACCTGCCAGGCTGTGCTGCCGGTAATAGTAGCGATCAAGTGCGTAACGAAGCTGATCACGATCAGGAGAAGGCCGATCACCAACGGGACGCCGCGATAGTGTGCCAGACGCGTCGAAAAAAAGTTTATCACCCTGCCTAGTGCCCGTGATCGGTTCAACCCGTTGATAAGTCTTTGCATGCACCGTTTACCTTTTCTGCGTTCCCCCGTTAGCCTGAGATACGCGTAACCGCCTCTAATGCTACGACCTGTGCAGATAGATTGGGTGGCACCTGCGCCTTAATAACGACGCCTTCACCGGTATGTTCTTCCGAAATTATAATACCCTGCTCGTGTATACGGGCGATGATATCGCCTCGCTCATAGGGGATCAACACGTGCAACAAAGTCATTTCATCAATTAACAGGTTTTCGATGGCTTGTGGCAAATCGGCAGTGCCTTCCCCAGTCAGGGCAGAAACCGGTAAAACAACCTCGTAATTCTGATGGGTCGTGCCTGCCAGCAGCGGCAGATCGCCCTCCTCTAGCAGGTCAGTTTTATTGAGGACCAGCACGCGGGGCATTGGCGGCAGGTCCAGGTCATCCAAGGTGTTTTCAACTGAGATGATCTGTTCGAGCACGTTGGGGTGACTGGCATCGGCCACATGGACCAGCACGCTGGCTTCGGCAATTTCCTCCAGTGTTGCCCGGAAGGCGGCAATCAGCGTCGTCGGCAGTTTCTGGATGAAGCCAACCGTATCCGAAAACAATACTGTCTTACCACCGGACAACGACACGCGCCTCGTCGTTGGATCGAGGGTGGCGAATAACTGGTTCGCCGTATAGACGTCAGCCCCTGTAAGGCGATTGAGCAAGGTTGACTTTCCCGCATTGGTATAACCCACCAGGGCGACAACCGGCGTATTGGCCTGACGACGCTGCTGGCGATGCCGGCTGCGATGCGCCCGGACGGCTTCCAGGTCTTTTTTCAGCCGGGAAATCCTCCGGCTGATCTCACGGCGGTCGACCTCCAACTGCGTCTCGCCAGGGCCTCTTAGCCCCACGCCGCCACCGCCGGCGCGTGACGCACCACCGCCAGCCTGCCGAGCGAGATGCGTCCACTGCCGGGTCAGGCGCGGCAGCCGGTACTCATACTGGGCCAGCTCGACCTGCAGCGCACCTTCCCGCGTTTGCGCATGCCGGGCAAAGATATCCAGGATAAGCGCCGACCGGTCAATGACCTTGACTGCTTCCCCAAACGCTTTTTCCAGCTCGCGCTGGTGACGTGGTGATAACTCATCATCAAAAATGATGACGTCAACGTCCAGGGTTTCCAGGTGTTCTTGAATCTCTTCGATTTTACCAGAGCCGATAAACGTCGCTGGATGCGGTCTGTCCAGACGCTGAGATGCTTGCCCGACGATCTCTAGGCCGGCAGTGGTGGCCAGTTGCGCCAGTTCATTCAAGGAGTCTTCAACGGTCAGGAGTTCATTGCCCCGCTTAAAGGCTACGCCGACCAGGTAACCCTGTTCAATCAGCCTATCGGTGTCCGCACCGGGATCGCGGGAAAACCCATCATTTGTCATAGAGCAGCCTATCTGGACATGGTCTCATTCATAAGGTTCATTGAAGGTTGACCCGCCATATGGGTCGATTTCACTGCGCGAGTGATGGGTGCCATCGGGATTATCCCGCCCTGACCCCGAGGCCTCGGTGAAGAGTTCTGCCAGCTGGTCGCCGGGCGGCGCGCTGCGCATCGGGATCATAATATGGAAGATGCTGCCCGGTAAATCCTGCTCGTCGTAGCCGGGACTTTCCGCCCAGATAGTACCGCCATGGGCATCGATGATACCCTTGGCGATTGCCAGCCCCAGGCCCGGCCCTCCGCCTTTAAACTTGGTCTTGCCGCTGGAATGCAGCGCCACGTCACCCAGCGAGGAAAATTTCTCAAAGATGCGCTGCAAATCCTCCGGAGCAATACCGATGCCGGTGTCGGCGACGACCACTTCGGTAAAGCCCAGCAGGTCCCGGGCGTGGATGTGGATGTGCCCGCCGTCGGGCGTATATTTCACCGCATTCGAGGTCACTTTATAGAGCACCTGGTACAGCCGTTCGGGATCGCCATAGGTTGGTTTTGGTGAAAAAGTGTGCTTGTCAATTAAAAAGGTGAGATTACGCAGCTCAAGAGCCTCGCCAATTTCATATTCAAGAATCTCGATCAAGCGGTTGAGCCATACCGGCTGGTAGTGCAGGGCCAACAGGTTGTTTTCAATGAGAGACACATCGATCATGTCCTGCACGATTTCTCTTAACCGCGCGGTGCCGCCGATAATTCCACCCAGCATCAAGCCAATGCGGGGATGGTCTTCTTCCGGGTAATCTGCCCGCAGCATATTGCAGTAGCCCTCGATGAGCGTCAGCGGCGTTTTTAGTTCGTGGGCGGCTACCGCAATAAAATCAGACTTGCTCCTGTTCAAGCGTTCCACGTCTATCAGCGCCTGGTTCAGTTCCGCGCGCATATGTTCAAGGACGGACTCAGCCTCCAGATTAGCCAGGTAAGCCACCGCTTGAGAAAAGATATGCTCCAAACCGGTCAGCCAGTCGATGAGACTGTTTTCCGGTGCACGGTCACACAGGATACTCCAGGCTACTTCCTTTAACGTGGTCAACACAGGCAGCAGACCGGCCAGTTCTTCGTCGGTAGGAGCGCTGCGGGCTTCTACCCAATCCAACAGAATCAGGTTAAGCGGGATCGGATTGTCCAGGCGAAGGGTACGCAGCAGGCCGTCATAAAAGGCCTCGGTCGATTCGACAACGGTGGCGCGCAGCTCATCTGACTGGGCCAGGTTTTTCACGGCCGTTGCGACCAGAAGTGGGGTGTGGGCTTCCAACCAGTTGGCGAGATTTTCCATCGATTGTTTCTCTCGAATGCGCCTGTGTATTTGATTATCGAACCGGCCTGTGCCGGCCAAACCGCCTAAAGTAAAACGTTGACCTAGCCTTGTTGCTTTGGCAACAAGTTTATTATACCTATGGTCAGGATTCTGTGCCGCACGACGAACGAGAGATAGACCACCCGCCGGCTTCAAACCGGGTTCTGGAGCAAATAACTATCCAGGGCCTGCCGGGCCCTTTGTGCATATGCTTCGTAACGGGCCCGCTTGTTCCGCACCCGGGTCTCCAGTGGAGGCAACAGGCCAAAATTGGCTTTCATCGGCTGAAAATCGGCTGGGTCGGCGTGGGAGATGTAGTGACACAGTGCACCCAGCATGGTATCAGGCGGCAGGGTGAGTTGCGGCAGCCCTTGCAGATGACGCGCAGCATTCAAGCCGGCCAGCAATCCCGTACCGACGTTGCCGACATAACCCTCAATGCCGGTGATCTGCCCGGCAAAAAAAAGGTTATCGCGGTTTTTATACTGCAGGGTGGCCCGCAGTATCTGCGGGGAATTTATAAATGTATTGCGGTGCATCTGGCCGTAACGTGCGAACTCCGCGTCTTGCAGGCCGGGGATCAGGCGGAATACCCTTTTTTGCTCCGCCCAACGCAGATTAGTTTGAAAGCCGACGAGGTTAAATAGGGAACCGGCCAGGTTGTCTTGACGGAGTTGTAGGACCGCAAAGGGACGCTGACCCGTGCGTGGATCATTCAAGCCCACCGGGCGCATCGGGCCAAAGGCCAGCGACTCATCACCACGGGCGGCCATCTGCTCAATGGGGAGGCAGCCTTCAAAAAACTGCTTGTCTTCGCGCTCAAAATCCCGCAGGGTGATGGTCTCGGCGTCCTTTAGCGCCGTCACAAAACGGTAGTATTCGTCCCTGGTGAATGGGCAGTTGATGTAGTCGCCCTGCGCTTGCTCACCGCGATCGTAGCGGCTGGCGCGGTAGGCGAACGACATGTCGATGGACTCGGCGTACACCAGGGGGGCCAGGGCGTCGTAGAAGTAGAGATACTCTTGCCCAACGGCGGCAGCGATCTCGCCGGCCAAGGCATCGGCGGTTAAAGGCCCGGTGGCGATGATGCACGGGCCATCCGGGATCGCGCGTACTTCATCCCGGACGAGCGCGATCCGTGGGTGAGCAAGGATAGCGTCCGTGACACTGGCGGCAAAAACTGTCCGGTCGACGGCCAGCGCACCGCCCGCCGGTACAGCGGCTTGCTCCGCGCAGCGGATGAGCAGCGATCCCAGGCGGCGCAGTTCGTTTTTCAGCAGCCCCGGTGCGCGGTCCGGTAGATTGGACCCCAGGGAATTGCTGCATACTAATTCGGCCAGTTTATCGGTGGTATGGGCTGGTGTGGTTTTACGGGGACGCATCTCATACAGGCGTACTGGGATGCCAAGTTCGGCGGCCTGATATGCGGCTTCCGTTCCGGCCAGGCCGCCGCCCACGACAGTTAATTCAGAAGGACACATTTGATTTACTCTCATAGTAACGATGAGACTTCGATGGATAATCATTCTAACGTGGGACAATGGTGTGCGCCAAACAGTTGTCGCGACCCCCAACGTGACTATACTTATTGCTCATGACTCTTAAACAGCCGCCCCGACCCATACGATATCTTTTGCAATACGGCTTGCTTGTGGTGTGTGGCCTTATGCTGGCGGCAACCACGCTGTTGATGATATATGCGCTGCCCGCTTATCAGGAGCACGAAGCGCGGCGGGTGGCATATGCGGCGACGGCCACGCACATTACCATCCCAACGGCCACGTTCACAATCACCCCGACTGACCCGCCAACGTCAACTCCTGCGCCGCTGCCAACCCACGAAGACCTGTTCATTCTACCTACGCCAACGGTTCTGGCCACGCTGGCACCTGACGCGCCGCCGCCGGCCACCCTGTTCCCACAACACAGCCAGTACGATCTCGTCAACTTCCTGGTGCTGGGCAGCGATCGCCGTTCATCCGGCGAGGCCTACCGCACCGACGTGATTCTGATCATTTCCGTCAACCGAACGACCCAAACCGTGAACGTGTTGTCAATCCCCCGCGACCTGTATGCCTATATTCCCGGCTGGGGCATGGACCGCATCAATACTGCCGAGCTTCATCAGACCCAAACCCGCCATACCTCGCATCCCCTGGGGCTACTGGCAGAGGCGGTCGAATACAACCTGGGTGTCCAGATCGACCACCTGGTTCGCGTCGATTTCGCAGGATTCGAACAGATCGTGGACCTGATGGGCGGTATCACGGTGCCGGTGGACTGCCCGGTTGCCGGTTATCAGCTGGTGGAGGCCTCCCTGGGGGAGGTACCCGAACCGGCCGGCGAGGCCAGCTGGCAGTCGTTCACCCTGCAGCCGGGGTACCACCAGATGGATGGCGCCATGGCATTATGGTATGTGCGCCAGCGGATCGACAGCAGCGACTTCGACCGGAATCGTCGCCAGCAGATTGTCCTGCGCGCCTTGTGGGACAAGCTGCGTCAGAGTGATGTAGTGGGTAATTTGCAGCAGATCTGGGATTTATTCTCGACCGCAGTCGAAACTGACCTGGCATTTGAGGAGGCGCTCGCCATGGTGCCTTTGTTCCTGGCGATTGATGCAACGCGGATCGAGGGGCATTACCTGGGACTGGACGAAGTGAATTTGTGGCAGACGCCCAGCGGCGCCAACGTGCTGGTGATCGACCCGGTGCCATTTGAGCGCACCATGCTTCACTTTTTTACACCGCCGGTAGGCAATCGTTTGGTACAGGAGCAGGCGAGCATTGAAGTGCTAAACGCATCAGGCATTCGTTATGCCGATCAGCTAGCCGCCGCCCGATTGCAGAGCCAGGGCCTGCTGGCCGTTGCCCAGGGCGCGGCCGCCGTGCCTGCCACGCGAACGGTGGTTTATGACCATACAGCCCTGGTCAAAGGCAGCAGTCTCACCATGATCCAGTCAGCACTGAATGTGTCCGACAATGCTGTTATTTCGGCTCCAGACCCCGGTCGGACGGTCGATTTCACCGTGGTCATCGGCGACAATTACCAGTCTTGCGTGACATCGCCCTGGATTGCTTTTGACCAGCCGGAATAACCAGGGGCACTCATGGGGTGTTTAGGGTGAGTTCTTGCGCGAAGCGCAGATAGGTCTGGATTTTGTCCCGATCATCGGCCTGTGGGGGGGCCAGGTCGACGGCCTTCTGATATGCTTCTACGGCTGACTGGTATGCTTCCAGCGCGAAGTGTGCATTACCCAGCAGGTGATAGACGCGATAGTCGGATAATTCTTCGTTTTCTTCGGCAACAGCCTGCACGATTAACTCGGCAGTAGCGATGGTCTTCTCGTATGCCCGCAGATGGTAGTAGCCACGGGCAATCTGGTAGTAGATGGTGGTTTCCCAGGGGTGGTACGGGTTGAAGGCTAAGGCGTTGTTGTAGGCTTCAATAGCCGCTTCGTAGCGCTCAATGCGAAACAGCATATCGCCCAGCAATTCATTCACGCGTGACCAGGTAACATCAACCCCGAGAGGCTTTTTCCCCAATTGCAAAAACTGCTGGAGGTGTTCGGCCGCTTCGGCTTCACGACCGGGGAGCCGCACCAGGATTTCGCTGGCGGCCAGATGGGCATCCTGCTGACCGTCTCGCATCTCGCTGCCGAGTTTTGCCATCACGTGCAGGGCCTTTTCGGCGGCCTCGAGCGCCTCTGTGTATTCACCTTGTTCGCGCAGGGCGCGACTCCGCAGGATGTGGAGCTGGCCCAGCCAGCTTTCCGGCTCTGATGGCGGGTAAGTGACTGCCGCCCGGTCCAGGAATGACAGCGCTGCTGACGGATCGCGGCGCTCGAAAAGGTGGATGAAGCCCAACCGCTCGTAGCAGAAGGCCGTCAGAGCTGTGACCTGGCTGGGTTGGAGCAACGCTTCCTGCAAGCAGGCGATGGCTTCGCCCGTCCGGTCGGCCGTCAGCAGCACGCGGCCTTTCTGGTAATAGACCCAGCCGATATTGTCATAATCAGGCGCCGTCTTTATGATCTGATGGTAAAGCTCAAGCGCTTTGTTGGCGTCGTTGCGCTCCGTAAACCCTACCGGCGAAAGCTCAAACCGCCCAAAATAGATATCGCCAAGCAGGGCCAGTGTTTCCGGCGTGTCGGCTTCTTCGGGCTGGAGGGCGCGAGCTGCCAGAATGTCTTCCAGGGCATCATCCGGATGGTGGCCGATCAGGCGTGCCCGGGCGCGGCGCAGCAGCAAGTGCGTTCGAGTGTCGGCGGATGGGTCGGCTCGCAGCAGCCTGGCAATGGCTACCTCTGCCTTTTTCACCTCGTGCGCATTCAGCAGCGCGTCGATATGGTGGAGTTGATCGCTCATTAGGGTTTGTCAGGTGATCGTGTTTCAGGCGTCATATATGCTATGCTACGCGATCACGCGCCACCGGACAACTATTTGCTGCGAAGGCGGGCAAATAAAAAATAGCCCAGGACACGGTGCCTGAGCTTCATGTGGCCGATGCGGCGAGTGCCCCGGAGAGGACTCGAACCTCCACGCCTTTCGGCACAGGCCCTCAACCTGCCGCGTATGCCAATTCCGCCACCGGGGCTATTCGAGTAAAATTATACCCTTCAGAAAGATAAAGTCAATCCTTTCTCACTTGGCTGGCACTGATCGCATGGTACAATGCGCATACCTTCCGTGATGCATTTTGTCGTTATGCTGTCAGTGTTTTTATTTAGACTTGATACTCATAAGCGAGGAAATGATGCGTATAGTCGTTGACGCGATGGGAAGCGACAACCGCCCGGTCCCAGATGTCGAGGGGGCGGTCGCAGCCGCGCGCGAGTTTTCAGACACCATTATCCTGGTGGGACAAAAGGAAACGATCGACACACAACTGGCTCTATACGATACGTCCAGGCTTTCGCTAGAAGTCGTCCCGGCTGGCGACACAATAGAGATGATCGATTCACCCAGCGGCGTGGCCCGGAGCAAGCCGCAGTCTTCCATGCACATCGGCATGAACCTGGTCAAGGATGGCCAGGCCGATGCCTTTGTCACGTGTGGCAACACCGGGGCTGCGCTGGCCATCGCCACTTTACGGACGTTAAAGCGTATCCCGGGCGTAATCCGTCCGGCGCTGACGACGCTGCTGACCATTGGCGATCACCGCTGGATTTTACTCGACATTGGCGCTAACGCAGACTGCAAGCCGGAATGGCTCCAGCAATTTGCTTTTATGGGCAGTATCTATGCCGAACGCGCCCTGGGGCATTCCTCGCCGCGCATTGCGCTGCTTTCCAACGGCGAGGAAGAGGGCAAAGGCAACATGTTGATTAAGGAGACGTCAAAACTGCTGGCCGACAGCTCCTTGAACTTCGTCGGTAATGTGGAAACCAAAGACATGCTCTCCGGCGACGTTGACGTGATTGTGTGCGATGGCTTTGTCGGCAACATAGCCATTAAGTCGCTGGAAGCAATGGGCGATCTGTTATTTAAGTTGATCCGGGAAGAACTGAAAGGTGATTTACGCGCCATGCTGGGCGGCGTACTGGTCCGACCGGCCTTCCGGCGCGTTTACCGGACAGTTGATCCATTTGAGGTGGGAGGCGCGCCTCTTTTGGGGATCAATGGTGTTGTAATAATCGGTCACGGTCGAACGAATGCGCTTGGCGTCAAGAACGCCATTCGCCAGGCACGCCAGGCAGTGGCCGGCCAGATCATCGAAGCTATCCGCGAGGGGATCTCGGCGTATAAGCCGACGACTGAGCATTCTGACGCGGAAGCAAGCTAGTATCTACCAAGGATGTTAAAAATGGAATTCACGCGACATGGTCGTATTCGGGTGGTCGTCACGGGCCTGGGGGCGCTTACACCGCTTGGGACCGTGAAATCCTTTTGGGAAGGTCTCAAGGCCGGGCGCTCTGGCATACGGCGGATCACAAGTTTTGATCCGTCTCACTTGAATGTCCAGATTGCCGGCGAGGTCGACTTCGACCCTAAAGAGTATTTGAACTTCAAAGAGGCCCGCCGGATGTCTCGCTGTTCGCAGATGGCCCAGGTGGCGGCCCGCATGGCCCTGGAAGATGCGGGGCTGACCCATGAAGAAGTCGAGGCCGAAGCGGAGCGCACAGGTGTGGTGGTGGGGACGGCGCTGGGTGGGTACGAAGTCATGGAAGCGCACACCTACCGCTACAAAAGCACTGGCAAGACCACGCGCCCCAGCCCCTTCGCTATTATCAACGGCCTACCGAATATGCCCGCCCACTATGTCAGCCGGGAGACCGGCGCCAAAGGCCCGTTGGCGGCCATCACCACGGCTTGTGCCTCCGGTACGCAGAGTATCGGGGCGGGCGCTGAATTGATCCGGTATGGCCGGGCCGATATCGTTTTTGCCGGCGGCGTTGAAGCCGTTATGGAAGATTATGCCATTACCGGCTTCGAAGCCATGACGGCGCTGGCGACCGGTTTCAACGAATCGCCGGAAAGCGCCAGTCGTCCCTTCGATGCCAATCGTAATGGGTTTGTGTACAGCGAAGCCGCGGGCATCCTCGTGCTGGAGTCGCTGGAACACGCCGTCAAACGCGGCGCTCAAATCCTGGCGGAAGTGTTGGGTCATGCCTCCTCATCTGACTCTTATCATGTGGCGGCGCTGGATCCGGAGGGTGAAGGCGCGCAGCGGGCGATGCGTTGGGCTGTGGAAGATGCCGGGCTCAACCCGGAGGATATCAACTATATCAACGCACACGGTACGTCTACCAAAGCCAACGATCCCATTGAAACATTCGCCATCAAGAAGATTTTCGGCGAGCGCGCCTATAACATACCGGTCAGTTCCACCAAGAGCATGATCGGTCACTGCCTGGGCGGCGCCGGAGCCGTCGAAGCGATTGCCTGCGTCAAATCCCTGGTCGAGCAGGTGATCCATCCCACGATCAACTACGAAACTCCGGACCCAGAGTGCGATCTTGATTACGTGCCCAACGAAGCGCGCGATGTCGACCTGAAGACGACACTCTCTAACAGTTTTGGACTGGGCGGGCAGAACGCCTGCCTGGTGCTTGGCAAAATCTAACCGCAGATCAGACCGGTAAAGTGGTGAGAGCTTAATTCTCACCACTTTTTCATTTGTTGCAATTGCAATGGGTTCGGTCGCGGGTTACAATCGCAACGATTGTATTATTTGGAACAAACCGAACGTTGTGAACATTCAATAACTCCGCCAATTCATCTCGTTTTGTGAGTTAAAGTTATTGTGTTAGAGGAGACATTGTCATGCATGAAAGAGCACGGCAAGGGTGGGTCATCGGGGTACTGCTGGTTTTCGGCCTGATACTCGCGGCCTGCGGGCCGGCGCAGCTCAATGCCCCGGCTGAGTCCAATGAGACCGGTGAAACGTCGGTAGGAGCGGCTGTCGAAACGGAAGGACCGGCTGCTGATGAGGACGATTCGGCAGAATCCAGGCCAGCCGACGAAGCCCCAACCCTGCGTATGGCACTGCTGCCAATTCTGGATGTGATGCCCTTTTTTGTTGCCCAGGAAAACGGTTATTTTGCCGACGAGGGCGTTTCGGTCGAGTTCCTGCCGGTAGCCAGCGCCCTGGAACGTGAACAACTCCTGGCAGCCGGCGAGATCGACGGCATGCTGACCGATGTGATCGGCCCGGCCATCACCAATGCTGCGGAGGCGCCTTCCGTGCGCATCGTGGCCATGGCACGCCGTTCTTACGAGAATGCGCCGCTGTTCCGCATCCTGGCAGGTCCGGCGAGTGATGTCGAGGTAGCGGGTGACCTGGCCGGTGTGAGCATCGGCATCAGCGAAAACTCGGTGATCCAGTACCTGGGCGACCGTCTGCTGGCGGAAGCAGGACTGGCCCCGGAGGACATCGTATTCGAGTCGGTGCCGAGTATTCCCAACCGCTTCGGTCTGATGATGGAAGGCCAACTGGGCGGCGCGATTCTGCCCGACCCGCTGGCCCAGGCGGCCCTCGAAGCCGGCGCCGTACTGGTCCTGGATGACACGGCATTCGTCGACGAGCAGCTCAGCCAGAGCGTGTTGAGCTTCAGTAACCGGGTACTAGAGGACCGGCCGGAAGCGGTGCGCGCTTTTCTGCGGGCCTGGAACCGGGCGGTCGAAGCCTTGAATGACGATCCCGACAGCTTCCGTGAACTGTGGCTGGCGAATACTTCCGTGCCGGAGAGCGTGCAGGATACCTACGTGATCCCCCCATTCCCGCTCAACGAGATCACCAGCGAGGCCGTCTGGGATGACGTCAACGACTGGTTGGTCGGGCGTGGTATCATCGAAACCCCGGCTGCTTATGCGGACAGCGTGGACGCCAGCTATCTGCCGGAATAGTCGTTCGCTGCCGCGCACACGAACTGGACGGTGTATCATCAAGGCTGGGCGATCGCCGTCGTCCAGCCTGCTGGTTATCTCACCTGAATAGCGGGTTCACCGTTTTCCTTACCGATTGGTTTTGACTGCTCAGATGATTGAGGTCACAGCGTTAGTATTCCGATATCAAACCGGGCCGGCTGTTTTTGACGGCTTTTCCTGGCAGGTGGCCGATGGCGAAGCCTGGGCGATCATCGGCCCATCTGGCTGCGGCAAGAGCACGCTGCTGTACCTGGTCGCCGGGCTGCGCCAACCAGATGCGGGGCTGGTCTGTGTCGGTGGAACACCCATGCTGCGCCCTCGGCCTCAGACCGGCCTGGTGTTACAGGATCACGGCCTGCTGCCCTGGGCGACTATCCGCCAGAATGTGGCACTCGGTCTGCGGATACGGCGCTTTTACGGGCCGGATGGCAAACACGCCCCTCGCTCTAGCCTGCTGGACGACCCAAACGACCGCATACAGCAGTGGCTGGATCGGCTGGGCATCACCGAGCAGGCAGACAAATATCCCGGGCAGGTGTCAGGGGGACAGCGGCAGCGGGCTGCGATCGCTCGCACGCTGGTGTTGGAGCCGGACTTGCTGCTGATGGACGAACCCTTTTCCTCACTGGATGCCCCGACGCGCGAAGACTTGCAGGGCGTGATCGCCGCACTCCGGCAGGAAACCGGCATAGCCATTTGTATCGTCACTCATAACATCGAAGAAGCGGTGTTTATGGGCAGTAAAATCCTGGTGCTCAACGAGCCGCCTAATCACGAGGCGGTCGTGGTCGATAATGCAGCGGCAGCTTCGGCCGGCTATCGTCATTCGATGGCGTACCTGGACCGCTGCAACCAGATTCGTGAAATGATGGGATTGATGGCCTGATGCGCTGGACGTGGCGGAATCTTTTACTGGCCTTGACGATCTTTTTCGCAGGGTGGGCGCTGACGGCAACGCTCATCAATCGCAGCGTGATGCCTTACCCCTGGGAAGTGCTGCCCGTTTTTGTTGAGAAGTTTTTTGTCCCGGCTGCCGCCAGCACCGGATTCGCCGATTTTTCGTTGCCGCTACCGCTGGGTGAGCTGGGTCAGCATTTTGTCGTCAGCGCTTATCGCGTCCTGACGGCGGTCGTGGTGGCCGTCGTGCTGGCGGTGCCGATTGGCCTGGGTCTTGGCCAGGTCGCGGCGCTCAATCGGTTGTTCTCACCGCTGTTGGGCCTGGTCCACCCAATTCCCAAGATCGTATTCCTGCCCGTCATCCTGGTGTTGTTTGGCTCCGGAGACGCCTCAAAAATCTTCCTGATCGTGTTGATTCTATTCTTCCAGATTCTGGTTGTTGTGCGTGACGAAGCCGCCGGTTTGCGCCCGGAGTTGATTCTCTCGGTGCGCAGCCTGGGCGCGGGTCGACGCGCCCTATATCGATTTGTGTATATCCCGGCCTCGATTCCTGCCGTGCTGACGGCACTGCGTATCTCGGTGGGGACGGCGGTCGCCGTGCTGTTTATCGCCGAGACCTACGCCACGCGCAGCGGACTGGGCTATTACATCGTGGTGCGAACCTTCCAGGCACTACGGTACCAAGAAATGTATGCGGGAATCCTGGCGATGAGCCTGCTGGGATTGTTGCTGTATTTTACCATTGACATGCTGGAGCGTCGTTACAGCCGGTGGCGCGACGCGGAATAGGTATTAATGAAAGAATGACGGATTTACAAGGGGAACGGCGGGCAACCTACGTGCAGGATATGTTTGGACGCATTGCCGGCCGCTATGATCTCATGAACCGGCTGATGACTTTTGGACAGGATAAACACTGGCGGCGCTTTGTGGTTGCGCAGGCTCGCGTGCCCGCCGGCGGACGTCTGCTCGACCTGGCAGCCGGCACCGGCGATATCGCATGTCTGGCCCGGCAGGCCGACTCCACCCTGGCCGCTTTTGGGACGGACTTTGCGCTGCCTATGATGCAAGTCGGTCGACGGCGCCCGGACGGCGAGGATGTGCGCTGGTGTCAGGGCGATGCCCTCGCCCTACCCTATCCTGACAACAGCTTCGATGCCGTTGTCTCGGGATACTTGCTACGTAACCTGGTGAATTTGCCGCGAGGGCTGGCCGAGCAGGTGCGGGTGGTACGCCCGGGCGGCCGGGTGGTAGCCCTGGATACCACGCCGCCTCGCGGTATCATGCGGCCGTTTATATTACTCTATCTGCGAGTGGTTATTCCTCTGCTCGGACGGTTAGTGGCCGGTGCGCCCGATGCCTACGAGTACCTGCCCAGCAGCACGCAGTCCTTCAAAACACCTGAGGAATTGCTGGGCCTGATGTCATCAGCCGGTTTAACTGAAGTGAGCTTCCGGACTTTCATGTTTGGCACAATGGCAGTACATTGGGGTGAGAAACCGGTGGGGTATTCATCGGGCGGAAAGCGGCGTTGCCCGGCCAATCGACCCGGACTATAATGCTGGCTAATGGAATCCGAAGATGCAGGGGGAGACGAAGCGTATGACTGGCGCAATTGAGGAAAGATTACAGCAAGCCTATGCTTTGATCCAGCAGGAAAAACTCGAGGAAGCCATAGGCCTCCTCCAACCGATCTTGCTTGAAGACTCGACCAATGCAGATGCCTGGTGGCTGTGGGCAAACGCGGTTGAAGAACCGGACGAAGCGCGGGATGCGCTGGAAAGAGTTCTCCAGTACGATCCTGCCCATACTGATGCCCAGAGACTTCTTGCCAACCTGAACGAATTGTATCCCCCCACGGAAAAAAGCGCCGAACCCGACTCCTTTTTCTTTGGCGAAGATGTCGATTTCGACGATCTCCTGGCCGATACTGATGTCCAGGCCCCGGTCGACCTGGCTGATGCTGAGGTGCTGGAACTGGTGGAAGCGCCGCCGGACCTCCCGCCGCTGCCTCCGATGGAGGAACTGGAAGCGGAAATTGCCGCGCCAGACGCCGATCTACAGAGCCTGGACTTCGAGAGCGAAGCCGGCGCTCCAGCCCTTGACCTGGGTGATTTTTTTGCCGGCGACAACGAACTACCGTCCTTTGACGATGATATGCCGGACTTCGGCGATGAGGCCGATTTTGATGAAGTCTTCGACGTGGAAGAGACGGCGGATGCTTCCCCCCGCCGCCGTCCGCTCCGTCGTATCTTGATGATGCTTGTGCTGCTGGTTGTGATCGTCGGTGCTGTTCTCGTCGTGGTTATCGCTACCGGTCCGTCCGCCACAACGCCGGCCTCGCAGACGGAAGAAGCGCTGGTGCCGTCCGATACCATGCAGAACATTCTCACCACCGCCAGCGGTGTTGCCAATTCCCAGTCCGATGTCCTGGGTGGCTCCGCGGAGGCTCAGCTGGTGACCCGCGCCGGGGAAGCGACGCTGGTGATCCGGGTTTGCCGCCCGGCGAGTGCCAATATAGGAACGGCCATGAGCGCGGCGATGGCCCTGGCGGCCCAGTATGGCGCGGTGGTGCAGGATGAGATCGCCGCAGTTGGCGCTGAGCTCATCAACTGCCAGCGTGATGATGTGCTGTTGAGCGCTATCGCGCCGGTCAACCAGGCCGTCGCCTTCCGGGATGGTACCTTGCTGGCAGACGATTTCCGGGCCACGTGGCAGTGGCTGCCATAATAGTGGCTGCTATCGTCAGCCCGTGACGTCAACGCTGGATGGGTAAAATAACGGTAAATGTCGTGCCTTTGTTTACCTGGCTGTTGACTTCAATGCGCCCGCCGTGCCCTTCGACAATGCCGTAACTGACGGCCAGACCCAGTCCGGTCCCATCCACCTTGGTGGAGAAAAACGGATCAAAGATTTTGGCCAGATCACCTTCCGGAATACCTACGCCGGTGTCGGTGAATGAGATGTAGACGTTGCTATCGTGCTGCCGGGTGCTCACCACCAGTGTGCCGCCATCTGGCATCGCCTCCTGTGCATTCAGAACCAGGTTCAGGATAACCTGCTTAAACTGGTCCTCGTTGATCTGCACCAGTGCCGCCGGCTCTATCTCTTTGATCAGTTTCACCTCGGAGCGCTCTAACTGCCGCTCTACCAGGCGGAGCACGCTCATCACCAGTTCGTCGACGCGCGTCGGCAGCAGCTCTCCGGAGCCGGGGCGCGAAAAGTCCAGCAGTTGGCTGACAATGCGGCGGATCCGCTGCACGTCGGCCTCGGCCACGGTCAGCAGTTCTTTGTCTACCGCCCGATCGTCGTCGATATCCTCAATCGCCAGTTCCAGACAGTTGCGGATGGCCTGCAGCGGGTTATTGACCTCGTGCGCAATGCCGGCGGCCAGTCGTCCCAAGGAAGCCAGTTTCTCCGAGCGGATCAACTGGGACTGCGCGGTGCGCAGTTCGGCGGTACGCTCCTGGACCATGTTCTCCAGGTTGAGGGCGTAATGGCGGAGTTCGGCGTACAGCTCCCCATTGCGAATGGCCAGCGCGGCCTGTTCGGTGATCGATTCCAACAGGCGCAGGTGGCCTTCGTCGTAAAAATTGGGAGCTTCATGCCCCAGGGTAATCACGCCCAAAATGGAGCCGTGATGGATGATCCGCGTGCCGACCAAGCTGTGGCAGCAGTGTGGCAGCAAGACACTGTCGGCATTGGAGATCAGCAGGGATTCTCGCGTCTGGATCATCTGGCCCAGCAGCGATGTCGGGTCGTCGACGAACGCCTGGATGTCGGACTTGGAGAGTCGCGCACTATTGTTTTTGATCCGCCAGGCTGTGATATGTGTCCGCTGATCGAACAGGCACAACAGGGCTTGTTCGGCGTTTAGCTCGGTGGCACATACGGTGATGATCAGGTCCAGCAGTTCGTCGAGCTGCAGCCTTTGGTTGAATTCGCGGCCAATGCGAACCAGGGCTTCCAGCTCCAGGTTGCGGCGTTCCAGGTGTTCTTCAAGCTGGCGGGCTCGGATTTTACTGCGGGCACGCGCCAGCAGCTCGTGGGGATTAAAGGGTTTGAGGACATAATCGTCCGCGCCAAGCCCAAACCCCCGAGCGACATCGGCCGGTTCACGTGCGGCGGCAGTGATGAAAATTGTCGGGATGCGCGCGGTGGTCTCATTCTGACGCAGGCGGCGCACGACCTCGAAGCCGTTCAATCCCGGCATCTGGACATCCATCAAAATGAGATCGGGATGCAGGGTTTCGGCTTGTTCCAGGGCGGAATTACCATCAGCCACGTCTTCAACCACAAACCCGTCCCGCTCAAAAAGGCGGCGCAGCAGGATGACCATGTTAGGTTCGTCGTCGGCAATGAGCACGACCGGCTGATGCTCGGACATAGCGTTCTCCTTGGCGAGGATAGCCTGTTAAAACGCTACCCTAAAACCTTCAGCTAAGCAATGGAGCGTTCGTAACCGTGTGGGCGCTGTGCTACAATTCACCGTATGTTACCGGTGCGTGAGTTACTGAAGATATGGTGCTGGCATGCGGGCAAAATCTACTACCCAAAGCAGTTGGTGGTTTGCCATAGTTAAAGGGATTGTGTTGGGTTTTTTCCTGGTGGCTGTGTTTCTGGCCGGGTTCTTCTTCCGAGAAGGATTGACCGTGGTTTCTCCCGGGTTGGCCCTGGCCGACCCCCCGGAAGAATACACGATTCTCGCGGAGGTGCATGCCCTGCTGGACGCACATTACCTGCGTGAATTACCGGACCAGACCACCCTGGAGTATGCGGCTATACGGGGAATGCTGGGCACATTGAACGATCCCTATACCTTTTTTGTCGATCCGCCGGTGGCGCGCAGCGAATCGGATGTCCTGGCGGGTCAGTACGGCGGTATTGGTGTACTGGTCCAGCACGCGGCGGATGGCAACTTCGAGCTTTATCCCTTTACGGACAGTCCGGCGGCCCAGGCGGGCATCGAAGATGGCGATATTCTGCTGGCGATCGATGAGTGGGTGATCGAGCCGGCGGCGCGCATCGATGTTATCGACCAGGCGATGCGGGGCGAGGTGGGCAACGGCAACGGCGTGACCCTGCGCCTTCGGCAGCGCAGCACAGGAGAAGAGGCAGTGATCGCCGTGGAGTTTGCCGTGATTGCCGTGCCGTCTGTCGTCTGGCGGCCCCTGGTCCAGAACCCGCGCATCGGTTACGTTCAGGTGCTGCGGTTTACCAGCCGCACACCGGACGAACTGCGCACCGCCTTGCAGGAACTACAGGAACTCGAACTCGACGGCTGGATCGTCGATGTGCGCAATAATTCTGGCGGGTTATTACAGGAAGCCATCCAGGTGGCGGATGAATTTCTCGACGGCGGGATCATCGTTTACGAGCAGACGCGCACCGAGGAAAAAGACTACGAAGCATCATCCGGGGGCCTGGGCATCACCCTGCCGATGGTGGTACTGGTCAACCACGGCACCGCCAGCGCAGCGGAACTTGTCGCCGGGGCGCTGCAAGACCAGGAGCGGGCTACCGTCATCGGCCAGTCGACTTATGGCAAAGGGTCGGTGCAGCTTATCTTCCCGCTGACGGATGGCTCATCGATGCACGTCACTTCTGCCGAGTGGTTTACGCCCAACCGCATAGCCCTGGAAAGAAACGGCCTGGAGCCGGATGTCAGCATGATACCGGCGGAAGATGGTCGAGATGTCGAATTGGATGAAGCGATTCGGGTTTTACAGCAGCAATTTGGGTAAGGGTAGACGATAGGACGAGATAATTATGAAGCCAGCCACAATGCCCTCACAGTCCTCACAGGAAGTTGCACCGGCCCCACATCTTCAGTATCGGTGGGAAGTGTTCACGATCATCGTGGCCCTGGTTGTCGTTGCCGGCGGCGGATTTTTTGCCGGATTTTTGGCCGCGGGCGGTGTTTCGGCCAGCACCTTACAGCAAACGGCGCCAGCGGAGTTTGATGTGTTCTGGGAGGTCTGGAATTACGTCAACAGCGAGTACTATTACGACACGCCGTCGAACGCCGACCGGACTTACGGCGCCATACGCGGCATGCTTGCCACGCTTGACGACCCGTACACGGCTTTTGTCCAGCCCAGTATTGCCGAATACGAGCGAGGTAATGTGGAGGGTGTGTTTGGCGGGATCGGGTCTTACGTGAGTATGACAGAGTTCGGGCAACTGGTGATCGTATACCCGTTCCCCGACCAGCCAGCGTCCGAGGCGGGCTTGTTAAACGGCGACATTGTCCTCAGTGTGGATGGGCAGTCGCTTGAGGGGTTGACACTGGCGGAAGGCACGGCGCTGATTCGCGGTCCGGTCGGCACGACTATTGTGCTGGAAATCTACCGCCCGGACACTGATGAACTGTTTGAAGTTGAAGTCGAACGGGCGCAGATCGAAGTGCCGACCGTTGTGGCCGAGATGTTAGCTGACGACGTGGCTTACGTCGCCCTGTACCGGTTTAACGGCGTGGCGACGACTCAGCTCAGCGCCGAGATCGAAGCGCTGTTGGAGCAAGACCCGCGCGCCCTGATCTTGGACTTACGGGGTAACCCTGGCGGCCTGCTGGATGAAGCCGTCAGCGTCAGCGATCTGTTCCTGCCGGAAGGACTGGTAGCCACGCAGCGCACCTCCATACGCGATGATACAAGGGTGTTTTACGCGGATAACGGCGATGTTGCAGAAGAGATTCCCCTCGTTGTGCTCATTGATGGGGGCAGCGCCAGCGCGGCAGAGATCGTGGCCGGCGCCATTCAGGATCGCGAGCGTGCAGTCCTGGTGGGCACCACCACCTTTGGCAAAGGGTCGGTGCAGCTAGTGCATGACCTGTCCGACGGCTCGCAGCTGCGTATAACTTACGGTGCCTGGTACACGCCCAATGAGTTGGACCTGAACGGCAACGGCATCGTCCCGGATGTCGAGGTCGAACTGCCGGAAGCGGGCGTCGTGGTTGACGAAGACCTGTGGCTGGCGGCAGCGCTGGAATATATCAATGAGTTTTATCCAGAATGATGGTGAAATAAGCAATGGCTAACAAGGCTACTGACGGCAGGAAAGTGATCGCCACCAACCGCAAAGCGCGGCACGATTATTTCCTGGAGGACGCGCAAGAGGCAGGATTGGTCCTGGCAGGTTCCGAGATCAAATCTATTCGGGCGGGTCATGTCAACATCCGCGACGGTTATGTCCAGGTGAGGGATGGTGAGCTGTGGCTGATGAACGTGCATATCGCCGATTACGCCCAGTCTGGCCCGTACGGCCATGATCCCCTGCGCCCACGCAAGCTCCTGATGCACCGCAAAGAGATAAACCGGCTCATCGACCGGATACAGGACAAAGGCTACACCCTGATCCCGACGGTGATGTACTTCAAACGAGGCCGCGCCAAAGTAGAGATTGCACTGGCGCGTGGCAAGAAAAAATACGACAAGCGCCAGAGCCTGGCCGAGCGCGACAGCCAGCGGCAGATCGAACGTGCGCTGCGCGATCGCCAACAACAGTAGATGAGCCGGGGAAAGAGTATCCATGATCATCGCGCCTGAGCCGCCGCCGGTCTGGCCGAACTCGATTCGGGGTATCAACAACCTGCCCGATCCGGAAAAAACGGCGATCTACCGGACCTTGCTGACACCCTGGGTATTTGAGCGTTTTGGTATCGACCCCGAGACGCTCACCCAGGATGGCCAGCCGGTCGTGTTTATTAATGCCTCGGCCAACAGCCGCGCCATGGAAATCAGCGTGCTGCACGTCCCCCACGCCCAGGACCCGGCGCTGTATGCCAATATGGTGGATACCTTTAACAACCAGTTGATGGTCCTGATGGTCATCATCAACGATCCGGAAGCACCGCGTTTCGCCATCGATCACGATGCCAACGGCCAGTCGACTTACCTGGGCACGCGCGGGCGCAATATCCCGGCGGAAATTGCGGCGATGGAGGCTGGCCTGGCGCCGGGGCAGATCCGGGCGGGGCTGCGCGCCTTCCGGGTGGGCGTCTCGGTATTTGAGGATTTTGTGACCCGGATGGGCCATGACATGTTTCTGATCGAGCCGCTGGCTTACCACAACGCGATCGTGTTTGAGCGTTATGGCTTCTACTATCTTTACGGGCGTAAGGAGATGGAGCGGATCAACCACGAGTTTTTGCCCGGCGGCGTATACCATGCCAGGTTAGACGATTCAACGTCGTTCCGGCCACCCGATGCCTGGCGCACGGTGCGGGGACGGTCCTGGGCCATCCATGACGGCATCCTGGGTTATCCCTTTACCGGTTTCCAGATGTATAAGCGCATCGGCATCCACGCAGGAGTCAACACCTTCCCCGAAGCCGAGTTCTGATGCACCTCGATTGTCAGACCGATGAGTAAGCTCCGCGAGAATTCCGTGCTTTCACCTGGGAATCTCCGGCGTGTCCTGGATGCCAGTCGTGCGGCCCGGCCTCTCCCGGCGACTCCCCTGCGCGCCTTTGCCGTGATTCAGCAGCGTATGATGGAACCTTCCGTTTCCGAGGCGGCGGCTGTCGATTTTGTGCTGATGGATTGGCTGGTCGAGGTGATCACGCTTGGCCTGCGCAACCAGCGGCAGCACTATCACCTGCCGGAACCGGTGGACGACCTGCCGCTGACCGGCGCTCTGGATCAGATCGTCCAGGATTTTAGCCAGGGGGCACTCGAGCTTGAGGCGTGGAGCCTGCTGTATTTTCGTTACGTGCGGGTCGACCTCGATCTTCCCTGGGAGCAGCTGGAGACCGTCACTGCCCAGGATCAGCGCACCCTGCGACGGCGGCAGGAGCGCGGTCTGGCACGGCTGATTCACGAACTGCTGCAGCGCGAGCGGGACGCACGGCGTGCCAACCATACCGATCGGATGCGCCGGATGGTGCCGCACGGCCCGGCTTACCCGTTGGTAGGTCGGCAGGCGCTGATCGACCAGGCCTGGCGCCGGCTAGCCGGCGATGGCGGCCGACGTCATCTTGTGCTGGTTGGACCCGGCGGGATTGGCAAGACGGTGCTGGCCGCCGACCTGACTCATCGCCTGATTGACACCGTGAAGCTGGATAACGTGATCTGGCTGACGCCGCCGCCGGATTTGCAGGCCGCTGATTTAGCCGGGTATTGTGTCGAGGTGATGAATGTCCCCTTTCTGGGGGAGGATACCTTACGTCTCTACTGCCAGACTCATGATCTACTGATCGTGCTCGATGAAGCCGAAAGCCTGCTGTCGCTT
>DAOUEM010000309.1:0-3927 GCA_034430555.1 Anaerolineae bacterium | reverse complement strand
TTCTGCTCGATATTGTCCAGCGGTTCCAGGATCGGCTCGGTGAAGGTCAGGTAGCCGTTGTTCTGCCGCCATTGGATGTAGCCGATCCAGACCACGATACTGGCCAGGTCGTGGGCGATGGGGCTGATCTCGATGCCATAAAGCTGGCGCGGGTGCACCTCCGGGAAGGGGCGCGGCAGGTCGGCCCACAGCGCGCTGTTGACGACGGCCTTCTCCAGGTCCAGCAGCAGCCCCAGCGAGACATACAGGAAATTGCCGGAGCCGCAGGCCGGGTCCAGCACGGTCACCTCCCGCATCCGAGACCAGCGTGTCCCCATCTATCCTCGGGCTTGCAATACCTGCACTCGTCTCCAGGCGAAAGCGCTCCAGGACCGTGGGCGACGCGACCCACACGAACACGCCGTTCAGGGCGCGCACCGGAAACAGCAAAATGCGCGCATCGCTGGGCGACATGAGACCGGCGTGGTCTTCACCATCGCCGCCGGTCGCGCCACCGAAAATGGCACCGACAGCTTCCGGGGGAAGTCCGGGTTCGGCGGTGTTACGCAGCGCGCCCTTCACGCCAGATGCCTGAATGATGGGATATTTCGTGTGCTTTTCTCGCTGGATCGGCAGGTCTACCGCCCCCAGCCCGCTTCCGATGCCGGCGTGCATCGGCGTTTCTGCGTAGATGTAAAGCACGCTTGCGATTGTCGTCATATCGTTTGTCCTGTTCTCAACTCGTCGATCACCATTACCAGGCGCCTATCGCATATTGGCCGAAGCCAATGGCGGCAGCACTTGCGATTTCATCGGGGTTTTCTGTCAAGGCGGGGGGCAGCTTCACCTCGTGCGCTGCTTCGAAGTAGTACACACTGCCCGGCGTTACATAGTTATGCATGGTGCGGGGCCGCGGCGGAACCGCAGCACTGTTCCACCCACCGATTCGCCGCGGCCGATAGAGCGCCGCGCTGACGAACTTCACGTCAGACCCAAAGAGGGCGGACCAGTCGCCGTTCTCTGGCTGCCATCCGCCGGAGAAATAGGCCGGTGCCAGGAACACGACCTTGAAACGCCCGGATACAGTCTCCGGGGCCGATGGAATCCCAACCCCGGCGATTTGATGGGCGCTCGCCCGGCGCTGCTCCCCGCCGAGGCTGATCTCCCCGTCAAGAAGGTCAGCCTCATGGTCTCCGTCTACCAACACCAGCAAACCGACCCCTTGCTGCGGGCGAACGAACTGCACCTGGTAGAGCAGGCCTTCTTCGCGAAAGCTGGTAATCGCATTGACGTCGACACCGAAGCGGTTTTCGCTCACATAAACCGACTTGCCCGGCCAGATGCGTTTGCCGTCGGCATAACTGGCCGCTAAGTCGACAGATTCTTCGGACTGATCGCCCTCATGGGTTTCCTCATGAAACATCATCGAAGCGTCTGGTGCCGTCTTTGACAGATATCTGTCGAAAACGTCGGCAGTCATCCAGTAATCCGGCAGATTCTCGTAGTCCTGCACCACCCGTGGAAACAGGGTGACGTCCGGTAAGTCGCTGGTGACGGTCATATCCGGCGCAGTGATGAGGAATTTGCCATCCTCCTCGCGCCAGAACAAATCCGCCGGCGCTGGCAACAGCGGCACCAGATCTTGCCCCATACGCAGGCCAGGGTACGGCCCCGCCATGCGGAAGGCATTGGTCTCCAGCTCAGGGCCGTAGGGACCGATATACTGCACGGCTTTCTCTGCTTGTGGTGTGCGTACATCCTTATACGCTTGCAAGCTGACCCCGAGACTTTCTGAAATCTTGCGGCGAAGCGCCCCCTGTACCGTCAGCGGTGTGGGCGGGAACATGCTGTGCGCACTGTGGTCTTCGCCGGCAGCGAACGGCTTGCCGTCCCTGAACAGCCATACATCCGTCGGGCGGATCTCATACCAGGTCCACCGGCTTGCTCCTTCTGGGCGATGAAACGCGCCAATTCCAACCAGTTCTGGGCCAGCGGCAGCCCGTACTGGAATTTGAACCCGGCCAGCGCTTCGATGTGCGCCAGCAAACCTGGGACCTGGTCCTGCTTGTCTTCGGCCACACGCCGCTTGAGAAGGCGGCTGATTTCGGCCAGACAGGCTTCCTCGGGGACGATGCCGCCCCTCAAACTGTAGTCGGCCTGCGCCAGGTCATAGGGCAGATTACGCGACAGGGTGCCGTCCGCAAATGCGTCCTTCACTGTCAATACATGATCCACCAGGGGCTGTCCGCCGACGTCCCATTTATGGCCCATGTTGCGCGGTTCGCCGGAGCGCCGCAGGAACTTCACGCTGATGGCGTTACGGCCGTATCGTTTTTTGGCGATGTGCTTTTGAGCATCGTTCGCGGCACGAACGGCGTCCTGTAAATCGTGCGTGTAGTGCACATAGGCCAGTCCTGTGCTAACGGTTACGGAGATTGGACTCTTTTTGATATCGAGAATCTTCCGCTCGTCTATCAGCGCCGTGAAACGCCGGCGCAGTTCCTCAGCGACCTGCAGTGCATCTCGAATCGGCAGCAGTGCCAGTACGTCATCGCCGCCCGCATAAACCACCCGCCCCAGGTGTTCATCTTCGATGATGTGATGCACATCTTCCCGGGCAAAATCTGACAGGGCCAGGCTAAAGTTATGATGCTGCTCCGCGTCGAGCAGGCTACTCAGCACATCCCCCATGTGATCGCCGTCCATCGAGAGGATGACCAGGTAAGGCTGCGGCCTGGCCATGTCGAGCGCCGCCGCTGCCCCGGTCAGTTCTACGAGCGCTTGCCGTGCTGCCGCGACCTGCTGCTTGAAGATGCGCCTCTCCGCGTCACTGGCCAGTCCGCGTCCGCTGTATTCGGCGATGGTTTTGGCGATCAGGGTATCTTCGAACAGGTAATCGCCGTCGATACTCAAAAACTCCAACGCTATGTCACCGTCCGCCAGCGAGACGCCAAGCCGCATTTCTATGTATGGGAAGTGCTCTGGATTGAGCTGCCTTCGCTTCATGAAGAACAGCAGCTCCCTGGCCTTCTCTCGCCTGGACTATGGGTCAGGGATGACGGGGTTCTCGAACGCAACCAACAGCGATTCGATGTATGCCTCCAGCGCTTCGGCCAACCGCTGCCGGGCGCGCTCGTCGACAGTATTGTCAGCCAGTTTTTCCAGCACATCGCACTTGAACGGTACGGCGGCAATGCTGCTGGTGGAGGGAAAACGGTATTGGATGGCCAGCGCCGGGTTGATCGGGCGCCACTGATCGCCGCCCAGCGGCACCTCTTCGTGGGCGAACCATTTGATCGTGCTGATGGCGCTCAATCGCTTGTGCTTGCCGAGCAGCGCCAGGTTTTTCTGATTGGCCCTTTGATCCTCCCAAAAGGTCACGTAACCGCGTTCGTCCTGGAGCGCTTCGTGCTCGCCGGTGATGCTGCATTTTCGTCCGCGCTCCTGGATGGGCGGGAAATTGCGCAGGAGTTTGCGCGCGCCCATGGCATTATTGGCCGCCTGCAGATTGACAGCATAGTCGAGTTTCGCGTCATAGGGCACGGCAACCCAGTAGCACTCCAGCCAGGCATTCACCTGCGGCTGCCAGATGCCGACGACGTTCTCGAGGCTACGCTCTCCCAACCTGTCGACGAAGAAGTCGCGTGTGTTTTTGGATACCTCCTGCCACGCCGCGCGGATTGCAGTCTCCATGCCTTCGGCGCAAGATTGAGCGCCACTGCCGTCGCCGTCCCACAGCACCACGATACGATTGGGTATGTTGTCGGTCTGGTTTGACTCGACGATCGGGTAGATGACCCTGGCGCTCGCCTGCTGCGATGCATGATACACGCCCGCGCCGGCCAGATACGACAGGATGCGGCTCCCCTGCCACAGGTCCTGCGTGCGGCGTGCCTGGCCGATGTAGTTCTGGATAGGGCCAATCGTCAATACGATAATCTCGCTCAT
>DAOUEM010000308.1:0-3688 GCA_034430555.1 Anaerolineae bacterium | reverse complement strand
GTGCCGCGACCACTTCCCGGATGGTATCTCCAGGGACGGTAACCATGGTTTGCCCATTGGTTAGGTCGCGCATCAACGACGGAATCCACACGTTAGCCATAGCCGCCGCCGATTCTCAACCCGCGTCTTTGTCCCATAGTGCTTGCAGGATATTGGTTGGCGACATCGGCAGCACGTTCATGCGCACACCAACAGCCTGATAGATCGCATTGGCTATCGCGGCTGGCGGCGGCACAATGGGCACTTCACCCACACCGCGCACACCAAATGGGTGGCCTGGGTTCGGCACTTCGACGACGACAGTGTCGATCATCGGCACATCCAGACAGGTGGGGATGCGGTAGTCCAGAAAGCTAGCGTTGAGCAGACAACCTCCATCGTCGTAGACGTATTCCTCGTTTAGGGCCCAGCCAATGCCTTGCACAACACCACCCTGGATCTGGCCCTCCACCGCATTGACGTGGATGGCCTGGCCGACGTCCTGCGTGGCAGTGTATCGTAAGATGTCCACTTTACCCGTCTCTTGATCCACCTCGACGTCCACGATGTGGGTCGCAAAGCTGGCGCCATAACCTTCAGGATGCACCGTTGTACTGGCCATGATCGGGCCACCCAGGTCGTTCAGTTGGGCGGTTAGCTCTTGGAAGGAAATTCGCCGGTCATGGGCGGAGAAGACCCCGTCTGCAAACGAGACCGCCTCAGGCGGTAATTCCCATAGCTGTGCCGCTCGTCTGGCGAGTTCGCACTTGAGATGCTGGCCTAGTTCATAGGCCGCCCACCCGGTGGCGAAGGTTGTTCTGCTGCCGTAGCTCCCTTCGGTGTAGCCTACCGAATCAGTATCAGCCACTCGCGCTTTAATTTGATCGATGGGAACACCCAACATCTCGGCCAGTTGCATGGCGATAGACATGTGTGTACCGCTGAGGTCAACTGAACCCACCACCAGGCTGATGGTGCCATCGGGGTAGACACTGGCCGAAGCACTGGAACGCCCACCCCAGTTGAACCAGGCACCAGAGGCCACTCCCCGCCCCCGATGGGTACCCTCTAGCGGGGTAGCATAGTGGGCATGCTTTCTGGCGGCCTCGACGGTCTCTAAATAGCCGATGCGATGATAAGCTGGACCATCAGGCCGGCGATCGCCCTCCTGCACACCGTTGAGCGCCCGGAATTCGAGCGGGTCCATTGCCAGCTTTTCACAAAGTTCATCGATCACCACTTCGACGGCGAAGGCAGCGTTGGTGGCCCCTGGCGCACGATAGGTCGCGGTTCGGGGTTTGTTGACCACCACGTCATAGCCATCAATCTGAAGATTCTCGATCCGGTAAGCGCCCAGAGTAGCGTTTGACGCCCAGATAGGCGAGCCAGGGAAAGCGCCCGCTTCATAGGCCAGGTAAACCTCCGCCGCCGTGATCTGGCCGTTCTCATCGGTCCCTATCTTGACACGGATGTAAGAACCCGACGTGGGGCCGGTACTGGAAAGAACCTCCGCACGACTCATGACCATCTTGACCGGCCGGTGACCGCTCTTTTTGGAAAGAAGCGCCGCCACTGGTTCCAGATAGATGCTGTTCTTGCCCCCAAAAGCGCCTCCCACCTCCATCGGGATCACTCTGATTCTGGAAACCGGGATATGCAGGACATCGGCAATCTGGTCGCGAGTGTTAAAGGCTCCCTGGGTACTGCACCAGATTGTTAACTGGTCATCAGGGGTGTAGCGCGCTGTGGCGTTCTGCGGTTCGATATAGCCTTGATGAACGGTGGCAGTAGTGAACTCGCGCTCCACGATCGTGGTTGCCTGCGCAAACCCTTTCTCCAGGTCGCCGCGCTGGTGCTGGATATGGCTGGCGATGTTGGTGGGTTTGTCTTGTTTGGCGCCCATCTCGTCGGTGCGCAGGTCGTCCAGCAAGATCGGGGCCTCGTCCTTCATGGCCTGGCGGACATCCAGCACAGGTGTGAGCACGTCGTAGTCCACCTTGATTAATTCCAGGGCTTCTTCGGCGATATGCGGGCTGGTAGCCGCCACCGCCGCCACCGCGTGACCGTGATAGAGCACTTTGTCCTGGGCCAGCACGTTGTTGCTCTGGTAGCGCAAGCTTATTGCCCCTTCACCCAGGTCCACGGTTTTATCGGCGACGTCCGGCAGATCGGCTGCGGTTACCACTGCCTTGACACCGGTCATCTCCTCCGCTGCGCTGGTGTCGATAGTGCGGATTCTGGCATGGGCGTGGGGGCTGCGCAGCACTTTGCCGTAGAGCATGTCGGGCAACCGGATATCAGCGCCATATAACGCTGCCCCGGTAACTTTATCAGTGCCATCATGGCGAATAGGGCTTTTACCGATCACCCGGTATGGCTTCTCCTGGGCGTTATCGTGCCGGGGGGCATTCGTTGTCATCCGGTTGCCTCCATCTCAGCGGCTGCATCGAGGACCGCCCGCACTATCTTGTCATAGCCGGTGCAACGGCAGAGGTTGCCTGCCAGCCAGAGACGAACCTCACGCTCGGTGGGTCTGGGATTCCGATCCAGCAGCGCCTTAGACGCCATAATCAGGCCCGGTGTGCAAATACCACACTGCAGGGCGGCGTGTTCCAGGAACTGCTGCTGAAGGGGATGAAGTCCGTCCGGACCAGCTATACCCTCGATGGTCAAGACCGATTTGCCTTCGACCTCAACCGCCAGTACCAGGCACGCGTTGACCAGCATTCCGTCCAATATCACGCTGCAAGCGCCACAGTTGCCGTTATTGCACCCTTCTTTAGTCCCGGTTAACCATAACTCCTCACGCAGCACTTCTAGCAGACTCTGGCGAGGTTCACACAGGAATTCAATCTCTTCATCGTTGATTCGCGTACGCACATGTACTTTTTGGAACACGGCTACTCCTCCCCCAAATTCGCTCTGGCCCTGTCAATGGCTTTCCATAACGCTCGGCGAGTCAGAACTGCAGCCAGGTGTGTGCGCTGCGCTGCTGTTCCTCGCAGGTCGCTGATAGGGCGAGTTGACGCCTTGGCGATCTGTGCCGCTGCTTCGATGGCGTCCTCAGAAACCTGACGCCCGACCAGGGCTTCACCGGCTTTCGGCACGAAGAGAGGTGTTGGCGCGACTGCCGCCAGTGCGACCCGGGCGGCTTGGAACACTGTGCCGCTTTCGTCCAGGCGCACGGATGCCCCTGCGCCGGCGACAGCGATGTCCATTTCGTTGCGGGGAGTGAAGCGCAGGTAACTTGCCCCGAATCCCGATGTGGGGGGCTTAACCTGTAGGCGTACCAGAAACTCTCCTGTGCGCAGAATAGTCTGGCCTGGGCTGGAGCAGAAATCTTCTACAGGAACCTGGCGGTGGCCTTCGGGCCCAACAATCTCACAGACTGCCTCATGAACGATCAGAGCAGGGATGGAGTCGGCAGCCGGAGAGGCGTTGCCCAGATTACCGCCTAATGTCGCGCGGGCCTGGATCTGAACGCCGCCGATAAGGGAGATGGCGTCGACCAGGCCTGGATAAAGCTTCGCTACCGCTGGATTGTTCCAGATTCGCAGGCAGGGCACAGCCGCACCAATACACAGACCCTTGGCCGGATCATAGCTCAATTCATTCACTTCAATGATCGGCTTAATATCAACAACAAGTTCGACCTTCCGGTGTCTTTCCCTGATCTGGACCAGGAGATCGGTGCCGCCAGCCAAAATAC
>DAOUEM010000307.1:0-9664 GCA_034430555.1 Anaerolineae bacterium | reverse complement strand
TACAATTCCCCACTTGTGAGCGGCAGCCAGTCGGACGCCTCGCCGGTGTGGCCTTCGACGGTAGTGGTGATGCCCGACAACACCGACCGGGTAATGTCAAGCATCGCCCGCCGGTCCTGAATGGATATTGCCCGCCTGGACGGTAGCCAATCGGTCAGCCAGCGTGTGCCGCCGAGATGATACGACGCAATAACGATTAGCAAAAACAAAAAAAACGCACCGCACAATAAGGGGTTCAGCGGCTCACTGAAGGGTGTTTTCATATCCTGGACCAGCGATAGAATCAGGTAAGCACCCACCCCCAGCAAACCCATGACGACAGATGCCAACCCAAAGCTGATACTACATCCCAACACCAACTGGTCCAGGATCGTGCCCGGGAGGTGTCTCTTCTGTGTAAAACGCATGGTATACCAGGCTTCCTCATCGGCTACTTCCATCCGCCCGACCAGGAGCGGTTCGTAAGGCTGGTAGTCTTTCTTGGTGCGCTGCGGCTTGCCGATGACCCACTGCTGCCCCTCGTTGACCAGCACGTAGGGACCGCCGTCTTCATAGGCTGCGGTATCCTGCCAGTTAGCCTGGAAGCGCCTCTCGACGGTATCAGGATCAGGCCCCAGGCGCAGAACCAGCTCGTCTATCACCACATCTTTGCGCTTCATCGCCGGTCAGGAGTCCCCCGCGCCGTCTTCGTCCAGGGCATCGGGGTCCAGGCGGGTGACGCGCACCTGCCCGATGCGCCGCCGGTTGACGGTCAGCACCTCCAGCCGCACCTGCGCCGTCTCCAGGACGTGGCCCGGCTGCGGCACTTCGCCCACCCGCGCGAAGATGAAGCCGCCCAGCGTGTCGCTCTCGTCGGTGGGCAGGCTGAGGTCCATCAGGTTGTTGAGGTCGTCCAGGTCCAGCAGGGCCTGGCAGATGTACTCGTCATCGCTGACGCGGGTGTAGGCGGCCTGCTCGTTGAAGTCGTACTCGTCCTGCACCTCGCCGATGATCTCCTCGATCAGGTCTTCCAGCGTGACCAGGCCGGCCATGCCCCCGTACTCGTCGATGACCACCGCCAGGTGGACGCGCTTTTGCTGCATCTCTTGCAGCAGGGCCATGGCGCTCTTGCCCTCCGGCACGAAGTAAGTCGGGCGCAGCAGGTCCTTGAGGGCGTCGCCGTTGCCGCCTTCGCCCCACATCTTCAGCAGGTCCTTGGCGTACAGCAGGCCGCGCACGTGGTCGATGTTGTCCTCGTAGACGGGGATGCGCGAGTGCCCGGCGGCCAGCACGGTTTGCACGGCTTCGTCGAGCGGCGTATCGAGCTTGAGCGAGACCACGTCCAGGCGCGGGACCATCACCTCGCGCACGGAGGTATCCCCCAGCTGGAAGATGGAGTAGATCATCTCCTTCTCTTCGTTTTCGATCACGCCGCCTTCCTGCCCGGCATCGACCAGGGTTTTGATCTCTTCCTCGGTCACGAAGCGCACGAGACTCTCCACCCGCAGCAGGCGCAGCATGCCCTCGCTGATGGTCCGCAGCAGCCATAGGACCGGCCGCAGGGCCGATACCACCAGTTGCATCGCCGGGGCCACCAGCGGCGCCAGGCGATCGGCATAGGCCGTGCCGATGGCCGTCGGAATCTGGCCGCCGAAGGTGAACATCACCCCCGCGCCAGAGAGCAGCACGATCACCTCCGCCAGCAGGGAAGCGGTCCCGCCGGCCAGGCCCAGGCCGGCCAGCCACCCGGCGAAGGGTGGGGCCAATCCCACCGCGGCGATCCCGGCGGAGAGGAAGCGCACCACAATCACGCTCAGTTGATAGGCCCACAGGAGGGCGGTGGCATCCTCGCCGAGGGCTTCCGCCAGGGCGGCGCGTTTTTTGCCCTGGTCGGCGAGCTGCCGGAGGTGGGTCGATGACGCGTTGATCAGGGCGTTGTGCCCCAGTGCCAGAAACATGTTACTCATCAACAGCAGCAGCAAAACGGCCAAACTGGATAGACTGCCTTCGTCCACTATCTTCCTATTCCCTACTTGATGGGCTGTATCAATTGGACAGCCCGAATTATCGGGTTCATTTTACCCTAAATCGGATCGTAATCCCCAGTCAACGCCGCATGGCGGGCTGGCCGGCCTGAGAGGCCCCCTCACTGGACGGGGAAGTTTCCGCTCAGGCGTCGCCCGGATCGTTTTGCCCGGCTTTTTTGGCGGCGCGACGCTCGGTTATCTTGCTGTCGCCGATGACGCGGGCCGGCATCCCGACGGCCACCTTGCCGTCCGGCACGGTCTTACGCACCACCGCGCCCGCGCCCGTCTGCGCCCCGGCCCCGATGGTCACCGGGGCGACCAGCATGGTATCGCTGCCGATGAAGGCCCCGTCCCCGATCACGGTCTTGTGTTTGCTCACGCCGTCGTAGTTGCAGGTGATGGTGCCCGCGCCGATATTCACCTCCGCGCCGACCTCGGCGTCGCCCACGTAACTGAAGTGGCCCATCTTGACGCCCGGCCCCAGCCGCGAGTTTTTCACCTCGCCGAAGTTGCCCAGGTGCACGCCCTGCTCCACCAAGGACCCGGCCCGGACCCGCCCGAACGGCCCCATGTCCACGCCGGCGGCCAGCGTCGAGTCCTGGATCACGGAGGCCAGGACCGTGCAGCCGTCGCCCACGGCGGCGTTGTCCAGCAGCGAATTGGGGCCGATCAGACAGTCCGCGCCGACGGTCGTCGCACCGCGCAGGATGGTGTTGGGCTGGATCACGGTGTCCGGGCCGATGGTCACGCCCGCGTCGATGTAGGTGGCTTCCGGGTCGACCAGGGTCACGCCGGCCAGCATGTGCGCCCGGTTGATGCGGCGGCGCAGGGCCGCTTCCGCTTCCGCCAGGTGCACGCGCGTATTGATGCCGATCAGCTCGTCGGGATCGTCGCCGGGGACGGCCAGCACGGTTCGCCCATCGGTATTGGCCAGGGCCACCACGTCGGTCAGATAGTATTCGTTTTTGGGCGGGGTGGGGATGATGCGCGGCAGGGCGTCCCACAGCCAGGCGGCCTCGAAGATGTAGACGCCCACGTTCAGCTCGCGGATGGCGCGCTGTTCCGGGGTGGCGGCGGCTTCTTCCACGATGGCGGCCACCGTTCCATCCGCGTGACGGACCACGCGCCCGAAGCCGCGCGGATCGTCGGCCACCAGGGTGAGCATGGTGAGGGCAGCACCGTGCCCGGACCGGTGCGCGTCCAGCAGGCGCTGCATGGTCTCGGCGCGCAGCAGGGGCATGTCCGCATACCAGGCCAGCACCAGGTCCGACCCGCCGCGCAGGATGTCCGTCGTCACCAGGACGGCGTGGCCCGTGCCCAACTGTTCGGCCTGCTCCACGAAGACGGCCCGCTCGCCGACGTGCTGGCGCACGGAGTCGCTCTGCTGCCCCACCACCAGGACCGGCGCTCGCCCGCTGAGCGCCCAGGCGGTATCCACGCCGTAATCGACCATCGGCCGGCCGGCCAGCGGATGCAGCACCTTGGCCAGTTTCGAATTCATACGGGTGCCCTGGCCCGCAGCCAGGATGATTGTAGCCAGCGTAGTCATAGGCGCTTCCTGCTAGATGATCAACCGGGTAAAAGACAGGCGGGCATCCGGGGGGACGCCCGAAGTTAACGGGTGGGGAGGTTCGGTCAGCGTGTCGGTCACGGGATGGTGAACGTCTATCGATAGTTGGGTCGGGTCATAGCGGGCACATTGTAGCACGCCAGCGCCGCGATCAACAACCGCCCGCCTGATCTTGACAGCCGCGCTAAGCCGCTGATGCGCGCACCCGGTGCGAAAATTCACTTTATGCTATGATGATCGGTACACTTTACTGTTTGAGAAGAGGGGATTGGTATGAATCGGTTTACCCTGCTTTTATTGGCGGCGCTGCTGCTGATCGGTGGCGCTGCCCTGCCGTATGAAGCGGCGGAGGCGCAGGGCGGCGTCTGTCCGCCTTTCGTGGAGGACGCGCTGCTCTCCCTGGACGCCAACTGCGGCAGCCTGGGCCGTGATACCGCCTGCTACGGCAACAACCGCGTCGACTCGGTCTTCTGGATGGCGCGGGACGAGCTGGTCTTCAGCGCTCCCGCCGACCGCGTGCCGCTGATCGACCTGCAAACCATCAGCACCTCGCCGCTGGACGTGCGGCAGGAGTTATGGGGCGTGGCCGTGATGCACCTCCAGGCCAACCTGCCGGATACGCTGCCCGGCCAGGCGGTCACCTTCGTGCTGATGGGCGATAGCACGCTGGAAAACGCCGTCCCGCCGGAACTGGCCGCCGATGCGACGGTCATCGAGCCGGTGCCGGCGGAAACCGTCTTCGCCGCCAATTTGCGCAGCCGCCCCACCACCGCCGCCAATGTGATCACCAGCGTGCGCGAGGGCACACCCCTGACCCTGGTCGGGCGCACCGAGGCCGGCGACTGGTTCGAGACGCGGACCGCCGTCGGCGGCAACGCCTGGGTGCTCAACGAGCTGGTGGCGGAAGACGATGACGCCGCCGCCGCCCTGCCGGTCACCTACGGCCCCAATGCCGCGCCGCGCTACGGCCCCATGCAGGCCTTTTACCTGAGCACCGGCTTCGGCAGCCCGACCTGCAACGAGGCCCCCGACGCCCTGGTGGTCAACAATACCGAGCTGGCCGAGGTCACGCTCAACGTCAACGGGCTGGAAGTCCACCTCGGCTCGACCGTGGTATTCACCGTGTACACCGATCCGGCCACGGGCCAGTCCTACCTGTATTTCGTGCTGATTCATGGCCACCTGCGGACTACGCTCAACGGCGTGCCGATCAGCCTGGACCGGCCCGGCCAGGGCGTCATCATCACCCTCAACGCCGACGGCGCCGTCGACGGCAGTTCGCGGGTGATCGCGCTGGCGCCGGGCTTCGATTTCGGGCGGCTGAGCCACCAGTTCTGTATGGCGGCTGCCAACCTGCCCTTCGACCTGCCGGGGCTGGCGGACGTGGATGCCGAGTTCTGCATGGTGCCGCCGACGCTGTTTGCCCCGCCGGTGCAGGTGCCCCCGGTCCAACCACCCACTGGCGGCCAGGGTTCCGGCAGCGATCCCACGGCTACCGAGGTGCCGACCGAACCGCCGCCTGCCGGCTGGGGTGACTGCGGCAGCTGCGATTACTGCGGCCCTTACGCCCAGGAAGAGTGCGTGCGCTCCCCGGAGGGCGCGTGCCTGTGGGACCCGGCTACCTGCGGCTACCACGGCCCGACCGGTTCTTCCAGCCCTTATTTATCCGGGCCGGGCAGCATGACCTGCGTCTACATGACGACCCCGGTCGTCACCATCAATTACAACTCGCCGGACGGCTCGACCCTCACCGGGGCATCGGCGGTGTCCAATATGCCGTCTGACGTCCCGGTGCTCGGCACGTCGGCGGGCGCCAACTCGATTAACGTGCAGTTGTCGTGCGTCATCCAGCCTACCACCGCCACTATCACGGTGACGGCCAGCGACAGCGCCGGCCGCTCGTTCAGCTACTTCTTCATCGCCAACGTGCCCTGACGCCAGGGCCGCGCGGTCCATCATCGCCACATAAAACGAGGGGCCTACCTGTGGGAAAGCCCCTCTTTTACGTTTTACGGCCAGCGCGTAGGGCCGTAACATGTTACGCCCGGCAGCCGGGCGCGGCCATGCGACCTTGGTCGCCCTGCGCCCCTACGCACCAACATCCAATCACCACCCTGTCTTTCCTCTTTGGCCCGGTCCTGGGTAAGATAGACCCTTAATCCGTGCCGGAGAAAGCCGCTCCCATGCTCGCCCTGGACTCCCTGCGCCGCCTGCTCAAACATCCGTTGGTGCTGCCGCTCTACCTGCCCTCCATCTTTTTCGCCATCAGCATGGGCATGTTGACGCCCATCCTGCCGCTCTACGCCGCCGATTTCGACATCCCCTACGGCCTGATCGGGCTGGTGCTGTCCGGCCCGGCCATCGGGGCGCTGGTGGGCGACATCCCCGCCGGGATGCTGCTGCGGCGGCTGGGCATCAAATGGGTGATGCTGCTGGGCATCGGCGGCGTGGTCCTGACGACGACCGCGCTGTATTGGGCCGGCTCGATCCCGGTGGTGATCGGCCTGCGGCTGGCGTCGGGCTTTTGCCAGGCGCTGTACGGGGTGGCGCGCCACGCCTTTATGGTGGAGGAAGTCAGCGCCAATACGCGCGGACGGGCGCTGGCCGGCATCGGCGGCATCTTCCGCCTGGGACGTTTCATCGGCCCAGTGATCAGCGGATGGGTCGCCTTTACGTATGGGCTGCGCGCGCCCTTCCCGCTGTATGGCCTGTTCGGTCTGGTCATCGTCGTGATCATCGTGCGCTGGCTGCCCGATCATCCCCTCACCGGGGCATCGACCGCACCGGACAGCCTGGGCGGCCACGTGCGTTCGACCATTCGGACGCACCGCCGCATCCTGGCGACGGCGGGGGCCGGGCAGGTCTTCGCCCAGATGATCCGCACCGGCTGGAGCACGCTGATCCCGCTCTACGGCACGGACGTGCTGGGGCTGGACGTGGGGCAGATCAGCGCCGTGATCAGCCTGCTTTCCGTGGCGGATGCGTCGCTGTCCGTGCCCGCCGGCGTGATCATGGACCGGCTGGGGCGCAAGTTCGCGCTGGTGCCCAGCTTCGGCATCCAGGCGTTGGGCATGATCCTGCTGCCGCTGACGGTCAACTTCGCCGGGCTGGCGCTGGCGGCCCTGGTGATCGGTTTTGGCAACGGGCTGGGGGCCGGCACCATGATGACGCTGGGCGCGGACCTCGCGCCGGAGCAGTCGCGGGGCGAATTCCTGGGGGTGTGGCGGCTGATCGGGGATACGGGCGGCATGGCCGGGCCGCTGGTGGTGGGCGGCGTGGCCGACCTGCTGGCGCTGCCGGCGGCGTCGCTGGTGGTGGCCGGCTGCGGCCTGATGGCGGCGGCCGTTTTCGGGCGGCTGATGCCGGAGACACGCCCCCGGCGGACCGCGGAAAGTTCGTAGAGCCACTTACTGACAGCAATCAAAGTTCTCACAGAGCCTTGTAATAGCGCACTAATGGCAAAGCCGTGTACCCCGCCTTCTCGTAAGATTTTCTGGCGGGGGCGTGGCCTTCATCACCACCGGTGCCGACCACTGCCAGCTTCATGCCGCTCTCTCTCATCTTTTGCAGCGCAAAGATGTTTAACTCTGTGCCGATCCCCTGGTTTTGATAGTCAGGATGGACGGCAAGCATCATGACTTCGCCCGTTTCGGTGCTGGTATTCAGCGCATAGGCCACAAAGCCAATCACTTTCCCCGCCGCTTCGGCGACCCATGTCGTGTTTTTCTCATTCTGACAGACCTTAATCACGGCCTCTTGCTGGCTTTTACGCCAATCAGGATAAATCGCGATGGGGTAGAGTTTGGGACCCAGTATTCGTTCCCAGGCGACGAACACCGGTTCCCAAGCCAATATGGAAAGCTGAGCGATGTCGTTCAGGTCGCTGTCCTGGAAGGGGCGAATCGGCACATTCATAATCGTCTCCTGAGTAGCCGCTGCGCGCCGGGTACCCAGCAAGTATACCGGGTTTATTGCCGATGATAACGCCTGCCATGCGAAACGTAAGGGCAATCGCGGGTTCCCTGAACCCGTCCGGATCGCCCGGCGCTTTGCCCCCTCCAATTGGGGGGTACGGCTATTTGCGCGCTGCCCAAAAATCCATATATTGCTGTAGGAGGTAACTATCGTCCTTTTTGTGAGTATTAATGAGGGGGAAACATGACAGGCATCATTCTTATTGTAACGGGTGTGATCTTCATCGGCGCGGGCTTGTTTGCCGGGGGGCTTATCAACACCATACTTGGCACCGTCGGCGCGGTCCCGGAGGCCGCAGATGCGATGGGCGGTATGGCGAATGGTATGAGCACCATCTTCACCGTGGCCTTTGGCGGCGTGGGCGTGCTGATGGTCCTGGGCGGGCTGTTTTCGCTGCTGCGTGGGCGCAAGGCGGGCCAGCAGCACCAGGCGATTTTGGCGAGCGGCGTCCAGACCGAGGGCCAGGTCACCTTTGTCGACAAAAACTACAGCGTGCTCATCAACAATGCGCCGGTCTATTCCATCGTCGAATACACGTACACGGATGGCAGCGGCATGCAGCATACCAACCGCATCGACCGGGTCAGCACCGAGTCGGTGATCCGCAGCGGTATCGCCGTGGGCAGCACCATCCAGGTCAAGTACCTCATGGAGGACCCCAGCAAGAGCACCATCGTGCCCGGCTCCGCCACGCAGACGGCCATGTAACGGCCCGAACCATTATCCATCGTTAATCCGTAGGGGCGTAACATGATACGCCCCTGCGCCCAACCTCACCTCACCCATTGCCCCCACCCGTCAACAAAACCCGTGCCCCCAGCACGATCAACAACCCACCCGTGATCCAGCGCTGGAGGCGGGCCGTGCCGTCCTGCCGCCGTCCCAGCCAATCGCCCGCCGTGCCGGTCAGCAGGGCGATGGTGGTGTGCGTCAGGGTGGCCGTGGTATTAAAGACCAGCCCCAGCACCACGATCTGGGCGAAGACCGCGCCCCGGTCCGGGACCACGAACTGCGGCAGAAACGCCAGGAAAAACACCGCGATGCTCGGATTCAGCGTCGACGTCAGCGCGCCCTGCACGAACACCCGGCGCAGGGGCAGTTGGGGGCCAACCGATGGGTTGGGCGTGGTGGTCGCTGTAGCCGTGTCCGGCGGGGGGAGAACCGGTTGGCGGGCGCGGATGGTGCGTGCGCCGAGGTAAACCAGGTAAGCGGCCCCGGCGATCTTGACGACGTTAAAGGCGGCGGGATAAGCCAGCAGCAGTTGGGCCAGCCCCAGCGCCGCCAGGACCGTGTAGACGATATAACCCACGCTCAGGCCCAGCGCGGAGACGAAGCCCGCCCACCGCCCGCCGCCCAGGCTGCGCGCCACCACGTACAGCATGTCGGGGCCGGGCGTCAGGTTGACGGAGATCGCTGCCGCGGCGAACAGCAGCAGAGTCGATAGAGCGGGCATGGACGGTTTAATCGGCGTCCTGATCAGAATCGGCGGCGTGGGCGATGTCAGAGTTGGGTTCGAGGTCGGTGTCCCGGTTTAGATTGGGGGTCCGCTCAAGATCGAGGTCTTGAGCAGGATCGGGGGCCGGCGGGGGCTGCTCGTCCATCAGCACGCTGAGGTACAGGTGATGGTAGCGGCCCAGGCTCACCAGCAGCACGAACTGGACCAGCGACAGGGCGATGGTGCCGAACTGGTCGAAATAAAATATCAGCAGGTTGACCGTGGTCAGGGCCACCAGCAGGCCATACTGGCCCAGCCGCACGCCCAATCGTTGCCGGCCCAGCGCCAGCAGCAGGCCGCCCGCCGCCAGCAGGCCGCCGATCGCGCCTTCCAGCACCATGCGGACCAGGTACCAGGTCAGGCTGGTGGCGCTGCGCACCAGCGTTTCCGTGTTCAGCACCTCGATCGCCAGGTCCTTGAGCGCCTGGGGGAAAAACAGCGCCAGCAGCGAGATCACCAGCTGCCCGCCGACGACCATACCCAGGGCCGCCATGCCCGCGATCAGCAGGCGGCGGTAGCGCTCCTGGCCCAGCCAGTCCTCGAAGGCCCGCCAGGCGTCGACCAGCCGCTGCCAGAAGGGCGGCCGCTCCGGGGCCAGGTCGATGTCCCCAAAGCGGA
>DAOUEM010000306.1:0-6350 GCA_034430555.1 Anaerolineae bacterium | reverse complement strand
GCCTGCGGCCAGTGCCGTGTTGACCTGCGCGGCCAGGCTGCCGTCACCGCCGAACATGGCCGCCAGCCCACCTTCACCCAGCGCCCCGTTCGGCGCGGGAGGGCGTCCACCGGTCAGCCCAGCCAGTAGTTCACCCAGGACCGCTCCGGCAGCCCCGCCGCCCTCACGGTTGCCCAGCCTGCCGCCGGACCCCAGCCCGCCCAATGCCTGCCCGGCGGTATCGGCCAGGCTGTTGGCCAGAGCCTGGTAGCTGCCCGCCCCGTTGCCGGTCGCGCCGGCCATGCCAGGGCTGCCGAAACTGCCGCCATTAACGGAGGGCACCGGCGGAATGGTGGGGCCGCCTTGCGCCAGGACGGGCATCAGCCCAACAAAAAACACCAGCACGACGATGATCATGTGTAGTCTAGCTCGCGTCATAACCCATCTCCTTGCAGTAAAGATGCCTGTGATATCCGGCGATAACAGCTGGGAGTGCGCTCCCGAATCAGTGCGGATGCTGCTGGCCTTATTCGGCCGTCCGAAGGGGCGCGTAGAATGATGGGAAGATGTCGTTCGGGAGACCTGTGCTGGCGTGCCATGTTCGCGCCAAGCAGCAGTCCGATCCTATTATGCGTGTTTCGCCCGGAAAATGGAAATATGACGGGCGGTGCAGCATTGGCAGGGCAGCGACAAGATGCTAAGCTAGGACCTGTACAGGGGGCTTACCGAAAGGGCTCGACTGCGCCGGGGGCGAGCACCCATCATTGTCTTCACGCTTGATCCGGCAGGAGGCTTGCTTGAGTTCAGTTCCGCACATCATCCGCCGACGCCGCAGCCGCCGGGGTCGGTCGCGCCCGGGTACGGCGCTGTATGGCGGGCTGGGGGCGCTGGCGGTGCTCCTTGTTTTGCTGCTGCTTGTCCTGGGTGGCGTGGTGGCGGTTGGAGCCGTGGGCTATTTGGGCGTGGCCAGCGTGATTCCGTCTGCTCCACAGGCGCTTTCTTCGACTGGAGCCAATAACCAGCCCACGCTGCTGCTCGACCGTGAAGGCCGGCTGATCCTGCACACGGTCGCCAGCCCGGCGGACGGCGATACGCCCTGGATCACCCTGGTAGACGTGCCCGATTACGTCTGGCAGGCGGCGCTGGCCGTCACGGATGGCGCCTATTTCGAGCGACCCGGTTTCTCGCCGCAGGCGCTGCTGGGCAGCTTGAGTGATGTCCTGGTGTTGGGCGAGGTGAGTCTCAATGATCCGGTGCTGCTTTACCTGGCCCGGCACGTGCTGGTGCCTCTCAATGAAGTGCCGTCCGATCATCTCGACCGGTTGATGACCGATACGATCCTTATACTGGAACTGCGACGGCGTTTCACGCGCGAGGAGCTGCTGACCTGGTATCTCAATACGGCCTTGTACGGCAACGGCGCCTATGGCATTGAGGCGGCGGCGCGCCTCTACCTGGGTAAAACGGCGGCGGAGCTGTCGCTGGCGGAGGCAGCCATGCTGGCCGGTGTGCCGGCTTCACCGGCGGTGAATCCTTTCGACCAGCCCGATGCCACCCACCAGCGACAGCTTGAGGTGCTGGATACCATGGGCGCTTATGGTTTGGTCGACGCCGAACAGGCCCGATCCGCGCGGGTGCGGCTGAGCGTGTCCCGCCCGATTGCGCCGACCGATGTCGTGGCACCGCATTATGCGCTCGTGGCGCGCCGCCAGGCGGAACTGGTGCTCGATGAAGCCGGCTACGATGGGCCGCGTCTGGTGGCCGGAGGCGGCCTCCGCATCACGACAGCGCTCGACCTCGATCTACAATATCAGGCCGAATGTACGCTGCGCACTCATGTGACTCGCCTGGGCGGCGTGGACCCCTCATTTGTATATGCCACCTCGATCGGTGAGCCGTGCCGCGCGGCCGATCTGCTGCCGGACCTGGCTTCGCAGGATATTGGTGTGCCGCACGATGCTGACAATGGCGCGGTGGTGATCGTGCGCCCGGACACCGGTGAAGTGGTGGCCTATGTCGGCAGCATGGACTACTGGAACGAGTCGATCCGGGGTTATGTCGATTCGGCGCGGCAGGGATACCAGCCCGGCGCCATTCTCCGGCCTTACGTCTACCTGACGGCGCTGGCGCAGGGTTATACGCCGGCTCGTATGACCTATGACATGCCGCAAGAATTTGAGCAGGCCGTCGGGGTGACGTATGCCCCGGTCAATCCTGATGGCGTCTACCGGGGACCGATCAGCCTGCGGGAAGCGTTGGTGCTGAACTCCACGACGGTGGCAGCCCAGGTGATGAACTGGGTGAGCGTGCCCGACGTGGTCCAGACGGCGCACCTGATGGGGGTAAACACGCTGCTGGATGGCAGTTCCAGCTACGATCTGACCCTGGGCGAACAGGGCGGTGACGCCCGCCTGGCCGACCTGACCTTCAGTTTTGGCGTGCTGGCCAACGGCGGACGCATGATCGGGGTGCGGGTGCCACATCAAAACGAACAGCCCGGTTTTCGCTCCCTGGACCCGGTCACCGTGCTGCGGATTGAGGATGCCGAAGGCAGCGTCCTGTGGGCTTACGAGCCGCAGACGCGGGATACGCTGGCGGCGGAGCTGGCCTATTTGATGAACGACATGCTGGGCGACCGTGCGCTGCGGGCCGAGGAATATGGCAGCGGCAGCATCTATGAAATCGGGCGACCAGCCGCCGTGCAGGCCGGCGGTTCCTCCGATGGGCGGGACCAATGGGCGGTGGGTTATACCCCGCAGTACAGCGTCGGCGTCTGGCTGGGCAACCATGATGGCGCACCAGCCACGCGCTTGACGGGCGAAAATGGGCCGGCGGCCATCTGGCACGCCATGATCCGCTACGCGCATAGCCGCGACGATTTACCGGTGCTTGATTGGATGCGCCCGCCCGGTATCATCGAGATGCAGGTGTGTGATATCAGCGGCCTGCTGCTAAGCCAATACTGCCCGCCGGTGACCGAGATTTTTGCCGATGGCACGCAGCCTGTCCAGCAGGACTTCTACTGGCAGGTGGTGGAAGTCAACCGGCAGACGGGCCGGCGGGCCACGGCCAGCACGCCCCGCGACCTGGTCGAGCAGCGCCGCTTTTTTATCTATCCCGAAGAGACGAGCGCCTGGGCCGTAGCGCAGGGCATCGAAGGGCCGCCGACCGCGTATGACTCGGTGGGGCAGCCCACCATGGTCGGCCCGGTGGCGATCCTCGCGCCCGAGTCGCTGGATTACGTGCGTGGCCTTGTCAACGTCAACGGCAACGCCACCCTGCCGGGCTTCGACTATTACGAACTGCGCTACGGGCAGGGCCTAAACCCGACCAACTGGCTGCAAATCGGCGAGCGCAGCACGAACCCGGTGCGAGGCGATCTGCTTGGCCGCTGGAATACGACCGGGTTGGAGGGCCTGTACAGCTTGCAGCTCACCGTGGTGCTGACCGACCAGACGGTTCAGGAGGTCATCATCCCGGTGACGGTGGACAATACCCCGCCGGAAGTGGCGATAACCACGCCGGAGCCGGACCTGGAAGTGTTCGTTTCCGGCGCGAACCCGGTGCTGGAGGTTGGCGTGACTTACCACGACAACGTCGGCGTCACCGAAGTGGTTTATTACCTGGATGGCGAGCCGGTCACCACGGTGATCGAACCGCCGTTTGTGGGGCCGGTGGTGATCACGTCGCTGGGCACGCACAGCGTCTGGGCGGAAGCCTTCGACGCCGCCGGCAACAGCATCCTCAGCGAGCGGGTGTCGTTTATGGTGCGGCGTGGCGCGCCCGGCGGATAATCCCCGCCCGGTCGAATTGCCATGTTCGCACATTCATGCTAGTTTGTGGCCGTGTGTCTCGATCGATGTGCAGGGGGAATGATGAGAACCTTTCGGAGGATGGGAGCAATACTGGTATTGCTGGTGTTGGTGCTGGCGGCGTGTGGCTCAGGGGAACGGGCGGTGACTCTCAACTCCGTCGTCGAACAATTCGACTTTGAGACATCTGGCCAATTTGAGGAAGATGACTTTGGCGCTGCCACCTTACGGATCGCTGATGGTCAGTACGAGATCGAGTTGTTCGGTACCGATGGTATTTTCTGGGGGCAGCAGGGGCAAATTCATACCAATGTTGCGGTGGAAGTCTCGGTGACCAGTAATGCGCCAGGCGATGGGATATTGGGCGTGATGTGCCGGGCCGATCCGGCCAATAATGGTAACAGTTACATTTTCACCTATACGCCTGGCGGTACTTATGTGATTGCGCGTGGCGACGCGCCGGATTCGTTCGTGCTGGTATCTGGGACAACAGATGCTATTGCTGCTGGCGAAAATACAGTTCGCGCCGTGTGCGTGGATACCTACCTTGGGCTGTACATAAACGACACATTTGTGGCTGTGGCTGAAGATGGTACATATACTTCTGGTTTGCCGGGGTTAGTCGCTGGTCGGGGAACGTTCATTGCGGCATTCGATGATTTGACAGTCTACCAGGCGGGATTTGCCGAGTAGCACAGGTCAACCTCCAAATAAGCTGACGCTTAAAACAAGTTGAGAGCGATCATCGCCGCGGCGGTGGTCGCTCTTTTTACTGGCGGCGCGGCATCTTTTGATTGTGGATTTCATGGGTATACTTTACAGACATCCAGCGTTTTGACGGAGTGTATCACCATGAACAGGCTACGAGAACAACAGGTAGGGCAGGGGGCGGTATTTGAGCTGGCCGGTGCTGTTACACCAGCCCACTATGGAGACGTGGCCGCGGAATACGCGGCGGCGCATGAGGCGGTCGTGCTGGTCGATCGGAGCGACGAGGGCCGCCTCATGCTGGTGGGGGAGGACCGGCTGGCGATCCTGCACCGTATTTCCACCAATGCCGTGGCGGCACTCACGCCCGGTGAAGGTCGGGCCACGGTGCTTACCACGCCGGTGGGCCGGATCATCGACCGCGTGATTTTGCATGAGCTAACCGGGGATCAGACGCTGCTGCGCACGAGCAGTGGCCGCGCCCCGCTCATCACCGAATATCTGCGCCGTAACATCTTCTTCCGGGACAAGATGACCGTGATCGACGTTACTGCGCAGCTGGCTCAACTGGCGATCTATGGACCGTCGGCAACGGCTGTGGCCGCCAGACTTGTGGGTAGTACGCCCGATCTGCTGGGGCAGTTGCCGCTGCATCATATCATCGAGACGGTCTCAAATGGCGTGCCGCTGATCGCTACGGCGCTCGATCCGCTGGGGGTGCCAGGTTTTGGCCTGGTGATCCCGGTGGAGCAGGCGTCTGCCCTGGGGCGGGCAGCGCTGGAGGCTGGGGGCGAGTCCGGCATCCGGCCAGCCGGGATGGCCGTCTACGAGGTACTCAGGATCGAAGCGGGCCTGCCCGGTCCGGCTGGAGAACTGAACGAAGATTACATTCCCCTGGAAGCCGATCTGTGGTCGGACGTGAGTTTTACCAAGGGCTGTTATACCGGGCAGGAGATCATCGCCCGTATGGAGAGCCGGGGCAGGCTGGCGAAGACGCTGGTCGGCGTGACGCTGGATGGACCGGCGGCAGCGGGTGTGGCCTGGCGGGTCGACGATCGCAGGCAGGGCGCTCTGACCAGCGTCGTCCAACGGCCCGATGGGCAGTGGATTGGCCTGGGTTTTGTGAAGCCGGACGTGGCCGATATCGGGCGGGCGCTGGCGCTGGAAGGCGGGGGAGAGGCAGTCATACGCCTGGCAGGGGGTGATGACAGGAAAGCGTGACGTTGAGGATATGCTCTGGATGGCACGTAGCTTGCGTTTGTAATGTTTAGGACCTTAAAAGCTTGATGATGATGACCTTCCTCCGTTGACGACGTGCCCTGTTAGCTGTTAGACTCTGTAAAGACGTGCAACTTGTACATATCTGTACGGGCAGAGTCTATAGACTGGATATGGAGGAGAATCGCATGAAGCGTTACTCGATATATAGTGTTACGGTTCTGGTCACATTGGCAGCGATGCTGTTTGCGCTGGCCCCGATGGTTTCCGGCCAGGGAGATGGCCTGATGATCGGGCTGGTGACCGACGTGGGCGAGGTCGACGATCGCAGCTTCAACCAGAGTTCCTGGGAAGGTGTCCAGGCGGCGGCGGAGGCTTTTGGCGGCGAGGCTCGTTATATCGAAACGCAGGACAGCACGGACTACGCGGACAACATCGCCGAATTCGCGGAGAACGGTTTCGACATCATCGTGACGGTGGGCTTTGCGCTGGGTGAAGCCACGATCGAGGCGGCGGCGGAGTACCCGGACGTGCACTTCATCGGGGTGGACCAGTTCCAGGGGGAGGCGCTGCCGAACGTGACGGGGCTGATCTTCCCGGAGGACCAGGCGGGCTACCTGGCGGGCGTGCTGG
>DAOUEM010000305.1:0-3639 GCA_034430555.1 Anaerolineae bacterium | reverse complement strand
TGCTGATGCCGCCGTGCAGCGCCAGCCCGTTCACGATGGCCCCCATGGCGTGCTCGCGGACACCAAAACGCAGGTTGCGGCCCTGGTAGTTGCCCCGCGCGAAGTTTTCCGAGGTTGTGATCAAGGTGTTGGTGCTGGGGGCGAGGTCGGCGTCACCGCCGATCATGTTCGAGACTCGCCCGGCAATCGCGTTGAGCACGGTGCCGCCGGCCTTCCGTGTGGCTATCGGCTTATCCTCCGCGGAAAAGACCGGGATGTCAGCATCCCATGCGCTGGGCAGTTCCCCGGCCCAGGCGGCAGACAATTGTGCACCCAGTTCGGGGAAGGCGGCCTTGTAAGCGGCCAGTCGTTTGTCCCAGGTGTGCTGTGCCTCGCGACCGCGCACTTTGGCCTGGCGCATGTGTTCCAGCGCCTCTTCTGGGACGTAAAAGAGCGGCTCGGTCGGCCAGCCATAATATTCTTTGGTCAGGCGGACCTCGTCCTCGCCCAGCGGTGAGCCATGGGCTTTTGAAGTACCGCCTTTGTTCGGGCTGCCATAGCCGATGACCGTTTTCACGCTGATCAGGCTTGGCTTGTCGGTCACGGCCTGGGCTTCACGAATGGCGGCGGTGATCGCTTCCAGGTCGTTGCCGTCTTCGACGCTGCTGGTGTGCCAGTTATATGCCTGGAACCGCAGCGGGATGTCCTCGCTGAAGCTGTCGCTGGTAGGACCGGCCAGGCTGACGCTGTTATTGTCGTACAGGACGATCAGCTTGCCCAGGCCCAGGTGACCGGCCAGTGAAGCGGCTTCGTGACTGATGCCTTCCATTAAGTCGCCGTCGGAGGCCAGAACGTAGGTATAGTGATCGATAATTTCGTGATCGGGGCGGTTATAAGTGGCTGCCAGGTGCACCTCGGCCAGGGCCATGCCGACGGCTGTGGCGAAGCCTTGCCCGAGCGGGCCGGTGGTGATCTCCACGCCGGCGGTTTCCCCGTATTCCGGGTGACCGGGCGTGGGGCTGCCCCACTGGCGGAAATGCTTGAGGTCGTCCAGGGTCAGGCCATAGCCAGTCAGGTACAGCAGGCTGTAGATCAACATGCTGCCATGCCCGGCCGACAGCACGAACCGGTCCCTGTTGGGCCATTTCGGATTGGCCGGGTTGTGTTGAAGCAGCCGGGCCCACAATACGTAAGCCATGGGGGCGGCGCCCATCGGCAGTCCCGGATGGCCGCTGTTGGCGTTCTGGACGGCATCCATCGACAGCGTGCGGATGCTGTTGATGCTGCGTTCATCAAGGGTCATGGGTTTGGTTATCACGGTTACAGAATTCCTTGTTTGGGGCGTTTCTCGTGCGCCGAAGATAATGTGCGGCCTATTATAACCTATGCTCGTCGGTCATGATACGGGCAGGAAATCGCGCCGGTGCCGCCCTCCCACCCCCAGCATTGAGGGGCCAACGCGGCTGTATGCTCGCGCGTGATGGGGCGGCTGCCCTATGGACGCACCCTGTTACCGTCCCTGGATTGTAGGGTCGCCTTCGGGCCGTTCCGATGGCGGCTCGGCGGGGGGCGGCGTATATTCCTGGGGTGGCGAATCGATGCCCGACGGCGTGCCCGGTGTTGGCGTTTGATCCAGGGTATACAATATCTGGCCCGTCGGCGTGACATGGCCGGTGGGTGTGAAACTGCCGGTTGGCGTGGGTGTCGGCGTGGTGGTGGGCAGCCCTTCACCGGCATCGTCCGGGTACCGCGTCAGCGCCGAGATCACCAGCCCGACGAAACCCAGTCCGATCATTACGGCGGCCAGGATCAATACCGGCATTAAGATTTCGCCGATGACCGAGCGGGTGATGCCCTGGGCGATGTACTCCAGGTAAGAGTCGGCGTCACCCAGACCGGGGCCGATGCCCGGACCGCGGGGGCCGAACTCGCCGTCTGACAGGGCCACGGCCAGTGCATTGGGCAGTAAAAACGGGGAAAGCAGGAACGGGATCGGTATCACTGCCGCGATGCCGCTCAGCAGCAAAGTAACGCCGCTCCACCGGCCAAAGGATTTAAGGGAGCGCACGGTGAAAAAGACGATCAGCGACAGCAGGGCGGCGGCCATGATCCAGAGTTCGACGACAAACGTCTGTGCCCAGCGCACCCCCAGCTTGAGGTTGTTGAGTTCGCGCCGAACCGCATTGTTTTCCAGCCAGCCGGGCGGTGGGAACACGTCCGGCAAGCGATTGGCTTGCTCCCTCAGAATCCCGGTGAGCGCTTCGCTCATGACGGCTACATATTCCCCGGACGGCTGGCAGAAGGGAAACTCTGCATTGGGGCGTTCCTCAAAGTGGAGCAGCACGTCCAGTTGTTCGTCGGTGCAGGCCGGCCAGGATTCCATGAACAGGTTGACCGCCTGCTGACCTTCTCTGCCGGACAGCCGCTGCCGAAGAGAGGCGGTATCAAACCGTAGATTTGGCGATGGGATGGCATCATTCAGCCAGTCAAAAAAGGTGTCCAGGTTATTCTCAACCTGGGACCGCAGCCACTGTGGAGGAATCAACAGCTCTGATATGCGCCGCCAATCATTGGCGTCGAGATTGCCGACGATGCTGACCAGGGTCAATGCATCCGGGTTTGTTGGATCGTGCTCGCTTTCTGCAATGGCCGGCAGCAGGGCCGGGATCAGGTCGGCATACACATTTTCGCTGGACAGCGCATTTTTGTAGCTGTCGGCGTCGAGCAGCATCTGCCCGGTGCTGAGCATCCAGGTCGCACAGGGCAGCGTCACGATGAACATGCATGCTGCCAGTATTGCCAGGAACCGTCCCAGGTATTGGGTCATGGTCTGTTTCCCCCTGTTAGGTAGTTTTCCGGTAGCCGTTCGCTGCGGCGTCTGCAGAAAACGGTCGCCGTTAACCGGACGCTTGCTGCTCTCGCCAGGCGCGAATGTCTTCGGCGTGTTCCTGCTCATGCCAGACCGCTGTTTCCAGCACCAGGTAAGCCAGCGGCTCGCCTTCCATCCACTCGAAGCGCAGTGGGTCTTCCAGGAGGCGCGCGTCCAGGTCTTCGATGGCGAGCAGCAGATGTTTGTGTACGCCGTCAAAATCCGGCCGGATGAGGTCGAGCGGTTTCCTGGCATTGAGGTGATACTGTTCGCTGTTCCAATCGTCGATATCTTCGATGGTGACGATAGGCGGGGCATCCTGGTAGCGTTTGGAGAGCCTGCGGCTGAGGGCCGTTACCAGTTCAGCTTCCCAGGCGACTAGGTGGGCCATCAGGTCTTTGACCGACCATAGACCCGCCGCGCCGGGCTGGAGCATCTCATTCTCACTAAGCCCGTTAATGGCGGCCAGCAATTCGGCCCGTGCCTGTTTGACCTCTTGAAGTAACCCTTGCTTGTCCACCGGCAGCTACCTCTAGCCAATGATCGGCCAGTCGATCCGCGTCATGCAAATAACTGCGTGACCCATTCTAACGACAACGCCCCGGCATACGCCAGAAAAACCGCCTGGATGGTCTTGCCGATCCAGGCCGCCGCCAGGAACTGCCACCACGGCATGTGTGAGGCCCCGGCCAGCAGACCGGCCATGTCGAATACGGGATTGGGAACGACCGCCAGAACGAACACCACCAGCGGCCCGAAGCGTTCCATCCACCGGTCGAAGTGCCGGTAGA
>DAOUEM010000304.1:0-2846 GCA_034430555.1 Anaerolineae bacterium | reverse complement strand
ATCGCCCGGTTGTTTTCGGCGGCCTGCGCTTTTTCCGCCCATCGTTTCGCTTCCTCAAGGCCCTCGAACCCGCGCCTCGTAGGTATCGGCCCGCTCCAGGCATCCGGCGCACAGCGGCTGGCCGTCATGTTCTCCTGCCGGTTTCTCGATCGCTTGCTGACAAACTACACACTGCTGTTGTTCGGTCATACCCTGGACTCCTCCTGTCCTCGCAGCCACCCATCGGTGACCTTGATGCGGCAGTGCTTGCCGTTCAGCTTGCCGCGTATCTGCGCGAACTGGGTCCGCCCGCTGAGTGGCAGGTTGCAGATGTGGTACATGCGCAGCCTGCCGGTGTAGTGGTGAGTCGGGTCGGGCGTGAACAGCAGCCAGCCCCAAAAGGCCAGACACAGCCAAAACAAAAACAGGGCCATGAAGGCCCCGCCAGAAGTGAACATCGGTTATCTCCTGCTTGCTATAAAGCAAAACTGGGCGCGGATGCGCCCAGCTCTCACGCTGTTCCTTGGCTGTTTTTACAGCACATCAATTTCGCGTGCTTCTGGTTTGAGCTATTGGCCTATCTCGACTATCATGATGTCTATCCACCGGATCGATCATTTCCTTGAGGAAATCCCTATGTCCCATTTACTGCGGTTTCGCCGAAATCTTCGTGAAAAAGGCGGAACTCCAGTAGTGTAGTGACGCGCACGATTAAAAAGAACCTGCTCGCCTGACTCTCACACACCTCATGCAACGGCAACTTTCTCGAAGGAGCTTCTCTCAATGTCAACCCTTTCGTACACCAACGCCGGTAAAACTATCCGCCTGGGCCGCATCGTGAATCCCCACACCCAACGCGCTGCTGTCGTCGCCTTTGATCATGGTCTGCATGTGGGCGCCATTCCCGGCGTAATAAACCCCGGTCCCACGCTTGAAATGCTCGCCGAGGCCGGCGCAGATGCTTTTTTGGTCGGACCGGGCATCGCCCGAACCTATTGCAGCGTTTTCGCCGGGCGCGGCGCGCCGGGCCTGGTGCTGCGAGTCGATTGGACCAATCTGTGGCGATCCAGTGAAATGCTGGGGTCCGCCGAAGGCCGGGGACGCCTTATTGCTTCGGTTGAGGACGCCGCGCGCCTGGGTGCCGATGCGGTGTTGGTTTATATGTTCATGGGTTCCGACGATCCCGACGTTGAAGCGCGCCAGGTGGAAGAAGTCGCGCGCGTTGCACAGGCTTGTGAAACTGCAGGCATGGGCTGCATCATCGAGCCGATGGCGCGTGGCCTGCGAGTCGACGGCGATATCTACCGTCCCGAATTCATTGCGCTGGGCGCGCGCATGGCCTGCGAGATAGGCGCCGACCTGTTGAAAACAGACTATAGCGGCAGCGCGGAGACTTTTCGGCAGGTTGTGGAGGCCGCGTTTAAGCCAATCCTGATCGCGGGTGGTCCTAAAACGGCAACTCGGCGCGAAGCCCTGACCATGGTGCGGGGCGCGCTGGATGCAGGGGCTAACGGGATGTTTATTGGGCGGAACGTATTTCAGGCCGCTGATCCAGCCCGCTTGATGGGTGTGCTGCGCCGCTTGATTCACGAAAATCTAAGCGTTGATGAGGCGTTAGCTGAATTGGAAGGAACGCTCGGACTATGACTTTCGACGCGGTCATCGCCGGGCATGTGTGCCTGGATATTATTCCCGAAGTGCCGCCGGTGGATTTACGGCAGGCGCTGGTCCCTGGCACGGTGTTTGAGATCGGAACCGCGCAGTTTGCGACGGGCGGCGTGCCCTCCAACACCGGGCGCACCATGGTTCGCCTGGGAATCAACCCCTGTTTGATCGGTAAGGTGGGAGCGGACCTGTTTGGGCAAACGATTTTGAACCTGTTCCGAGAAGATGATCCGCGCCTGGCCGACCATATGCGGGTTGTGCCGGGCGAGGCAACGTCTTATACCATCGTCGTCAGCCCGCCCGGCTCAGACCGTTTTTTTATGCACTGCGCCGGCGCAAACCATTCGTTTGGAGCGGATGATATTCCATACAATCTGCTGCGAGATACGCGATTATTTCACTTCGGCTACCCGCCTTACATGCGGCGCATGTATGCCAACGACGGCGCTGAGTTGGTCGAGATGTTCCAACGGGCCAAAGAAGCCGGCGTGTTGACATCGCTGGATATGGCACTGCCGGACCCTAAGGGACCGAGTGGCCAGGTGAACTGGGCGCGTATCCTGAAACGCACCCTGCCAGCCGTCGATTTTTTCCTGCCCAGCCTGGACGAAATGCTGTTTATGCTGCCGCGCGCCGGTTCGCCGCCTGACGTGCAAATCACCGAGCTTGCGGCTGACGTGCTGTCGATGATGAACGGTGGGGTGCTCGTGATCAAGCTGGGCGAGCGAGGCATCTACCTGCGATCTGGGGCATCCGCATGTGAAGGGTGGCGGCATCGTGAGCTGTGGGTTCCCGCGTTTAAGCCCGAACCGATGGTCGGCGCGACGGGGGCCGGGGATGCGGCTATTGGAGGGTTGCTGGCTGCGATCCTGCGCGGTCTCCCTCCGGAAGATGCACTGACATTCGCGGCGGCAGTTGGGGCCTGTAATGTCGAAGCGGCCGATGCACTGAGCGGCATCCGGGGGTGGGAAGCGACTCAACAGCGTATTGACGCGGGCTGGCCACGGATACCGGTACGCCCCGAGGCGCAGGGTTGGACGTGGGACGAAGCGCGTCGACTATGGGTTGGCCCGTTTAATCGTTAACGCTTGATCCTGGTTTGTCTGAATGCCTGGAGCAAGAGATGACTTATCCCTACAAAACGCAGACTTACCCATCGATGAGCGTGTAGCCGACCTGCTTGGACGGATGACCCTGGATGA
>DAOUEM010000303.1:0-7653 GCA_034430555.1 Anaerolineae bacterium | reverse complement strand
TCCCTCCGGGCCGGTGCCGGCCAGCAGTTGAGGCTCACCGCCATCCCACAACCAGACCGCGCCCTCGTCGTCCACAGTCACGACCTGATCGCCCGCCGGCGAAAAAGCGGCAGGCACACCCTCCATCGCCTGCACCGTGCCGTCGGGCAGCACCAACTGCCAGCTAACCACGTTGGGCGCATACAGCACTCCGGGCTCGGGAGGCAGCAGCAGGCGGAAGACGCCCAGCGAGTCGTCCGGCGCGTTAGGGCTGTACAACTCGCCCACGCCCTCCACCGGCTGGACTTCGCCCGTGTGCAGGTCGATCGTGTGCCACTTCAAGTCGCCGTCCTCCACGGCGAACATCTGCTGCCCCTCGTGCCACAGCGGCACCATCCGCCGATAACCGCCATCCAGTTCGCTGACCGTGAGGTCGGAGACCAGCTCCCCGTCCGGCGTGTAGGTGATGATGCGCTGGCGGAACATCAGGTTGTACAGGGCGGAAATACCCTCGGACGTCCAGGCCAGGGGCGGCCCGATCCACTGGATCATCTGGCCCTGGCCCAGCCCGCTGGCGATGGTGGTCGTCTTGCCGCTGGCCAGGTCGTAGACCTCGATGGCAAAGGTCGGGTCCGGCTGCACGCGTGGCGCGCCGTAGACCCCGGTCGTCCAGGCCAACTGCTTGCCGTCGGGCGACCAGGCCGGCTCGGAATGGGTCAGGTAATAGTCGGGCACATCCTCCGCGAAGAAAGAGGCGTCGTCCGGCTGGCCGGCGATGATGGTGTTGGCACCGGTCGCCAGGTCGTGCAGCCCGATGTTATAGGCGGTGGTGGTGCCGCCCACGCCGCCCTCACGCTCCTGTAAAGCCGCCATCCCATCGTCATAAGCCCTGGGCACGACCGTATAGGCGAGGTGGGTGCCAACCGGCGACAGTTCGCCAAAGGCCGTGGTCCCCGGCAGCGCCTCGAAGGTGCCGCCCTCCTCCGACCACTGGTGCAGGCGGAGGTTCCGGTCGACGATGATCAGGGGCGGCGGCTCCGGCTCCTGGGGATAAACGGCGGCGAAGGGTACCGCCGTCAGCAGCAGGGTGACGGCCACAAAAACCAATTTTGTGCGCATGGATTTGCTCCTGGATATGTTGCGTGCGGCCAGATAGAGGCATTGTAGCACGGGGCGCGGCGGTGCGGTCTCCGGTAGGATGACGCTTGCCCGACGGATCGGCAACGGTGCCCTGCCCACTGGCAGGCCCTGTCCGCATGACAGTTTCACACGCAAGACGGTGTATACTGGTGCCCATCGGGCTGCGAAAACGCCGCGCCAGGAGGAGCAAGCCATGCGTATCGTGATCGTCGCCGCCGGCACCTGGGGCGACGTGCGTCCCAACGTCGTGCTGGGCCGGGCGCTGGAGCAGGCCGGTTACGAGGTGCTGCTGGTCGCCGCCGAGCACTTCCGCCCGTGGGTGCGGGCGCGCGGGCTACCCTTCGCCGGGCTGAGCGCCGATATCCAGACCATCCTCGATGCGCTGACCAACGCCCCCCACTTCCTGGCGGCCATCCAGACGATCCGCGATCTCGGTCCGACGGCGCTACAAATGGGCCGGGAGATCACGGCACACGTCCGCGAAGGAGATGCCCTGCTGCTGCTGGAAACCGCCTCGGCCCTGCTGCACGGCGCGGCGGAAAAACACCACGCCCGCCTCATCCACGTCAATTTGCAGCCCTTCGCCCCCACCCGCGCCTTCTCCGGGATGCTGCCGGCCTTGTCCGCCCGGATGCCCGGCCAGGACGCCTACAACCACTGGGCGGGGCAGTTCGTGCGGCGCTCCAACTGGTGGATGATGGGCCAACACGGCAACGCGATCCGCCGGAAAGACCTCGGCCTGCCCCGGCAGACGTGGGCCAAACACCGGGCGCTGCTCGATGCCACGCCGTCCCTGCTGCTGGTCAGCCGCCACGTGCTGCCCCCGCCCGACGACTGGCCGCCCCACCACCGGGTCACCGGCTACCTGTTTGATGATGATCACACGTGGCAGCCCCCGCCCGATCTGCTGGACTTCCTGGCGGCGGGCGACAAACCAGTCTACGTCGGTTTTGGCAGTATGCGCGACCGCCGTCCGGAGGCCACGACGCGCCTCGTGCTGAAGGCGGTGCAGCGCACAGGCCAACGCGCGGTCTTGCTCAGCGGGTGGGCCGGACTCGGGGCCGCCGATTTGCCGCCGGGTGTCTTCCCCCTGGACTACGCCCCGCACACCTGGCTGTTCCCGCAGATGGCGGCGGTCGTGCATCACGGCGGGGCCGGGACGACCGCCGCGGGCTTAGCCGCCGGCATCCCCACGGTGGTGGTGCCGATCATCGGCGATCAGCCCTTCTGGGGACGGCGGGTGCACGCCCTGGGCGCGGGTCCGCAGCCGATCCCGCACGCCCGGCTCACCGCGTACAATCTGGCGGCGGCCATCGAGGAAGCGACCACCAGCCAGCCGATGCGCGAAAAAGCCGCGGAGCTGAGCCAGCTCATCGCGGCGGAAGACGGCGTGGGCCAGGCCGTCAAGACGATACAGGAGTTTCTGGGTTAGCCATCGCGCTGCTGCCGTCGGTCCGACCTCACGCCAGCGGGCCGAGGGTACCGGGTCGCCCGGCGTGAATCGTGGGCGATAGTCGCCCCCCAGCCGTAGGCGGACAGGTCGTCGCCTGCCGCCAGCAGCACATCCGGCTGGAAGCGGTCCGCTGCTTTCAGCCGCATCAACGCGCCGCTCAGCAGGCCGATCACCGGGTTGGGCTTATTGAGGAATCAATTCAAGAACGCACAAACAGGAAGACCTTTGACTTCAAATAGCGTTCAATTTACACCCAATCGTCTCGTTCCGTTTCTTGCCTTGTGTTCTGCACCTTGAAGTTGTCACCTTGAATGTGCGTTTTCGTTCTGTTTTCTCAATTAGACCGGTTCCAGAACATATCGCCGCGCTCCACCATGCCAACGTCGTCGGCGTGCATGGCGACCGGTGCGTCATTGTATGATGCGTCGTCCTACAATGCCTCGACCGGGCGTAACCTGTTACGCCCCTACGGGTAACTGACGACTGATAGCTGTTTACTAACGCAAACGCCGGCGGTGGGGTTGGACACGAGAGGATTGCCTGTCCGGCGGGGTTCTGCTCTATAATAGGCAGGCTAGGCGCTTTCAATTGTACTGACGAAAGGCACATCCCATGCAGACGTTCTTCCGAGAGCCGCTCACCCTGGACGAAGCAACGCGGGCCGATATGCGCGCCGACCTGCCGGGCGACTTTGTGGCGCTCTCCGGCGGGGTGACCCACTACGAAGTCGCCGGGCCGGAAGAGGGCCGCCCGGTCGTGCTGATCCACGGCTTTTCCACGCCGATGTTCCTGTGGGACTATACCCTACCCGCCCTGGCCGCAGCCGGCTGCCGCGCGGCCCGCTACGACCTGTTCGGGCGCGGCTTTTCCGACCGGCCCGCTGGCCCCTACGACCCGGCCCTCTTCGACCGCCAGTTGCTCGACCTGGTGGACGCGCTGGGCTTCGCAGCAGTGGACCTGGTCGGCCTGTCCATGGGCGGCCCGATCGCCATCACCTTCGCCGACCGCCACCCGGACCGCGCCGGCAAGATCGCGCTGGTGGACCCGGCCGGTTTCGCCGCGAAGCCATCGCTGGCGACCATCCTGCTCTTCCTGCCGGGGATCGGGGAGATCATCATGGCGACGGTGGGGAACCGCGTGATCCTGGGCGGGCTGCCCCGCGACTTCAAAGATACGGCCCGCCTGCCGGCATACGTCGACAAATACCGGGCGCAACTGCCTTACCGCGGCTTCAAGCGGGCGCTGCTCTCCACCATGCGGAACATGCCCCTGACCCGCATGGGCGACGTATACCGGCGCGTCGGGCAGCAGGGGCGCGACATCCTGCTCATCTGGGGCCGGGAGGACCGGACGATCCCCTTCCCGACCAGCGAACGGGTGCGGGCGGCGCTGCCGAAGGCCATCTTCCACGCCATCGAGGGGGCCGGGCACATGCCGCACTACGAAAAGCCGGAGATCGTCAACCCGATCCTGGTCGATTTCCTTGGGAGGTAATCGCCTGGACGACCAGCCGGTCGTCCCTACGCGTTTGCCGCGGCTTCATCCCCGTAAGATCGCGGCATGGCCGGCCTGTCTGAGCGGTGTAGGCGCGTCGAACGCTTCCTGGCGGAGCCGGCCCCGGCGGGGGCCTGACGGGTGCGGTCAGACCGGCGGGAAAATGGACCGATTCCCTCGCTTGACACCGAACAGGAGTTCTAATAAACTGGGTGATGAAAAGGCCGCACCTGGTGGTTACCAGGAGCCAAACCGAGGTTTATTGTCAGTATAAGGATTTGAACCATGATGATCGGCAAACGACTGTCTGTTGACGCGTCAGTTGACGCCCCCGCCTCCTCCCCGGATACTCCATTCGAAGCCGCCGTGCAGGCCGTGGTCAACGGCGACCTGGACGCGCTGCGCCGCTGCCTGGCGGCGAACCCGTCGCTGGCCGCGGCCCGGTCGGCGCAGGAGCACCACGCCACGCTGCTGCATTACGTGATGGCGCACGGCGTAGAACCGGAGCATCAGCAAGTGCCCGCCAACGCCGCCGATATCGCCCGCCTCCTGCTGGGGGCCGGGGCCGCGGTCGATGCCACCGCCGACTTTTTCGCGGGCGGTCCGGCCACCACCCCACTGGCGATGCTGGTCGCCAGCGCCCCCGCGGCGGAAGCCGGTGTGCAGGCGGCCCTGGTCGACGTGTTATGCCAGGCCGGCGCGAAAGTCAACGGGCTGGACGACGACGGCCTGCCGCTGGCCTCGGCCATCGCCTTCCGCCGGATGGAAGCAGCCGCGGCGCTCGTCAGGAACGGGGCGCGGGTGGATAACGTCGTGTTTGCGGCAGCGGTGGGCCGCCTGGACCTGGTGCAGAGTTATGTCGGGGGCACGGTCCGACCGTATACCGATCCCTTTGGCCGCACGCTGTTTACCCCCGCCGAGGTGCTGGCGCTGGCCTTCACGACGGCCTGCCTGGCCGGTTACGCCTCCATCGTGGAAGCGCTGCTGGCCCATGGCGTGGACATCAACGTCCGCCCCTTCGACGCCTCGACGGCGCTGCACGAGGCCGTGCGCGGCGGGCACGAGACCATCGCCCTGGACCTGCTGGCCCGCGGCGCGGACGTGACCGTCAAGGACCAGGAAGGCTTCACAGCGCTGCATTGGGCGGCCTGGTACGGGCGCACGCCGCTGATCGCCCAGCTGCTGGCCAAAGGCGCGCCGCTGGAAGTCACCAATTATTACGGCGGCACCGTGCTGGATACGGTGGTGTGGGCCGCCGCCAATGGACGCAGCCCGGCCCCCAATGCCCTGGACACCATCCAGCAGTTGATCGCCGCCGGGGCGGACGTGACTGCGGTGGAACCGTATCCCTCCGGCCACGCGGCCATCGACGCGGTGCTGCGCAATCACCGCGCGGCGTGAACGGGCAACCTGGGCGTAACATGTTACGCCCCTACCCGGCCCCTGCATCACCTGGAAGGAACAGCCCCATGACTCCCATTATATTCGAGCCAATCGGCACGGTGTTTTCGCCGTTTAAGCAGCCCGCCGGGACGCCCATCCAGCCCAAGGCAGCGGGCGAAACCGCCGGTCGAGTCGAGCTGCTGCCGCAGTACGTCGAGGGATTAGCCTCACTGGACGGCTTTTCACATATCGTGCTGCTCTGTTACCTGCACCTGGCGAAGGACTACCAACTGAAGGTGCGGCCCTTCCTGGATGATCGCCAGCACGGGCTGTTCGCCACGCGCGCCCCGGCCCGGCCCAACCCCATCGGGCTGTCGGTGGTGGCGCTGGACCGCATCGAGGGGGCCACGCTGCACATCCGCGGCGTGGACCTGGTGGACGGCACGCCGCTGCTGGACCTCAAGCCGTACGTGCCGGCCTTCGATGCGCCGACCGCGGTCCGTCTCGGCTGGCTGGCCGACAAGATCGACCAACTGCCCGAGGCCCGCGACGATGGGCGATTTGTGGACTGAACGGGGCGATACCGCGCGGGCCCGCGACGATGGGCGATTTGTGGACTAACGAGGGCAATAATTGCCACCGGGATCAGGTACCGCCAGGGTGTTCAGCCACTGGTCGCCGGGGCGGAACATGTTACGCCCCTACACATCTACCGCCAGGGTGTTGTGGTGAATTGCCCCGACTACTTCTTGCCAAAGGTCGCCGGTTCGACGCGGTGGGCCGGGCCGATCGTCAGCAGGTCGGCGTGGGCCTCTTCCCGGATGAGCTCCTCGAGCTTCTCCTGGTCCGCCCCCTTTTCCTTAATGTAGATTTCGCCGGTGCCGCGCTCGCCGGCCCGGAAGGTCACCAGGCTGATGATGTTGCCGCCGGCCGCCGCTACGGCGCGGGTGACCGTCGCCAGTGCGCCGGGCTTGTCCTCCAGCTTGACGGAAAAAGCCAGCCCCTGCTCAGAGCCGCCCAGCACCTCGATAAAAGCGCGGAAGATGTCCATCTCGGTGATGATGCCCATCAGGCGCTCGCCGCGCATGACGGGCAGCCCGGAGATTTTGTACTCTTGCATGATGCGCGCCGCCTCTTCCATCGGGCAGTTTTCTTCCACCGTGTAAACCGGGCTGATCATGATCTCCTTCAGCTTGAGCTTGTCCAGCAGGCTGTACACCTCGTAGATGCTGAGCGTGGTCGCGGCGGAAGGCTGGGCGCGCAGCAGGTCTTCTTCCACTACAAAACCGACCAGTTTGTCGCGGTCCACCACCGGCAGGTGCCGGATGTCGTGGTCGCGCATCAGTTTGTAGGCCTGAGAGTGAGTCGTCTCCGGCGAAGCAGTGATGGGATTCAGGGTCATGCGTTGTCCGACGTACATTCATAACCTCCTGTGATCAAGGGAGGAGAGCGGGTGTGCTCCAGGTCGGGCCGCTCCCTATCTTCTATTATCGGCACGGACCGCGATCCGTCAACCATTGTCCGCCGATAAGCGCCGTTTGTATATGGGCGGATGCCGGTCTATCATCACCCGCAGACCCGCGACGCTCCCAGGAGAAGCCCGTGTCCCGCCTCATCCACATCCTGATCACCAGCCTGGTCCTGCTGGCGGCCTGCGCCCCCACCCCCGCGACGATCACGCCGGCAGCGCCGGTGCCATCGCCCACGCAGGTCATCCTCATCGGCGAGGGGGCCAGCGTGCTGCGCATCGTCGACGGCGATACGATTGACGTAGACCTCGCTGGCGAGACGCTCCGCGTGCGCTACATCGGCATAAACACGCCAGAGCGCGACGAAGCCTGCTTCGAGGCCGCCACCGCCGCCAACCGCGCCCTGGTCGGCGGGCGGGCGGTGACCCTGGTCCGCGACGTGAGCGAGACCGACCCATATGGCCGGCTGCTGCGCTACGTCTACGTGGGTGGGCTGTCGGTGAATGCCGAACTGGTGCGAGAAGGCTATGCGGAAGCGGTCGAGTATCCGCCGGACCTGGCGCACGCCGCCGAATTCGCCGCGCTGGAAGCCGCCGCCCGCGCCTCCGGCCTGGGCTGCCACACGACCGGCGTCTTCGAGTGAGCGGCGATCAGAACGAAGCGCCGTGTTTTTCCGCGAATTCCTCCGCCGTCATCCCGAACCACACCTGGTCGTGAAACTCGCCGCGCGTGTAG
>DAOUEM010000302.1:0-6105 GCA_034430555.1 Anaerolineae bacterium | reverse complement strand
CCTTTCGGGGGCATCATGGTAGTCTATGACCTGCGGGGTGACAGCCGCCACAGGCTGCCTGAACTGGCAGGCCCGATCGCCCTGGGCGCGGCGGCGGCCAGCATCACCCTGGCCGGTGGATGGTTGGCCGGACCCTCGCTGGCGGTATGGGCGATCATCGCGGCACGAGCGATACCATCTGTCATCTACGTACGCGCCCGCTTGCGGCTGGAAAAAAACCAGAACCCGGCACTGATCCCCGCCCTGGCTGTCCAGGGGCTGGGGGTCATCGCCCTGCTGATCCTGGTCCTGGCTGGTCTGGCACCGGTATTGTCATTGGTCGCCATTACGATCTTGCTGCTGCGGGCCATTTACGGTTTGTCTGGCTACCGACGACCGGTGCCGGCCAAGATAATTGGATTTCAGGAAATCGGTTATGGCCTGATGGTGGCAGTCATGACCGCTATAGGTTTCGCGTCTGGCCTCTGATCGGGCCGGGCCATATGAGCATCTTCTAAAAATAATTTGATAAACCCCGTCAATTTTGTACAATGCGAACAACTGGATTGTTGAGTACTGTTATTTCATGATGAGCGAGGAGCCGGCTAATGTTCGAAACGGTACAGGCCGTGCGTAAGGCACTGGCAGAGCAGCGGTATATTGCAACTGACGAAATCGCGACGTCTATCTTTCTGGCCGTCAAGCTCGGCAAGCCGCTCCTGGTGGAAGGCCCGGCCGGGGTGGGAAAAACCGAACTCGGCAAAGCCTGGTCAGCCGTTACCAAAAACGAATTGGTCCGCTTGCAGTGTTACGAAGGGCTGGATGAAAGTAAGGCGCTCTACGAGTGGGAATACGCCAAACAAATGCTGTATACCCAGCTCCTACGCGACAAGCTCTCCGACCTGCTGGCCGATGCGCAGTCACTGGCCGAAGCCGCCGACCGGATGGCTGCGGAAGAGGACGTATTTTTCTCGGAACGGTTCCTGCTGTCCAGGCCGCTGCTGCGCGCCATCAACAGTGACCGTCCGACCGTGCTCCTGATCGACGAAATCGACCGTTCCGACGCGGAATTTGAAGCCTTCCTGCTGGAAGTGTTGAGCGACTTTCAGGTCAGCATCCCCGAATTGGGAACGATAGTAGCCCGGCACCATCCCACCGTATTTCTGACCAGCAACAATACCCGCGAACTCAGCGAAGCGCTCAAACGGCGCTGCCTGTACATCTACATCGACTACCCTAATATCCAGGAAGAGCTCGAGATCGTTCGCCTGAAGGTGCCGGGCTTGTCGCCACAACTGGCCCGACAAGCCGTGGAAGCCGTCCAGGCCCTGCGCCAGCTCGACCTTAAGAAAAACCCCAGCGTCAGCGAAACGCTGGACTGGGCGCGAGCGCTGGTCACGCTGAACGCCAAAGCCCTGGACCGGGAGGTGCTGGACAACACCCTCACCGTACTCCTGAAGTACGAAACGGACGTCGCCCGCGCCCGCCGGGCGTTAAACCTCGGAGGCAACGGCAATGGAAGAACGTATCGCTAAGTTCATTGCAGCCTTACGTGCGTCTGGCGTTCGGGTATCACTGGCGGAAAGCCAGGATGCCTGGCAGGCGCTGACCCACACCGGCGTCCTGGATCGCGAGACCTTCCGGCTCGGGCTGCGTTCTACGCTGGTGAAAGACGTGAGCAGTTTCGACACTTTCGAGGAGTTGTTTCCGCTATACTTCGGGCTGGGGATGCCACCAATGCTCGATCCCCAGGCAGACCTCAGCCCGGAACAGCAGCAAATGCTGCAAAACGCCATGCAAGACATGGCCTCGCAGCTTCAACAACTCCTGGAATGGCTGCTGAGCGGGCGCGGTCCTACGCAGGAAGACCTGGAAAACCTGGCGCAGCAGGCCGGCCTGGACGACATACCATCGAACATGTCGCCTTACCAGGCGCGGCGTTACGCCCAGCGGATGCAGCGTATGCTGGACTGGGAGCAGTTGCAGCAACTACTGGACATGCTCTGGGAGATGCTGGCAGAACAGGGCATGGACCCGCAGGCCATCGAGCAGCTTAAGGCCCGCGTCGCCGAAAACCAGCAGTCGCTGCAGCAGCAGTTGAGCGAGTTCGCCGGCATGAAGGTTCAGGACAAAATCGCGGAAGAAGCGCAGCGCCGCACACCGATCAACGACCTGATGGAACGTCCCTTTGGTTCGCTCAGCTCCCGCGAGATGGAACTGCTGCGGGATCAGGTGAGGCGGCTGGCTGCTCGCCTGCGCAGCCGGGCCTCGCTGCGCCACAAGCGCGGTAAAAAAGGCAAAATCGACGCCAAAGCCACCATCCGAGCCAATTTGCGCTACGGCAGCGTACCCTTCGAGATACGGCTGAAACAACGCAAGCGCAAGCCCAAGCTGGTCGTCATCCTGGATATCAGCACGTCAATGCGGCCGGTGGCAGAGTTTTTCCTGCGGCTGCTCTACGAAATGCAGGACCAGATTCACAAGACGCGGAGCTTCGCGTTTATCGACCACCTGGAGGACGTGACCCAGGACCTCAATAACCTGCAAGTTGACGAGGCCGTGCACAACATCCTGACCAAGATGCCGCCGGGTTATTACAGCACCGATTTCGGGTACAGTCTGCGGCAGTTTGAGGCCGGTTATTTGGAGACGGTCGACAGCCGGACAACGGTCATCGTCCTGGGCGACGGGCGCAACAACTACAACAACCCGGCGCTGGATAGCTTCAGCACGATCGGACGCCGGGCGCGCAAGCTGATCTGGATGAACCCGGAATACCCGGCGCAGTGGGGCACCGGCGACAGCGATATGCACCTCTACCAGCCCCAGTGCAACGAGATTTACCAGGTCCGCAACCTGGCGCAGCTCACCGATGCCATCGACCACATGCTGAGCTAAGCGCAGCCTCGATGTGGCTTACCAATCGACGGTGATTACGTCATCCCCGGCGAATATTGGCCCGACGTCTAGGGCCAGGCCGGGACCGGCATACAATTCTCGCGGCACGCTGAAGCAGCGCCCTGCATTTTCCATCATCTGCAGCAAGGTAATACCGTAATCCTCGATCATCGCGCGGTCGACCTCGCGCATCTGTTCCGTTGTCAGGTAGGGAATGTCCGTCATATCTACCATTCTCCACGGGAGTGGTCTACCATAAAATGCATTTGCCTGATAACATTCGAGCTATTGTAGCGGATTCACCCGGCCAACTATAGGAACCGGATGCCAGAAAGACGCCATCTATGAATGAAACCGACCAGGCCAGCCGTCGCCCGAACTACGGCACCGTCGCCGTTCACGGCGGGCGCGAGGCTAACGAGACTCATGCGCACGTGCAGCCCATCTACCAATCGTCCACCTACCGCTATGACAACGTGGCCCACGGCCAGGCGATCTGGAAAGGTGAGACACCGGGCTACATCTACAGCCGCCTGAGCAACCCCAACATGTCATCCACTGCCCAGACGATCGCCGCATTGGAAGGCATCAACCTGCCGGAAAGACCCTACTGCATGCTAACCGGGTCGGGGATGGGCGCGGTCAGCACGGTACTGATCACGCTGGCCGGGCACGGCGACACGCTCATCAGCCAGCGAGCGCTCTATGGCGCGACCTACAAGCTCCTGGCGGAGCAAATGCCACGGCGCGGCGTGCATCATGACATGTTTGACGGGGCCAGCCTGGAAAGCCTGGAATCCGCGCTGGCGCGCAACAAAAACGTACGCGCCGTGTATATCGAAAGCCCGGTCAACCCTACCATGGAACTCACCGACGTACGCGGTGTGGTGGTCCGCGCGCACGCCGCCGGGGCGCTGGTCGTGATTGACAACACCTTCGCCACCCCGTACGCCCAGCGGCCGTTCGAGATGGGCGCCGATGTCATCGTGCACAGCACCACCAAATACCTGACCGGGCATGGCACCGTTGTCGGCGGCGCCTTTTTGACCAGGGATCAGGCGCTGTTCGAAAGGCAGTTGGTGCCGATGCTGATCAATTACGGTCCCGTAGCCGGCCCAATGGATGCCTGGCTGACCGGCCAGGGCCTCAAAACCTTCCACCTGCGTTTGCCCCGCCACTGTCAAAACGGGCAGGCAGTCGCACGTTTTCTGGAGGGGCACCCGGCAGTGGCGCGGGTCAACTACCCCGGCCTGGAGTCGTTCCCCCAGTATCGCCTGGCGCAAACTCAAATGGACGATTTTGGCGGTATGCTGTCGTTCGAACTCAAGGGCGGGTATGAAGCGGGCCGGCTGCTGATGGACCGGGTGAAACTGTGCACGCTGACGGTCAGCCTGGGCACGGTCGACACCTTGATCGAACACCCGGCAAGTATGACCCACTTCACGCTAACACCGGAAGAACGGGCAGCAATGGGCATTTCCGAGGGATTGGTGAGGCTGTCGGTGGGTATTGAGGATATCGAGGATATCATCGACGATCTGGCGCAAGGGTTGTCAAATATCCCAAAATAACCCAAATATATCCACAGTTACCCAAATAAAACGCCCGCGGTAGTATTAAACACGCGGCATCGTCAAACCGCGCAGCATGACGGCCAGGCCGGCTGCGATAAGCACGACTCCAGAAAAGGTCATCACGCCGGAGAGCACCTGTTGCTGATCGAGCAGCGCGGCGATACCAATCGCCACTACGATGGGACCACCCAGGGTGCCATGCGGCCAGGCGGTCACCAAGCCGACCAGAAGCCATAACACACCGGCGATAATGAATACCCAGGGCCAGCGGGCCAGCAGATCGGGCGGGATCTGGTCCGTAATGTTAAGCGCTACCGACGCCAGCGCAGCCACGATCACGAGAATGACCAGCAGCACGCGGGGGCGAAGGTCGGTGCGCCTGGCCCGGCGCTGCCGGAAGTTGCCGGGTTCGTCAGTGAAGTCGTCTTCCAAGACATCCAGGTCCTGGGCCGCGACGGCCTCTTGCTCGCGCACGGTTTCTTCTTCCGGCGGCAGCGACTCCTCATCGGAAGGCCGGCGGCGGAAGCGGCGGGAAACGCCTCTAAGCATCGGTTTCACTCCAGATCAGTACTCATCCCAGCTTACCCACTGTACTACAGGTTCACCCCGGGAGCGACAATCCACACCCCCCTGGACCTTTACAGCGACTTTTGCAGCATCCAGGATGGCTCGTTGACGTGCCGCACATTGCCCAGGTGATCGGTATAGTGCCATTGGCCGGGGTCTTCCGCGAACACGGCATAACCGAGGCGCTCATACAGGCGGCGTGCGCCCGCGTTATCCTTGGCCACGGCGATCACCGCCCACCGGTAGCCGCGCTCCCGTAAAATCGACTCGGCGGCCAGGATCAAATGCGTGCCCAGTCCGTGCCCCTGGAACGGGTCTAATACCCGCAGGGCATACAGGTAACCCCGACGGCGGGGGCGTCCAAAAGACGACTGCGCATCCGGCAGGTGGATGAATATCTGGCCGATGGGATAGTTATTGTGGTCGGCCACCAACATCAAACGCTGCCCCCGCAACTGCTCTTCAAAAGAGCGCAAAAACAGCCGGCGGTAGTGGGTATACAAACCGAACCATTCCAACCGTGGCAGGTCATCACGGCGAGCCGGCCTAATGGCGATATCCAATTCGAGGGTTACCGTGGATATGGCTTCACGCGTCGTCATCGTCCCCCCACCCGCCGGCCATCAAGCGCGCCGCCAGCGCCCGTTCTTCTACTGGCGTCTCTACTTCGCCATCCAGCCAGGCCCTGCGCAGCCGCCTGAGCATCTGCCCATAGGCCGGCCCCGGCGCCAATCCCAAGGCCCGCAGTTCCTCACCGGTCATAGTATGGCGAACATCACGCCACCTGGTCATGTATTGCACAATCTGCGTGCGAGCGACTTCGGTCGGCGCGATTGCCCAGGCCACAATCATACCCGTCTTGCTCAATACGTCCAGCATTTTCACAACCCGGCTGGGCGGTTGTTGCTCCGCCAGCCGCAGAAGAAACTCCTGATAAATCCGGCAGCCGGTCGCCATTTCCTCGATCGTCTTACGTTTGACCTGCAAACGTCGACCCAGACGGATCGCTTCTTTGGTTTCCAGGCGGCAGGTCAAAGTCACGAACAGGGCCAGCAGCCAGCCATTGCCCCTGTTCGGCTCCAGTCCG
>DAOUEM010000301.1:0-4540 GCA_034430555.1 Anaerolineae bacterium | reverse complement strand
CGACGCCGTCGGGGCTGCCGCCGTGATCTTGATCGAACCGGGCGCGGACGCTTTCGACGACAAGGCGATCCGCAGCAGCCGGGGATCGCTGTTTAACGTACCCCTGGTCCGCACGGACGACGTGCCGGCCCTGTTTGATTGGCTGAGCTGCCGGGGCTTTCAGACCGTGGGCGCGGACCCCCACCAGGGCGAATCCTGGGGGCGTGGGCTGTGGGAAGGCAGCACGGCCCTGGTGCTGGGCAACGAAGGGCGCGGCCTCTCCGCGGAGGTGCGCGCTCGCCTGACCGGCTGGGCCAGGCTGCCCATCGTCGGCAAGGTCGACTCGCTCAACGTGGCGGTGGCCGGCGGCGTGCTGATGTACGAATGGCTGCAAGCAAATTACACTGATAATGACACTGAAAGGAACACCACCCATGACTATCAACCCGCGTAGCTACCGGGGCGACGAGGACTTCCTGCCCGTGCGCGACTTCCTGGTCGAGACGTATGGCCTGACTAATCTGCATCACAACTGGTGCCTGGAGCGGTGGGACTACGCGCGCTACTACGTCGTCTCGCTTCGAGAAGAAGGAGGGCTGGCCCAATGGGAGTCGGACATCCACCTATGGGAAACCGGCGACGGGCGGCTGGTCGGCGTGGCCCACCACGAAGGCCGCCGGGGCGAAGTCTTCCTGCAAATTCACCCGGACTACCGGTTTCTGGAAGACGAGATGATGGCCTGGGCGGAAAAACAACTCGCTGTACCGGCCCGTGAATCTAACCGCCGCTGCCTGACGACGCCGGTTTACACCTACGACACGGAGCGGCAGGCCATGCTGAAGGCGCGCGGCTACTGCCAGGGCGATGGGATCGGGCACAAATACTACCGGTCACTCCTGGGTCCCGTACCGGAGCCGGTCGTGCCGGCGGGCTACCGGCTGCGATCGCTGCAAGCCGACGACGACCTGGAAAAACGCAGCGCCGCGTGGGCACGCGCCTTTGGCTCACAGCCGCGGTCGGAAGCGCTGCACCGCTCCTTGCAGCGCGCGCCCGGCTACCGGATGACGCTGGAAAGCATCGTCGAGGCCGCGGACGGCTCGTTCGTCGCCTTCGCGCTGGCCTGGTTCGACCCGGTCAACTGCATCGGCATGTTCGAGCCGGTCGGCACCGATCCGGATCACCGGCGGCGCGAGCTGGGCAAGGCCGTCATGTACCGGGGAATGCGGGAATTGCAGGCCCTGGGTGCGCGGATGGCCTACGTCGGCGCGGGAGAGGCCCTGCCGGCCAACGCGCTGTACCGCTCGGTGGGGTTCGATGGCTGTGACATCGAGCATCCCTGGCTGAAGGAGTTTTAGCGCCCTAAGGTAACAGCGGCCGGTGTCGGCAGACGGCACCAGCCGCTGCATGGTTCGCCGCCCGCCGCCGGGCAGGTTACACTTCAGCCCGCTGAAGGCCCGCTCGGCGGCCCGCTCGATCACGGCACATCCCCAGGAGAAGTTGGCCCATGACCCTTCCACCGGCAGCTATCGTGGCGCAGGCGGCGGATCGCTTCGCCCTCGACCCGGACGGCCTCACCTTCGTGCGCGAAGCCGCCAACGCCATCTACGCCGGCCGGCGGCCGGACGGCCTGGAAACCATCCTGCGGCTGACCGCCGGCGCGCAGCGCGACGGGGACATGATCCTGGGAGAAATGGACTGGGTGTTTTACCTGGCGGCGCACGACGGGCGCGTTGCCCACCCGATCCGGTCCCGCGCTGGCCGGCTGGTGGAAACGCTGGCGTCAAATGGAGAGACGTGGCACGCCGTCCTGTTCGAAAAAATCGCCGGCATCCACCCGGAAGGCGAAGCGCTGACCGGCGCGGTGCTGGGCCTGTGGGGACAGGCGCTGGGCCACATGCACCGGCTGGCCAGGGATTACAAACCGCCATCACCGGCCCAACGGCGTCCGCACTGGCACGCCCTGGACGTGTTCCAACTGGAAAGGCGCATCCCGGCGTCGCAGCCCACCGTGCGGCAGCGCTGCCGGGAAACGCTGGACGCGGTGCGCCGGTTGCCCGTCGACCGGGAGGGCTACGGCCTGATCCACGCCGACCCGGAGCCATGGAACTTCTTCCTGCACGAGGACCGGATCACGTTCATCGACTTCGACGACTGCTGCTACCACTGGTTCGCCTTCGACATCGCCGTCTCGATGTTATACGCGGTGCTGGCCGCCTGGACAGACGATAAAGAGGCCTTCAGCCGCTTCGCCTGGCGGCATTTTTACGAGGGCTACCGGCGGGAACATCAACTGTCAACCTTCTGGCTGGAGCAGATTCCGTTGCTGATGCGTCTGCGCCTGATGGAGGACTACGCCTTCGGTCTGAACTTGTGGGATCCCGGCCATGCAGAAGACTGGCAGGCCGCCGTCATGCGCGACCAGCGGCAGGCCATCGAAGGCAACACGCCCTGGCTGGGGGTCGACTGGGACCACTTATTCCTGGGGGACTGACCGGTCAGAACAACCCCTCCACGCTGAGATAGCGCTGGCCGGTATCGGCGAAGATGCCGACGATCACCTTGCCGGCGTTTTCCGGGCGGTCGGCAACCTGTAACGCCGCGCAGGCCACCGCGCCGGACGAAATGCCGACCAGCAGCCCTTCCTCGGCGGCCAGGCGACGGCAGTGGGCAAAAGCCTGCGCCTCGCTCACCAGGAAAATCTCGTCGATGAGGGCGCGGTCAAGCGTCTCCGGCACGAAGCCGGGCGCGGTGCCCATCAAACGGTGTGGATGAAAAACGCCCTGGGAAATGAAGGGCGACTCTGTTGGCTCTACGGCGACAAGCTGCACATCCGGTTTTTGCGCCTTCAGGTAGCGGCCCGCGCCGCAGATCGTGCCACCGGTGCCCAACCCCGCGATGAGAATGTCGACTTCCCCTTCGGTATCCGCCCAGATTTCCGGGCCGGTGGTGCGATAGTGAGCCAGCGGGTTGGAGGGGCTGACGTGCTGGCCGACGTAAAAGTACTCGGGGTGCTCGGCCAGGATCGCCTTGAGTTTGCGCCGCGCCCCGGACGTGCCCTCGGCGGCGGGCGTCAGGATCAGTTCCGCGCCAAAGGCTCCCAGGATGCGGCGGCGCTCCAGGCTCTGAATCTCGGACATGACCAGGATGGCCCGGTAGCCGCGGATGGCGGCGATATAGGCCACGGCCATGCCGGTATTGCCGCTGGTGGCCTCGATCAGCGTGCTGCCGGGCGACAGGCGACCGTCCTGCTCGGCGTCGGTGATGATTTGCAGGACCGGGCGGTCCTTCAGACTGAGCGGGTTCATAAATTCGCACTTGGCGTAGATTGATCGCTCCGGCGAGAGACGCGCCAGCCGGAGCAGCGGCGTGCGGCCGATCATCTCGGTGATATCGTGGTAGGCTTTCATCGTTTTATCCTCGCTTAATGGCGGTTTCGGTCGCCGCTGCGGGCGCTTCCACCCTTGTTTGTAACGCCGGAGCGGCCTGCCTGCCAAAAGAGTACCCTTTTGCGGCAAAGTCCGGCATAATTCCGGGGGTGACCGGCTAAAACGATAACAGGGAGCAACTGGATGACCGACGCCACAACAAAAACGGGAGCCGAATCGGTAACCTGGGATTTGAGCGACCTGTACGATGGAATCGCCAGCGCATTAATCGACGATGACATCAAACAGGCCGAAACGCGCGCCGACAAACTGGCCGAAAAATACCGGGGTAAGCTCACCGCGTTGGATAACGAGGAATTGTACGAGGCGATTGTGGAGTACGAGAGCATCACCGAGATCGCCTACAAGCTCGGCGCTTTCGCCAACCTGATCTGGACGACCGACACTGCCAATCCCCAGTATGGCGCGCTCCTCCAGCGGGTGACCGAATGGGGATCCCGGCTAGAACAGAAGATGGTCTTCTTCGACCTGGAATGGACCAATGCGCCCAACGACTTCGCCGAGCGCATGATCGCGGACCCGGTGCTGGCCCCCTACCAACACTGGATGGAGGTCAGTCGCCTCTACCAGCCGCACCGCCTGAGCGAGCCGGAAGAAAAAATCCTCTCTGAAAAGAGCGTTACCGGGCGCGATGCCTGGGTGCGTTTCTTCAGCGAGCTGACGGGCAACCTGCGCTACCCTTATAGCGGCGAAGAACTGACCCAATCCGACATCCTGGCAAAGCTCTACGATCCCGCCCGCGAGATCCGCCGTGAAGCGCAGGAAGTAGTCACCGGCGTGCTAAAGAATCACCTGCCGACCCTCACTTACATTTTTAACACGCTGGCCGCCGATAAAGCCTCCGACGACCGGCTGCGCAGTTTCCCCACCTGGGTGACGTCGCGCAACATGGCGAACCAGGTCAGCGATGAGGTGGTGCAGGCGCTGGTCGACGCGGTGACCTCGCGCTACGACATCGTGGCCCGCTACTACCGCCTGAAAGCCGAGCTATTGGGGCTGGATACGCTGTACGACTACGACCGGTACGCGCCGCTGCCCGCGGCAGCCGGCGACTACTCATGGGACCAGGCGCGCGAGATCGTGGTGAAGGCTTACGGCAACTTCCACCCGCAGGC
>DAOUEM010000300.1:0-11570 GCA_034430555.1 Anaerolineae bacterium | reverse complement strand
ACGCTGGGCGAGATCGATGTCGAGATTGCCCCTAATGTTTCCCGTGAGATACTGCTGAATGTGGCGTCGCCGCTGGGTGACATGCGGATGTCCCAGCGCGGCAAATACCTGATCAACAGCCAGGAGGACCAGCTTTCGGTGTGGAATCGGGCGGGGAACGTGTTTGCTATCAGCCCGGACGCCCAGGCCCGCGCTATACCTGAGGGCTTACAAGGCCACATCATCGCCGGCTCCGCCGAAATCGTCATCGACCAGTCCCTGGTAGACATCCTGCCCGACAGCGCCTTCGATGCGCTTAATCCCGGCAACCAGACACTTTCCTCGGAATGGGGCTGTTACACCGAAAAGGAAGACCCCAATTCGCCGGACGGGGTTTACGCCCGTGAAATACTGAATGATACGTCGGTCATGCATATCTCTCGTTTTGAGATGGTCGGACAGGCGGCCAGCAATCACGGCGAGATCGGCTGCTACCAGTGGCCGAATACCTTCACCGATCCGCTGCCCATTACCGCTTACGATTACCTGGAACTTCGGGCCAGCATGATGATCCGGTACCAATCGCTGCCGATGTGCGGGGAAAGGAGTAGTGAGTGCCCGGTGATGCTTAAGATCAACTATGTGACTGCGGAGGGACTGCATCAGGACTGGATCCACGGATTTTACGCGCGCTTCGAGCAGGCCAGCGGCTACCCGCTGCGGTGCGATACGTGCAGCCTGGAACACGAGCGGCTGACCCCGAACACCTGGTATACGTTCTCCTCCGGGAATCTGCTGCAACTGCTGCCGGCTGCCCAGCGCCCGGTCGCCATCCTAAACGTCGGCTTTTATGCCTCAGGGCACCAGTTCGAAGTCCTGCTGGGTGAGGTCGCCCTGCTGGCCGGCAACGTCAACGGGCCAGCGCCGTTAGCCCCAGCCGAGCCCAGCCCCTCGGCCATACCCACCCTTGAAACCGCGCCGGACAGTTGATTGCCCGGCGGACCGGGCCTTCATTGCCCGGCGGACCGGGCCTTCATTGCCCGGCCTATACCACAATGCTATACTCGCCTTCAGTTGTCTGAAGACCTGCCACGCGAGGAACCCTGGTTATGGATACTGCGGCGCTCAGTAACACGGCCCTACTCATTATCACCCTGCTCGGCATGTATACGGCCGCCTTCTGGCTGGCGCTGATCATCTGGACGTATCGTGACCACCGGGCGCGCTCGCGGGATGGCCTGGCTTCGCTGGCGGCGGCGCTGACGGTGACCATCCTGGGCCTGCCGGGACTGCTGGTTTACCTGCTGCTGCGCCCGAAAGAAACGCTTTCCGAAACCTATGAGCGCTCGTTGGAAGAAGAAGCCTTACTGCAAGAAATCGAAGAAAAACCGATCTGTCCCGGCTGCGGCCGTCCTTCCCAGGTAGACTGGCAGCTCTGTCCCTATTGTCACACCACGCTCAAGCGGGCCTGTATCAACTGCAACCAGATGCTGGAGCTGTCCTGGCAGATATGCCCTTACTGCGCCGCCAACCAGCAGGCCTATGCGGGCAACCCCGCTGCCAAACCCGATCTATCGGCGTCACACCAGCCATCGACAGCGTACCGCAACCCCACGGCGATTCCCCCGACCGAACCTTACGCCCAGCCCGGCCCGACGCTGGAATACATCGACGACGATCCCTACCAGCGCTGAAACACGGTAACGAGCCATGTTTCGCCGGAAGAACCATCGCCCGCTCCTGGCAGCAGGTCTGGTACTCGCGGGGTTGACCGGCGCCGTGATTCTCCTGGCGATCACGAACACATCCCCTGCCCTGGCGACCGGGGCGCAGGCTGCCCTGGCCGGCTATCGCAGCACCTTTGATGCCGCTGAAGGTTCAGAGATGTGGTGCGTTCGGATCGAGGGCGGGCTGAGTTTTGCCAGGCATGTCCTGCTGCATGATGACCGTGACGGCTGGACGGTTATCCCGGTGTTCGGCTTCGACCGGCATATCTACCAAGAAGTCGGGGGCACGAACTGGTAAGTTCGGTTGGAACAGCCGGTTTGAGGAAGGTTAATCCGGGGTAAGTAAACAGTTAAGGGCGCCGTTACGACGCCCTTATTGTTTCCCAACTTATCCCGTATTATCCCGCGTAACCCAAAAAGGTTTAGAAGCGGTTAATGTTGGGGAAGGCGCTGCGACCGGCATATTCGGCGGCATCGCCCAGGTCATCCTCGATGCGGAGCAACTGGTTGTACTTGGCGATACGGTCGGAGCGGGCTGGCGCGCCGGTTTTGATCTGGCCGGCGTTCATGGCCACGACCAGATCGGCGATGGTGTGGTCCTCAGTTTCACCGCTGCGATGGCTGACGACCACAGTCCAGTTGTGGCGGAAACTCAATTGGCTGGCGGCCATGGCCTCGGTCAACGTACCGATCTGATTGACCTTACACAGCAGGGAGTTGGCGGCTTTCTCTTTGATACCGCGCTGCACGCGCTCAGGGTTGGTTACCAGCAGGTCATCACCCACGATCTGCACCCAGTCGCCAATGGCGGCCACCAGCTTCGACCAGTTGGCCCAGTCATTCTCGTCCAGGCCGTCTTCCAGGGAGATAATGGGATACTTTTCCACCCAGTCGGCCCAGAACTCCACCATCTCCTCGCCGGTCAGGCTGCGACCTTCCGTCGTCAGGTGGTATTTGCCGTCCTTGTAGATTTCGCTGGCGGCAGGGTCGAGGGCAATGAAAACATCCTCGCCGGCTTTATATCCGGCCTTGTCGATCGCTTCCAGAATAACTTCGATGGCGCCGTCATTGGTCGGCAGGCTTGGCGCAAAACCACCTTCGTCGCCGACCGTCGTCGCCATCCCTTTGCCGGACAGTACCTTCTTCAAGCTCTGGTAAATCTCGGCGCACCAGCGCAGGGCCTCATGGAAGCTGTCCGCGCCGACGGGCATGACCATAAACTCCTGGAAGTCGGTGCTGTTGGCGGCGTGTTTGCCGCCGTTCATGATGTTCATCATGGGCACGGGCAGCGTGTGGGCAAACGTGCCGCCCAGATAGCGGTACAGCGGCAGGCCCAGGCTGTCGGCAGCAGCTTTGGCCGTCGCCAGAGATGCGCCCAGAATGGCGTTAGCGCCCAGATTGGCCTTGTTGGGGGTCCCGTCCAGCTCGAGCAGCAGTTGATCGATGCTCTTCTGGTCAACCGCGTCCAGGCCGAACAGTGCTTCGGCAATCGGCCCGTTCACGTTCTCAACGGCCTTCAACACACCCTTACCCCCGTAACGGCCCTTGTCACCGTCACGCAGCTCGACGGCCTCGTGTTCGCCGGTGGAAGCACCGCTCGGCACAATGGCGCTGCCGTAGCCGCCATCCATCAGCGTTACTTCGACTTCCACGGTGGGATTACCACGCGAATCCAGCACTTCGCGCCCGTACACAGACTCAATAATCGTCATCAGATAGTCTCTCCTATTGGAAACTCACGCGCCATCAAGCGCAATCAACAACAAGGGTTAAAGGTAGTCTGGAAGCTGCCTGCCTTCAGGCCGGCCCCTTCAGCACAGCCTCCAGTATTGCTTCCGGCAAAGCACACGATTGGCCGGTTGCCAGGTCCAAGAAAGCGCCCACGGAATAATCGCGGGCTAAAATCTCGCCGGTCTCCGCCTGGCGGACCTCGTGCTGCCAGGCCCCACGCGTCTCCGCCAGCTCAGTCGGGCGGCTGACGATCTCGAGGGGTTCATCGTCGAGCGCCGGCCGCAGGTAATCGACAATATGGCCGGCCTGGACCAGTCCCAGGCCAATCTCGGCCATACGCGCTACCGGCCATCCAACCGCGGCCAGGGCGCTGAACATGGCCTGCTCGAACCAGTTGAGATACACGGCGTTGTTGACGTGGCCGGACGGGTCAATCTCGTATCGCTGCACGCGCCGGGGGTAGACAAACGCCGGATTGTCTGCAAGAATCCGCGGGTCTTCCAGGCGAACCGGGATGTCATCGAGTACCCCGGTCGGCTGAAAAGCCACCTCCATCTCCGCAGGGATGCGTATCGGCCGGATCGCTTCCAGGTCCACATAAACCCATTTGGCGCGGGCGCGCACGGCCGGTTTATCGTCGCAGGCCCGCCGCAGGTCGTATTCGCGGTGGCTGTAAATGCGGCGAAAATCAGACACCCAGGTCCGCAGGCGAACCTCTTCTCCATAGCGCAAGGGCGTCAGGTAGTGGATGGTCATCTGGCGGATCACCCAGGCGCGCTGCCGCTCAAAATACCAGTGATAGCCGAATCCGACGTCGGCGCTGGCGCGGGTGGCGACTTCCTGCACATAGTTGCTGTACACCGCATTGTTGACGTGCCCGAACGAGTCCAGTTCATAGCTGCGCACGTCAAATTCCCAGGTGAAAACCCTGGCCATAGCCCACACCCCATCACACGAGATTACCCAAAAAACCCTGCCGATTATAGTTCGCCAGCCGCCAGACTACAACGTGCTTTGGCCGAAATGTCAGGAAAAGTGACTGATTATCGTCACAAGTATCCGGACGCGGTAAAATAGACGAACTTAAGCATAATTATCGGTAGCCCAGTTGGAGCGCTATCATGCGACGGCCACGGACCGTTTACCTGGATCACGCCGCCACCACCCCCACCGATCCTCGCGTCATCGAGGCAATGCTGCCCTACTTTGGGGAGGTGTATGGCAACCCATCGGCGATACACCGGGTGGGTCGCGCCGCCGAGCGTGCGGTAGAAAACGCGCGAGAGACCATTGCCGGCCATCTCAACTGCCGACCCGGTGAGATTATCTTCACCAGCTGCGGCTCAGAGAGCGATAACCTGGCGCTGCGCGGCGTCCTCCTGCAAGCAGTGGCCGAAGGTCGCCCCGCCCACCTGGTGACGTCACCGGTCGAGCATGACGCGATCGGCAACACTGCCGCCCAACTCGCCGCGCTGCTGCAAGTGCCGGTCACCAACGTGCCGGTTGATGCCTGGGGCGTGGTGAAGCCAGGCGATGTAACCGCCGCCTGCGTGGCCGGTACCACGCTGGCCAGCATCATGACGGCCAATAACGAAGTCGGCACGATCCAGCCCATCAAGGCCATCGCCGAAGCTGCCCACCAGCACGGGACGCTGGTACACACGGACGCGGTGCAGGCTGCCGGGCAAATGGCGCTCGATGTCGAAGCGCTCGGCCTCGATCTGCTTTCCCTCTCCGCGCACAAGTTCTACGGGCCGAAGGGCATCGGCGTCCTGTACGTCCGAGAGAGTATCGCGCTGGCGTCCAGCCAAACCGGCGGCGCGCAGGAAAACGGCCGCCGCGCCGGTACGGAAAACGTGCCGCTGATCGTCGGCATGGCGAAGGCGTTCGATTTGGCCTATCACGAATTCGAGCAGCACGTGAGCCACTACCGGCAGCAGCGCGACCGGTTGATCGACGGGCTACTGAGCCGGATACCGGACTCGATCCTGACCGGGCATCCAGACAATCGCCTGCCCAATAACGCCAGCTTCGTCTTCCCAGGTGTGGACAGCAACCAGCTGCTGATGCACCTGGACCTTAACGGCATCGCCGCCAGCAGCGGCAGCGCCTGCAAAACGGGCAGCCCCAAACCCTCCGCTGTGCTGCTGAGCATGGGCATCGAGCCGGACCTGGCGCTAAGCAGCCTGCGCCTGACGGTAGGCCGCCAGACCAGCCAAAAAGATATCGCCTATGCGCTTGAGGTTATCCCGGAAGCGGTGGAAAAGGTCCGCCGGGTTAGCGCGGTGCGCTCATGAGCGAGCCGACAGCGACGCGAGTCGTCGTCGCCATGAGCGGCGGCGTGGACAGTTCCGTGGCGGCAGCGCTGCTGGTCGAACAGGGCTACGACGTGGTGGGGATCATGATGCGGCTGTGGGCCGAAGAAAGCCACGGCGGCTCGCACGCCGTTCATAACCGCTGCTGCACACCGGACCAGATGCACGACGCGCGACGGATCGCCGATCAACTAGGTATTCCATTTTACGTGCTCGATACGCAGCAGGTCTTCCGCGAACAGATCGTGCAGTTGTTCATCGATGGCTACAGCAGCGGCGAGACGCCCAACCCCTGCCTGGCTTGCAACCGGCACATCCGCTTCACCCACCTGCTGAACCACGCCCTGGCGCTGGATGCTCAGTACCTCGCGACCGGCCACTACGCGCGTGTGCATCAAGCGGGGGACGGTACTTTTCAGTTGCATAAGGCGGTGGACGAGCACAAGGATCAGAGTTATGTCCTCAGCGTGCTGCGGCAAGACCAGCTCCAACATGCCATGTTCCCGGTCGGTGACTACACGAAAACCGAAGTGCGCGAACTGGCGGCGCGTTTTGGGCTGCCCGTCGCCAGCAAACACGACAGCCAGGACCTCTGCTTCCTGGCCGATGGCGATTACCGGCGCTTCCTGGCCGACCATGCACCGGCAGCCGTCGTGCCGGGGCCGATCGTAACCGGCAACGGGGAAGTATTAGGCCAGCACCAGGGGCTGCCCTTCTACACGATCGGGCAGCGCAAAGGACTGGGCATCAGCTACCGTGAGCCGCTGTACGTCCTGGGTAAAAATCCGGCAACCCATACCCTGATCGTGGGCACCGGAGGTGAACTGGGCAGCGATACACTGACGGCGCGCGGGGTCAACTGGATCGCAGGGACGCCGCCGACAGAGCCAGTAACAGCCACGGTCAAGATTCGTTACAAGGCACGTCCGGTGACGGCAATCGTAAGCCCTCTGCCCGAAGGCCGGGCGCACATCCGGTTTGAGTCTCCACTGCGCGACATCGCACCGGGCCAGGGTGCGGTTTTTTACGATGGGGAGCGCTGCCTGGGCGGCGGCATCATCGAGAGGGATAATCCGCGAATTTAACGGAGCATAATGGCCCGCACCTCGTCGCGCCAGAACAGCATGATCACGGTACCCAACACAATGTAGGGGCCATAGGGCAGCGCGGTAAACAGCGTATACTGCCCGCGTACCAAAAATCGCGAGAGCAAAAACAGCACCGCACCCGCCGCGCCGAGAAAAACCGTGATCATCAGGGCGAAGAGAAACGCCTGCCAGCCTAGCAGTAAGCCGCTCAACGTTGCCAGCAGCACATCGCCAAAGCCAAAAGCGACCTCGGGTATTTCTTCGCCGCGCAGGGCGGCCATCAGGGCGGAAAAGCCGATGCCGCCCAGGAACATCAGGAAAAAGACCACAAAACCGAGCAGCCCACCGAGCAAGGCGTCGCCCAGCGGCGGAGGCGGCACCGGGAACAGGATGCTTTCCAGGATGGCCAGGACACAGGCCGGTATGATCACCACGAACAGGATCAGCCGGTGTTCGAGATCGATGACGGTGATCAGCAGCAGGATCGCCAGGAACAGCAGGTAGAGAATCCGCTGGCCGTCTAGCGGGTAGGCAGCGGCGATGAGGGCAAAGGCCAGGCCCATCACCATCTCCACCACCGGGTGCCGCCAGGACAGGGCGGCTCCGTCTGGCGATCGACGCTGGCCAGTCAGAAAGGCCGTCAACCCCAACCAGGCCAGCAGTGTCCGTGGCAGGTCATCGGGATAATGAGGCCGCCGAACGGCCTGGCGCTGCGGCAAATCATCGGCCAGCACGTTCGCGATACGCACGGCCTGGCGCTGCGGCAAATCGTCGGCCAGCACGTTCACGATACCGCCGGCCAGTATCCCCACCACCGCCAGCAGTCCTACCACCAGGATGTTCATACGATCTCCACTAGAACCACAAACCGAGGAGCAGCAGTCCGGACTGAGTCGGCGGGGGCAGCATCGAGACGATCAGACTCAACACCATCAAAACGGCAATGATGGTCGTCACGATAATGGTATTACGTTGGCGGCGCTGCTGCGACCGCGAAGGCTTGCCACGTTTACTGTTCTTAGCCACTTCTAAGGTCCTCCTAAACGCTTTTAACGGGGGCATTATACCACGATATTCCAGGGGGAATTCTAAACGGTCGCTGAATAACGTGGTAAAATCCCCCCGTTCGTCAATTCGACTTCCTTCCAAGGAGCACCGACCTTGAGCGCCAGGCTTCGTATCGACCTGTGGGCACGCTGCCTGATAATAGCCATGATAACCATTACCATGCTGCCCAAAACTGCCAGTGTGGCGCAAGACCCGGTCGACATCATCATCGGCACAACGGACTTCCCGCGCACGCTCGACCCCGCCGATGCCATCGACTATCCATCCTGGGAATTGATGAATCACCTGTATACCGGCCTGACTCGCCAGGTGCCCGGCACGCTGACCTTCGAACTGGCGCTGTCCGACCAACATATCGTCAGCGACGACGGCCTGCTCCACACCTTCGTGGTGCGCCCTGGGGCGACCTTTGACGATGGCACCGCCATCACCGCCGCTGTGTTTACTGACGCCATCAACCGGGTGATCGACAGCGGGCGGAACAGCGCCGACCTGATCAACCGGTACGTGACCGGCGTGGCCGTCAGCGAAGACATCGACAACGCCGTCGCATTTAGGCTGACGGTGCCGATGGCGGCTACAGATTTTGAGGCGCTGGTCGCGCTGCCGCCGTTTTATCCGCAGCATCCCGGCGTGTTCCCGGAAGGTGACCTGCTGGACATCTACCAGGCCGACTCGTTCGTGGGCAATGGCGTCTACCGCCTGGAATCGATCCAGCCGGCCCGGGAAATCGTCCTGGCGGCCAACGACTCCTACGGCGGGCCGCCCGCCGCCAACGACCGCATCATCCTGCGCCGCTATCGTCTGCCGATCGACCTGCGGCGGGCCATTCAGGCCCACGAGATCGACATCGCCTGGCAGGCGCTGGCGCTGCCCGATCTGGACGCCATCATGGCCGCGCCAGACATCGTGATACAACGGCAGCCGAACCTGCAAACGTTTTATATGGTGCTCAACCAGGAACAACTCTCGATTAATAACCAGAACTCATTCGATGACCCGGCGATCCGGGAAGCGTTTGCCCTGCTGATCGACCGCGAGCGCAGCGCCGCGTTTGGTTTTGACGAGACCGTCACGCCGTTATATAGCCTGCTGCCCCCGCAGTTTGGCGGCGGCGCGGTTGTTTTCCCGGCGCGCGACACGGAGCAAGCCGACGCGGTGCTCACCGAAGCCGGTTACAGCCCGCGCCGGCGGCCGGTTCAAACGCCGCTCTACATATCCACCGACAACTACGGTGACCTGATGGGCGCAGCCGCGCAGGAAGTGCGGCGGGCCGTCGAAGACAGCGAAATCGCCAATATCTCGGCCATCCTGGATGATGGTACGGAGACATTTACCCGCACCGTATATCGGGGGGAATATTTGAGCGCCATCATCGGCTGGCGGCCGCCATTTGCCAGCCCGGCCGGCTACCTGCTGCCCTTGGCGCATTCCGGCTGGCGCATCCCGGATGGCGCCGGTTATGCCAGCGTGGCCATCGACAACCTGCTGCGCGACGCGGCCCTGGCCGCCGGCCCTGACGAACGGGCGCTGGCATACCAGGCGGTCGAGCGTCTGCTACTGGCCGACTTCGCGCTGCTGCCCTTGTGGCAGGGCATTGACGTGATCGCCTATCGAGAAAACATAACTGGAATCACGCTGGAGGCCAACAGCTGGCTGCGGTATGAAACCCTTTCCCGGCGCTGAAGCACCCGCCCGAATCAGTCTGGGACAACCTGCCAGGCCGCCGGGTGGAAGGCGCCGCTGTCGATCTGCCAGGCGGTCAGTGATGGCGTTTCCCACCGGTCCAGGCTGACGATGAAATACACCATGTCCGGGTAGTAACACTCGGCGATGTCCGTTTCCGAAGGATGGGCAGGACCTGACGGGTGGGAATGATACACGGCCAACAATTCCCACCCTGCCGATTCGTAGGATTGGAAAGCCGCCCACTGCTCCTCCGGGTCCATCCGGTATTGTCGGATTGGCCGTTCCGCCACATTACGCACCGCGCGCACGTCCAGCGCCCGGCCTGGCAGACCACCCAACAATCCACACACCTCATTCGGATAGCCCTCCTGGGCATGCGTCACCATGAACTGCCGTATTTCGGCGGTAATGAGCAGCATCTGGCCCTTTCCAAGCAGGCAAACCCATCTTATACTGGCAAAAGTTAACCGATGATCAATTATCTTTGAGCACGAGTAACGACAATATATGAACAAGCGTTAACACTGTCGCAGGATCAGGTTAACAGTCTCTCCAGGCCGACGCGCGAACAAATCGAGCGCTGGCTGGTGGTGATCACCGCATCCGCCATCGCCTTGAGCCTGCTGTCCGAGCGGCTGATGCAGACGGAAGGGCTGTCCCTGCCCGACGATCTAGGCGCCATCCGTGACCGGCTGGAATCGGAAGGCAAGACTGTGCTGCCGGTGTACAACGGCGCCTGGCGCGTCGCGCTGGGGCATGAAGGCTCAACGCTGGTGGTGGTGGCCAACGGGCTGCGCCTGCTGGTTTATCGGTAGGCCGGCGCCGGCGAGATCAAAAAGACGCCACATTGTGACGTCTTTTGGTCCTTTTCGATCAAGCAGAAATACCGGAGGCCTCAGGAGATGCCTCAGGAGAGGCCTCAGGAGAGGGCGTCGTATCCAGGGCCGCTCTGGAAGTAGTCGTAGTTGGGCTGGATATCTTCCGTCAGGTCGACCACTTCGCCACCGTCGGCTGTGTAACGCGAGCCGCCAAACGGAATCCGCTCCTGCCCACTGGCCATTTCGAATCCAGAGGGCGTTTCTTCTTCCACGAAAATCGCCTCAAACGGGCACTCGGGGATACAGGCGCCGCAGTCAATGCAAGTGTCGGGATCAATGAAATACCACGGCCACTCTGACTCCGGGATACCAGGGACAATGCACTCCACCGGGCACACTTCCACGCAGGCGCCGTCGCGGAGGCACAGACTGGTGATGATATGGGTCATGTTTAAGCTCCTCACTAAAGCCTTCAAATCGACTCTATGTGCAGTTCAAGAAAACTATACCATTTCACACCAATCTGGCAAGGAAATGGGCCCGGTTTGGCCAAAAAGCTCGCTTTCAAAAAAGGCGGGCTGCTCACCCTGTAAGGCCCGGCACGGTCAGCCGAAACGGCTGGTCACCCGTCCCAGGATTCGTTGGGGGGGCACGGCGCCAAAGGCACGGCTGTCGGTGCTCTCTGTGGGGTTCAGCCCCGCCAGGACACAATGCCCATCAGCACGAACGGCGCGCACCAGTTTAACCAGCTTCACATCGGTGCGGTAGGGGTGACGGGCGACCACGATATCCCCCGGTTTGGGCCGGCGGTACCAGTAGCTTACCGGGTTGACCAGCACCTCGTCCCCGGCGGCCAGGAGCGGAGACATGGAAGCTCCGGTCACGCGGAAACGCCACCGGAGCCTTAGAATCCAGAGCAGCAGTTCAAACCAGTTGCTGTTCTTCAACTTGACTGACATCAGTTTCCAACCGGCAGCGAGTCCATCGGGGATTCGCCTGCCGACATACCTCGTTTAGCTGGCAACAGCTTTAGCTGGCTGTATACCAGCCCACTTCACGGTTCTTGGTCGCCCAGAAGATATGGTGGATGTTCTCGATAGTCGCCATCAGTTCATTGGCGTGGTCGAGATTAACTTCTACCTTGGTCGAGGAACA
>DAOUEM010000299.1:0-3557 GCA_034430555.1 Anaerolineae bacterium | reverse complement strand
GGAACCCAGCACACCATTCCGTGAGGGCATGTTGAAGACGTATGCCTGGATTAAAGCGCAATATGCGGATCGCAAGGCGGGTAAACACACCCCTGCTGGTGATTACTGAGTCGCATGGCCCAGTCAACAAGGATGCTGGATTGATGCCGGAAATCACCGAAATCATCGGCGCAATGCCCTATCGTATGGCGTTGGCTGGCGGCTGGATCGATCAGCCATTTGTGTCGAAACATAACCCCACCCCACCAGGATCGATGGTCGTGGTGGCCCTGGAACCAACGTGTCGATTTATGGACCGCTGTGGGATGGGTACCAGCACGCGCAAGGTGGCGATGGCGCTATGGTACGGGGTGCTACCCGATCGCGATCCTGCTGTCTTGGTTCAGGAGCTGTACCGGGCAGAGAACGAAGGGCAATCTGCGCCATCGGGGTCGCAGGATATGGTCGGGCTGATTTATCCGGGGATCAACCGGCTGGATTACCGCTACGACCACGAAGGCGGCTATTTTCCCGCCCATATCGAATCGAATAACGATCCGGATGTCGCCCGCTGGTTGGAAAGCATCTTCTATATGGTCCCGATTGCGCCGCGCCCGCCAGGATATAGCCCGCTCGGTGAGCAGAACCTGGATAAGGAATGGATTCGCCGTCTGGGCCAGTCGGGCAAAGACTGTTTTGACGCCATTGTCACCCAGGACCTGACCCAATTAGGCGCTTCGATGAATGCGTGTATGGCATGTTGGGCCGCCATTCTGCCGCACACGGTGTGCCACCCGACCATCACGATTGACCTGATGGCAATTCTGGAATATTACCAATCTCGCTATGCAGGCGCGATGTATTCCGGTTGTGGTGGGGGATACATCTTCGTTATATCTAATGAACCCGTGCCTGGTGGATTCGGTGTCAAGATCCGGCTGGCAGAGGATTCCACTCATGACTAATGTTGTGGTCAGTGGTGGCTTTGGCGACCTGCGTTCGCCACACATCCGCTTCCTGGAAGAAGCGTCGAAGCTCGGAGACCTGCACGTTTTACTCTGGTCTGACGAGCGCATCCAGGCATTAGATGGCATGACGCCGAAGTTTCCAGAGGAAGAACGGCTGTATTTCCTCCAGGCCATTCGCTACATCCAACAAGTGACATTGGTGACGGACACTGTGGACCGTGACGCTTTGCCTCCTATTGATGGCGCGCATCCTGATAACTGGGTTGTGCATGAATCGGACGACACTCCAGCAAAACGCGCCTATTGCCGGGCGCATGACATCGAATACCAGGTGTTGAGACCTGCTAACATAGAGGATTTCCCGGACGGGCCTACCTCGGATGGCGATGTCGCAACAGACAATGCGCGGAAGAAGGTGCTGGTCACCGGCTGTTTCGACTGGTTGCACTCAGGACATGTGCGCTTTTTTGAGGAAACGTCCGAGTTGGGGGACCTCTATGTCGTGGTCGGTCATGATCAAAACATTGAACTCCTGAAAGGGCCAGGCCACCCACAATTTCATCAAGACGAGCGCCGCTATATGGTTCAGGCTATTCGTTATGTCAAGCAAGCGTTGATTTCGACCGGACATGGTTGGATGGATGCCGCGCCAGAGATTACGCGCATCAAGCCGGACATGTATGCCGTGAATGAAGACGGCGATAAACCTGAGAAAGCGGCGTTCTGTAAAGAACATGGTCTTGAGTATGTTGTCCTCAAACGGACGCCTAAAGCAGGGCTTCCCAGGCGAGCCAGCACGGATTTGCGCGGCTTTTGATTGTGAACCGGGAGCCAATAATGTTGTATGCCTTGATTATGGCCGGAGGAACCGGCACCAGATTGTGGCCTTTCAGCCGCCAGTCTCGCCCCAAGCAAACGCTCAAGCTGGTTGGTGAGCGCACCATGATGCAATACGCGGTGGACCGGCTTGTGCCGTGTTTTTCACCTGAACGCATCCTGATCGTTGCGCGGGGTGAGTACGTGCCTTTGCTGTCCTCCCAGGTGCCGGAGTTGCCGCTAGAGAACTTCATTGTTGAGCCGGAGTCTCGCGGGACGGCGGCGGCGATTGGTTTGGCGGCCATCCACCTGCGTCATCGTGAGCCCAATGCGATTATGGCGGTATTGACTGCCGACCACTTCATCACTGATGTGGAACGATTCAACCAGGCTTTGGTTACTGCATCCCACGTGGCCGAACTCGGCTATCTCGTGACACTGGGCATCAAACCGACAGCCCCTTCTACTGGTTACGGCTACATCAAGCAAGGCCAGGCGCTGGATACAGAGAACGACTTCTCGGTTTTTCGTGTGGTCCATTTCATTGAAAAGCCTGACCCGGAAACAGCCAGGAAGATGATAGCCAGCGATGAATATACCTGGAATAGCGGGATGTTCATCTGGCGGGTGGATCGTATTTTGGGAGAGTTTGAGCGCCAAATGCCGGTTTTGTCTGGGCAATTAACCGAGATAACCGCCGCGCTTGGCACTCAAGATTTTGACACTGTGCTAAACCGCGTTTGGCCGCTTATCAACAAACAGACAATCGACTATGGCGTGATGGAACATGCGGAACGTGTGGCTGTCATTCCGGTGGATATTGGATGGTCGGACGTCGGCAGTTGGTCAAGTCTGACTGACGTGCTTCCAGCAAATGGGGATGGCAACACTGTTATTGGTAAACACATTGGAGTCGATACCCGCGGCTCGCTGGTCATTTCCCGTGACGAGAAAAGACTCGTCGCGACGATAGGCATGAATAACGTGGTTATCGTCGCGATGGATGACGTGGTCCTCGTCTGCACCAAGAAACGCGAACAGGACGTGCGGGGCATGGTGAAGTTATTGGAACATGAAGGGTACGAAGCTTGGCTATAAGGCTGTTTCGAGATCATACCTTATTTTGTTGGTAGACGACATACCGAACGCCAATACAATTCTCGTCTCGGCCTGATTGGGCGTGTCCCGTCGAACATGCTAAAGAAAGGGAAATCCCTGATTCCGTTGTGCCTAAGATATCGGTAACACGTGGAGGCTTACGGCTCCACCCAGGATGTTAAGGAGGTGCCTAACGCGCGAATTTTGTCTGTGTCTAGGTTCTGTTGACATACGGTCAGCGTAGCCAGATGAGTGCACCGACAAAACTCAAGAACCCAAGAAAACGCCGGTCGAGTTTGTCGAAACGCGAGAAAAGGCGACGATAGTGCTTAATTTTGTTCATAAAGCACTCCACCAAATGGCGCTCACGGTAGAGCCATTCATCGTATTCGGCGGGCTGTTTACGCCCGCTGCGGGGTGGAATAACGGGTATGGCGCCTTGCTCAAGCACGGTCTGGCGAAAGTCATCCGCATCGTAGCCTTTGTCCGCTATCACATACGCGCAGCTAAAGCCCAGGATCAGGTCTTCAGCCTGGGTGATATCATGGCACTGCCCGCCGGTCAGCGTAAAGCGCAGTGGATTACCCAGTGCATCGACCGTCACATGGATTTTGGTGCTGAACCCGCCCCGGCTGCGTCCGAGTGCCTGGGCTGCCTGGCCGCCGTTTTTTTTGACGCGCCTGCCGCACAGGGATG
>DAOUEM010000298.1:0-4069 GCA_034430555.1 Anaerolineae bacterium | reverse complement strand
TACGGGGATTAAACAAGCAGGTTGAGTGAACCTGTGAAGGCGGCGTTATTGGTGGGGGTTTGTCTTGGGTTCCATGTGGATGGTCACGCGCTGGAGCAGCGGCAGCGCCGATCGCAAATGGGTCTCGGTACGTTCTGCCATCAGATGCGCCTCTTCAACCGTCATGTCATGGGCTAACCCACCATGCATCGAGAGCGCGTAACCATGGGCTTCCGTGCGGATAAACGCGTCATGCCAATCGACGTCATCGTATAACTGCCGTGCCAGGTCGAGTGCCTGGGCCCGCACATCCTCCGCCCGCTGGCTTTGCGCGAGCGGCACCGGCCCGCGTGAAGCCGGCTCGATATGGGTCGTGACGCCCGCCAGCGAAGGCAGCGCTGTCTTGACCCGGTCCTCAAACAACGAGACCTGATGATGCGCGTCTTCCAGCATCTGATCGGCAGGCACTTCGACATGCATTGCCAGGACCGAGCCATTTGGCGTATCAAACAGCATAACCTCGTGTATCGCCAGACCAAGCGCATCGGCCTCGGCGCGGGCAATTACCCGATAGTCGGGCGGCATGGCATAGTACGGGATATGGTGCACCTCGACTTCAGCGATGCCCGTGATCTGGTCCTGCAAGCGTTCCGTGATGGCCGTGGTGATCGCCTGCGCGCGTTCGGTGGTCACAGCGGGGTCAACCTTCACGTCAATGTCCAGCAGCATCGCGTCGGAGGTGCCCCGGCTGCGGACTCGGTCTACGGCAATGACACCGGGTATCTGGCCGACCACGCCGCTGACTTCTTCCGGGTTGAGCGGGGCTGTATCAACCAGCACGCGCCCGGTTTGCCACAACACGCCCCAGGCCGCCCGTCCAATCAGCAGGACAATAAACAAGGCGGCAGCAGTATCGGCCCACAGCCACCCTATCGCCACCGCCGCCAGGCTGATCAGCACCGATAGGGATACAAAAACGTCGGCGCCGGTATTGGCCGAATCGGCCAGCAAAATCTCAGATTGCAGACGCCGGCCCTCACGCCGTTCGTAACGGCTGACCACGACATTGATGACGATCGTTACCAGCATCACCACGAAGCTGAGAGCCGACACCTCCGGCGCGCTGCCACCCTGCAAGCGGTCCAACGCCTGACCGGCGATCTCCCATGCGGTCAGCAGCAACAATCCCCCAACGGCCATAGCCGCAATCGTTTCGAAGCGGCGGTGCCCATAGGGATGGTCTTCATCAGGTGGGCGGGCGGCTACCGCATTACCAACCAGACCGATGACATTAGAAGAGGCATCCAGCGAAGAATGGAAGCCGTCGGCCACCATCGCCAGCGCCCCGGTCAACAGACCGACAACCAGCTTGCCGGCGGCAACGGCCAGGTTAGCAAACAGGGTTATCCACAATACGCGCCGGACCTGGCGGCGTGTATTTCGTTCCGTCGTTTGTGTCACATGCCAACCTGTCTTTTACGCGAAATACCCAAAATTTGTGAAACTCGCCTTTCACTATAACAACCTCACCGCCTAGCTTCCAGTAATAAATGACCGAATCCAGGCGGCAAAACAACATCGTATCCTGGTGTAAAAGTCCCGACCCTTAACCATCCTGAGGATCGGGAAACCGGCGCAGCCTGGCCAGTTGAAACCCGGTCAGAAGCAGCAAGGCCGACATAGAGGCAAAAGCCAGTTGAATGCGCAGGCTTTCGGTATCCCGTATGGGCGCCGGGGGATGTAAGACACGCTCGGTGATGCCCATCAGAAAAACCAGGATCAGGACAATCCCGATATTGGCCACGCTGGCCGTTTGGGGACGCGGGTCGAATATCTGAATCGCCTGGGCAAAAAGGGCCACGGCTATCACCTGAAAAGCCATCTGAAAACGCGGCTCTAACAGGAACGTCAGGTTCCATGAGTTGTTGGCCCAGGTGGCATTGGCGGCCAGGATACTCACCGGGATGTACAGCGCCCACCATAGCAGCCCGATCCGGCCCAGGCTGCGGCCTGCCCGATGCAGCGCTTCACTGCGGCGGACAAAGGCCAGCGCCCCTACCCCGGCTGCAATAAACCAGCTCAAGATCGATGCCCACACCAGCGCACCGTGGAAGTAGACCAGGCGGGCATTGGGGCCTCCCAACGTACGTTCCGCGGGAGCGGTGACGGCCACCAGGCCCACCAATACCAGCATCCCGATCACGCTGGGCCAGACGAGGTGATAACCCAACAGGGGTCGGTAAGGGATTCTTTTGAGGGTCCGCAAGAACGTTGTGCCTTTGACACGAGCTTAACGCGTGAGTAACAGAATAAACATCACGATGATCGACAGGCCAAGCCCTCCACTGACAGCCACCAGGCTGATCAGCAGCCCGCGAGGATAGACAGGCGCCTGCCCCGGCAAATGCGTCGCTTCAATCTCTTCAGGGATGTATTCCAAAAATCCGACCAAGTCGTTGGCATCCTGAAAATCATCGACGCTCTCAAAATCACCAAAGGGGCTGGCACTGCTGAAATCACCAGCACTGGCATTGATATCACCGAATGGGTCGTTGTCTGTCTCGTAGGTGCTGTCGTCGTAGGTAGCACTATCGTCATATGAATCATCGTCATAAGACGAGTCATAGCCGCTTGTCTGCGGTATGGCAAACGGATCAAACGATCCGCTACTGGCGACATCATCGGCTTCCTGCCCCGGGCTGACCATGTCGCCATAATCAGGGGCTGCGTCAGGGGCTGCCTCGATCGTTTCGGCGAATGGATCAACCGCCGCCGGCGGCTGTTGAAACGGCCCGCTGTCAAAGCCAAAGGGATCGCTCCCACCCAAATCAGCCTGGGGCACTTCGGCCTCGGCACCGCCAAGCCCCAATCCATCGACCCAGGCATCGTACTCACTTTGGGATGGCAGCGCCACGTTACCACCGCTGCCATGAAACGCGGGCACGTGCGCCTGAGGCGCTGCCGGCGGGGCAGCCAAGGGATCGGCCTGCACCGGTGACACGGTGAAAGGATCGGATGCCGCCGTACCTGACTGTGAGGCGGGACGCGGGGAAGGAGCCGCCTGCTGCCGGGAAAGCTGTCGTTTGATCGCCTCCAATCCTTGCAGGGCGCGGGCATTGCTGGGGTTAATGGCGATAACGTTTTCCAGACAGATTTGCTGATTCTCCAGAGAATCAACGGTTGCGCTCAGCCACAACCAGGCTTCTTCGTTTCTCTCATCAAGCTGGGTCGCGCGTGTCAGCAGTTTTTGCGCATCCTGCTTCCGGCCTGCCTTAAGCGCCGCCACACCTTCCTGGACCAATCCACTGACATTGGAAGTCATACCGACCACTCCCATCTAAACCATACCTGTATGCTGGCTATAATACCACAGACCCTGAACCGCAGGCCAAGCCCATCAGCCTGCTACAAGACACAAGCCGCGCCCCAAAAAAAACACGGTTACGTTTGCCGCCGGGCAACGGTATAATCCTGCCTGCCGGTAGATTGCGCATATTTTGTTGGGCGAAGTGGAGAAAGTGATGATTACGGCTAAAGCACGCACCTGGATTCTGTTGACCCTACTGATACTGGCAGGATGCGGGGTAGAGAATACCGCCGGTGTTCAGCTGGCAACGGTGCACATCCCACCCACAGCGCGCCCTGAGCCAACCACAACGCCTGACCCGCTGGCGATAGAACTGCCCAATGCCGGAGAAAAGGAGTTCGTCGGGACGACGGTCGCCATGCGCTACCCGGCCGGTTGGGAAACCGCTGAAGGCGGGCAGTCACTGACAATCTATGATCCAGCCACGCTGGATGAAGAGGGTAATGGGAACAGCTCAACACGCGCGATAAACTTCCGCATCCAGCTCACCAACCTACCCGGCGTGGAAATCGACCCGGAGGACGAATCGGTCTCCCCGCTGTTCCTCAGCGCCTTTGTCCAGTTCGCGCGCGATCAAGGGTTTCGGCCACCGGAAACGATCGTGCTGCTGGAAGGCGTGTATGCCTTTACCTGGGCTGCGCATGATTCGGCCATCTATCTTGAACGCAACATGGAAACCGCCACCACCGAGCTGTATATCGTCGTGATGGATCGCGCGCGCCG
>DAOUEM010000297.1:0-1891 GCA_034430555.1 Anaerolineae bacterium | reverse complement strand
ACGCTCAACGTCATCGCCCACGTTGAACTCAATGGTGGAGTCTATTATCCGGCAGGCGGTATCTATGCCATTGCCAAAGCGTATCAAACTGTTGCCCAGGAACTTGGCGTCGAGATCGTCACCGGCTGCGGCGTGCAATCGATTGAAGTGGAGGCGGATCGCGTGGTAGGTGTCTCCCGCGCGAATGGATCGCAGGTAGCCACCTCAGCCCTGATTGCTAACCTCGATGTGACAACTGTCGCGGAGAAGCTGCTACCCCCGAACACCCTCCCAGCCCAGCGGCTGGCCCACCTGCAGAACAGCGAGCCTTCTGGTTCGGGTTTTGTCCTGCTGCTCGGTGTCCGGGGCCAGCGTCCCGACCTCGCCCATCACAACATCTTCTTCTCAACCGATTACCGGCGCGAATTCGATGACATTTTTGAGCGGGGCCAGCCGCCCAGGCAGCCCACCATCTATGTGGCGATCAGTGCAAAGACCACCTCCACCGATGCCCCGCCCGGCTGTGAGAACTGGTTTGTACTGGTCAACGTCCCCGCTGACAATGGGCACTTCAACTGGGCGGAGCAGGCTACAACCTATCGCGATCGGGCGTTGGCGCGGCTGGCGGATTTCGGCCTTGATATCCGCGGCCAGATAGAGGTGGAACGCCACCTGACACCGCCTGACATCGAACACCTGACCGGGGCGCGGCAGGGCGCGCTCTATGGTGCCTCGTCCAACAATCGCTGGGCGGCCTTCCGCAGGCCCCATAACCGCGACCCGCATCTGCGCGGCCTGTACTACGCGGGGGGAACGACACATCCGGGCGGAGGCGTCCCGATGGTCACGCTCAGCGGCAAAGTCGCCAGCGACCTGCTGCTTGAGGACGGTTTCTGATAATAAGACATATGATTTCGTTGATCGTCAGAGAGTGAGCCGAACAACCCCGATGCCCCAACTCCCACCCATGCCCGATCCACAATCCGGCTTGCTGGCGTTACAAGCCATGCTGCGCGAGCGGCACCCGCTGGCGGCGATGCAGGCCTTCCACGCCCGCTTGGGCGATGTCTTCCAGATCAATCTGCCAGGCTTTAAGCCCATCGTGATGGCCGGGCCAGATGCCGCCCGTTTTGTGTTAGTCATTGAGCGAGATAACCTGCGCTGGCGCAACGATTCGGACCCGGTGACGGATTTGCTCGGCCATGGTGTTCTGGTCGAAGACGGCGCGTCGCACGACACGCTGCGCGCCCTCATGAATCCTTCTCTGCACCGCACCATGCTGGAGACTTATGTTCAGGCCATGCAAACCCGCACCGACCAGATTCTTGACTCGTGGGTCGACAATGGCACCATCGATATGCTGGTCGAGATGCGGAAAATCGCGCTACTCATCCTGGTTGACACTCTCTTCGGTGCGGATTTCACGCCGCACATGCAGCGGCTCTGGGCCGCCGTGCTGGGCGTGATCCGCTACATCTCACCTGGTCTGTGGATGCTCTGGACCGGAGTGCCACGTCTGGGATTCAAGCGCGCCATCCGCCAGATGGACGCCTATCTCTACGGGTTGATCGATGCACGGCGGACGCAGATTAGCGACGGCGAGGCCCCTCATGATCTGCTCGGCGCGCTGCTGGCCGCCGGTCTGGAGGACGACCTTATCCGCGACCAGCTGCTGACCATGCTCATCGCCGGCCATGATACCTCAACCGCCCTCTTAGCCTGGGCGCTCATGTTGCTCGGCCAGCATCCCGAATCACTCGCGCAGGCGCAAGCTGAAGTGGATGCTGTTCTAATGGGGAGCACCCCGGATATGGCCGCCATCCACCAGCTCGACTACCTGGGCCGGGTCATCAAGGAAGCACTGCGTCTTTACCCACCCATTCACCTGGGGTCGCGGCTGGCTGCGCAGGAC